>JAEYOR010000019.1 GCA_023411615.1 Actinomycetes bacterium
CGCGCGGGTGACGTGAGCATCTTCTGATGACGCCACCCGCGCGTCTCTTCCCGTTCATCGGGTCTATTGCCTTCTTGGGTCTCGTGGCTCTCGGGACCGTCGCATTCCTCACACCTTGGGCGGATGCGATCAGCGTCGAATCGCGTTGGGCCATCGCTTTCTTGATCATCGCCGCCATTGTTGGCGAGGTTGTGCCCGTCCGCATCGTGAGCATCGACGGCCAGATTCGGTCTCTCTCGGCATCGGCACCCTTCGTGCTCGCCTTGCTTGCAGTGTCTGGAATCGCGGTTGCCGTATGCGTTCAATTGGTAGCGAGCATCGCGGATGACATCATCAACCGTCGATCCCCCGCGAAGTTCGCGTTCAATTCGGGCCAATACGCGATCAGTGTCGTTGTCAGCGGCGTCGCGTTTGCCACCTTTGCGGGAGTCGACAGATTCGGCCCCCGCGAGGCACTACACGCTGCTCACATCGTTCCGCTCCTGGCAGCGGGTGCAATCATGATCGCTTTGAATTGGTGCTTGGTTGCAGGCGTGGTCTCGATCGTCACGTCGAGGACATTTCGCGAAGTCATACGAGAAGATGTGCGCGACTACCTCGTCGTTAACATCGTGCTTCTCAGCGTGGGTGCCATCGCGGCCCTCATCACGGCAGAGGGCCTCGGAGCGCTCTTGCTTCTCGCCGCGCCCGTCGTCGCTGCGCACTTCTTCGCCGCGGCGTCCGCCCGCCACGCCCGCGATGCCGTCCATGATCAGCTCACCGGCCTTGGAAATCGAACAAAGCTCGCCTACGTGCTCAACCGAGCACTTGAGGACTATCAGCGTTCGGACGGCCACCTCGCGCCAGCACTGCTCGTCTTCGACCTCGACCACTTCAAGCACATCAACGATGCCCTTGGTCATCCAGTTGGCGACAAGATCCTCTGCGTCGTCGCGGAGAGACTCTCGGCAGCAGCCCCACATGGCGCGTCAATCCACCGCCTCGGCGGCGACGAATTCGCGGTGGTCATCGAGGGCAATCTCGGCGACGTGCGCCAAGCCGCACACGACCTTGCAATGACCTTCGATAGCCCGATGCCCGTTGATCACCTCGACCTCCTCGTCCGCGCCAGCGTCGGCATTGCGCTCGCACCGCAGCACGGCAATGACGTCGCGACGCTCATGAAGAACGCGGATATAGCCCTTTACCAGGCAAAGGTTGAGCGTGACCGCATCACCGTGTTCTCTCCAGAACTCGACGTGAACTCGGTTGAGAAGTTGAAGATTCTCGCGGAACTGCGCGCCGCGATCGATGAGGACCAACTTCAACTCGTGTATCAGCCTCAAGTCGACCTCGTCACCAACCGCACGGTAGGAATCGAAGCGCTTGTCCGGTGGCATCACCCCGAACGCGGCCTCGTCCCGCCAGACGAGTTCATCCCGCTCGCCGAGAACTCCGGCGTGATCTTCCACCTCACCACGTATGTCCTTCACTCAGCACTTCGGCAAGCCCGGATCTGGCGAGACGCGGGCCATGACATCCGCATCGCGATCAACCTCTCCGCACGCCACCTCTCGGACCTCGCCCTGCCCGACAACGTCTGGGACGCGGCGATTCGCCATGGCGTGCCTCTCGAAAGGCTCGTTCTTGAGGTGACGGAAACGGGCATCCTCTCTGACCCTTCGCGCGCCGACACGGTCATCCGGTCCCTGCGCGAACTCGGCGTCGAGGTGTCGATTGACGACTACGGCACAGGAAATGCATCGCTCAGTTACCTCAAGCGGCTCGAAATCGATGAGCTCAAGATCGACCGCTCATTCGTCAGCAATGTCCGCACAGATGACCATGACCGCATCATCGTCCGCTCGACCATCTCGCTCGCCCTCGAACTCGGCCTTCGCGTCGTTGCGGAAGGCGTTGAGGATGAAGAGACCACCGAGGTACTCCGCCAGCACCCCGGCGTGATCGGTCAGGGATATCACCTTGGTCGCCCGCTCGAGGTCGACACAATGACTCAACACCTTGAGCAGGAGCGACACGCCGCCGCGATCGCGAAGGACACATAAGAGTGCTCGTTGTCGTGTGTTGTGCCATCGGGCTCGCCTCGCCGCTCATCGCAGGGCGGTGGCCCGCAGGCTTGCTGACTCACCGATGGCGGTGGCCTGCTCTCGTATGGGCCGTCCTCGTCTTCCAGGCCCTCGTCTTCAAACTTGACCTTCCCGACGGCGTTGGTCCAGTACTTCACGTCCTCACCTACGTCGCGGCAGGGGCGTTCCTCTGGATGAATCGGACGATCGCCGGCGTGTGGTTCGTCGGGGCAGGTGCGCTCATCAACGGAGTTGTCATTGCCCTCAACGGTGGCACGTTGCCCGCACGGCGCGAAGCTGCCGAGGCCGCTGGCGTCGATCACGGTCTCGACTTCGCCAACTCGGCTGTCCTCGACGATCCCGTGCTCCCGTGGCTAGGAGATTATTGGGCCTGGCCCCAACCGTTGCCCTTCGCCAACACCTTCAGCGTGGGCGACATCCTCATCGTGGTCGGCGCCTTTGTTGCGGCGTGGATGGGATCGGAAAGAATCGGTCGCCGCACGCGCGAACGCGAAGTCGTCAGCTGAATGCGATCGCGCGATCCGGCGTCGCCGCCGCCCCACAGGTGAACTGCGCGAAACGTCGACAACGCTCGCCTGCGTCGGCTAGAGCTCGCGGACCACGCGGGCAGGGTTGCCCGCCACCACAACGCGAGGCGGCACATCCTTGGTGACAACGGACCCCGCGCCCACCACCGCGCCGCGACCAATCGTCACGCCGGGGCACACCACAACCGAACCGCCGAACCACACGTCGTCCTCAACGGTGATGGGCAGGCCGATCTCCCAGCCCTCGCGCCGCAAGTCGACATCAAGGGAATGGTTAGGTGTGTAGAAACGCGCCCCCGGTCCAATGAGGACGTTGTTGCCAATGGTGATCCGCCCGGAACCGATCGCCTGGAAGTCCGCGTTGATGAACACGTTCGCACCAATGGAGACGCGCTCCGCGTACTCGATTGAGATCGGCGGGCGGATATCCAGCCCGGGCCCGCACGCATGGAGCATCGACCCAAAGGCCTCCGTGTGGTGCTCCGGATCCTCGTGGTAGCGAGCGCTGACCTCGCGGCACACTGCGAGCGTCACGCGCTGCAATTCCACGAGTTCGGGCCCCGCGCGGTACTTGAACCAATCGTCGGCGCGCATCTTCTCAAGTTCGCTCCGCGTGGAGTCCTCACGCGGGCGTTCATTCTTGCGGCGCTGCCAGTCGTCGGTCATGGGGCCTCCTTTCTTGCCATCTTGCCCCATCCCTGCGGTGCTTGCCGCCGACGCTGGTCCCACCACACGCGCCGCGCGCCACGTCCCGCCTCGCGCCATTCGGGTCCATGCTTGAGGAGGCCCGCATTCAGGTAACGAGGCGAGGAGGACCGGTGAGCGTAGTCAATGGCGCCGTCTATGTGGCCGGAAAGCACGCAGTCGATGTCGACGACCTCGACGGTATTGCCACACACCTCAAGCCCGGCAAGAGCTTTGTGTGGCTTCATCTTGACGCACCGTCCGAAGAGGAGTTGCGCCGGGTGCAAGAGGTGTTCGGCGTTCACGTGCTCGCGATCGAGGACGCGCTCGAGAGAGACCAGCGTTCAAAGATTGAGCGCTATGGGGACGGGCTCGCGTGCGTGGCGCGCGCGGTGCGTTACGAGGAAGCCACCGAAGAGGTCGTGTTCAGCGACATCCACATCTTCCACACCAAGACCGCGCTCATCGCCCTCACCTTTGACAACGCCTCTCAGTTGGATGCTGTCCGCGGCCGCCTTGATGACGAGTCGGACATGGTGCGGCTCGGTCCTGACGCCGCGCTGTACATCGTGCTCGACGAGATTGTGGACACGTACGCGCCCGTGACCCGTGAACTCGAAGAGGACATCACAAGGATCGAAGACGACGTCTTTGACGAGGACTCGCGGACCACAATCGCACGCGAGATCTACGATCTGCACCGGGAAGTGACCGCCGTTGAACGGTCAGCGCGACCACTCGTGGATGTTCTCGATCAGATCCGAGTCAGGGCGCGCGAGAATGATCTCGATGAGGAACTCCGCAGGCTTTACCGCACTGTTCACGACCACGCCCTCCGCACGGCCGAACGTGTCGAGACTTACCGTTCCATCCTTGAAAACGCCCTCAACACCCACCTGGCAGTGGTGACCCAGCATCAAACCGAGATCAGCATCAAGCAGAACGATCAGACCAAGAAGATCTCGGCATGGGCCGCTGTTCTGTATGCGCCGTCTCTCATCGGGTCGATCTACGGAATGAACTTCCGGCACATGCCAGAACTCCATTGGCTCCTCGGATATCCCCTCTCACTAGGACTTATGGCCGGACTTGCGCTCGGATTGTGGACGATTTTCCGCAAAGCCAAGTGGTTGTAGCGTCGGCCGTCTGCTCTTATGCCGCCACCCCGGCGTACCGTAAAGAAATGGCGACGCTCAGAGCCGCGCGAGCCGACATCACAACGCTCGCTGTCGACGCGATTGTGAATGCCGCGAACCCGTCGCTCAGCGGCGGCGGGGGAGTTGACGGCGCTATTCACCATGCCGCGGGCCCTGCACTTGACGCCGAATGCCGCGCTCTTGGTGGTTGCGACGTCGGTCATGCAAAGGCCACTCGCGGTTACAACCTGCCGGCCCCCTGGGTGATCCACGCGGTGGGACCCATCTGGCGCGGCGGCACCGATGGCGAGGCAGTCGCGCTCGCGCAGTGTTATCGCTCGGCAATGGCCGTCGCGGAAGGCTTGGGCGTCCGCGACATCGCCTTCCCCTCAATCTCGACGGGTGCCTACGGCTTTCCCGTCGAGGTGGCGGCGCGCATCGCCGTCCGCGAAGTGAAAGCGGCGTTGCGTGTCGCCGCCTCAGTTCACGATGTGATCTTCTGCTGCTTCACGGCCGAGGACAAGCACGTTTACGAAGAGGCTCTCCGTCAGGCCTGTTGAGGGATGCGAGGGAACTAGTCGCGTCATGGGGATGCCCGCTTGACCGAGAATCGAACACATGTTCGAATACCTTTATGCGGTGGCAGGGACAAATGCTCGAGGTGGAGCAGGGTGGCACGCTCCCGGGACTCGCCCGCCTCAACACTCTGATCCGCTCGGTCCGCACCCCCGAGTTCGCGGGGATCACCTTTCATGAGGTGGCGGCAAAATCTGCGCTCAATCGCCAGCAACCGGGCGCCGCGGTGCCCTTCGGCTGGACCATCAATCCATATCGGGGCTGCTCCCACGCATGCGTGTACTGCTTTGCGCGCTCATCACACACGTACCTCGACCTTGACGCGGGCCGAGACTTCGACAGCCAACTGATCGTCAAGGTGAATGTGGTTGAGGTGCTCACGCGCGAGCTCGCGCGGCCGTCGTGGAAGCGAGACCACGTCGCACTCGGGACCAACACGGACCCATATCAACGCGCGGAGGGCCGGTATCACCTGATGCCGGGGATCATCGCGGCACTTGCCGACGCTGGCACACCCTTCTCGATCCTCACCAAAGGCACCTTGTTGCGTCGGGATCTGCCCCTTCTCAGTGATACCGCCAAGTCGATCGACGTTCACCTCGCCATGTCGATCGCCATATTCGACGACGCCATCCAGCAGTCCGTCGAACCCGGCACGCCAACCGCCGCCGCACGCCTCGCTACCGTGCGCGCCGCTGCCGAGGCCGGATTCAGCGTCGGCGTCTTCCTCATGCCCCTCTTGCCGTTTCTCACCGATAGTGAGGCGCATATCGATGCGGCGCTTGCGCGCATCGCCGACGCTGGGGCGCGTTCAGTGTCCTATTCCTCACTTCATCTGCGGCCCGGCGTCAAGGAGTGGTACGCAAAGTGGCTGGCGCGGGAGCATCCTCAGCTCGTGCCACAGTATCGAGCGCTTTATGGGGACGGTGCCTACGCACCGCGCTCGTACCGCGATGCGCTCGCGGCACGTATCAAACCGCTCATCCGTCGGCATGGCTTGGCCCGTTATGAGGACGACGCCTTGTCGACGATCACCACGCGGAACGCGAATGGCGAGTGGAAACGGGACCACGTCGCTCCCGCCGTGAGTGCATCGGAACCGATCGCACCGAGACTCTTCTAGACACCGAGTTGGTTGAACAGCTCTGCGCGGTTCGCAAGGATCGTCGCGCGATGCCCCGTCACCCACTCGCCCGAGAATCCACGCGGCACAATCTCCGTGAACTGCACGGACATCGCCCACAGGCGATAGAGGGTCAGCCGCGCATGCGCTGCCGGATCAAGTCCCGATGCAGTCGTTGCCGCGCCATCCCAGCGGTTTGCTCCGCCGGCTGCCACGTACCCCGCCACGTAGGCGGGATCATTGCGGCCCGTGTTCATTGACTCGGAGCCACAGAGATCTTGAAGTGGGTCACCAAGGAGCGCTCTCTCGAAGTCGACCACTCCAAATACCTCGCCCGTCGCTGGGTCGAGCAGCACGTTGCCCGGCCACAAGTCGTTGTGAACGAGACGTGGCTCGGTGACCTCGTCGAGGTACGGCCGCACCGCTTCGACTGCCGCCAGCAACCGCGCCGGCTCGATGTCGACGTCCCACTCGGCAGCGTCGGCCACGGCTGCGGCAACCAGCGCGTCGATGAACTCGGGCCACGTTGCCGCACCCAAGGCAAAGTCCCGCGCGGGGTAGCCGAAGCGTTCGCCCGTCACCGTCTGCATTGCGGCGACAATCTCGCCCACCTGTTGCCAGGCTCTGTCGTTTGCCTCGCGCGACATCTGGTCCGCGACGGTGTCCCATGGGGTTCCCGGCACCCGGGTCATCACCACCGCATCCACCTCGGCAATGCGTCGCGAGAAGTCGCTGTGCAGGACCAGGGGAGCGGGGACGCCTGACACGTTGGCAAGCCGTTGGAGCATGTTGTGTTCGGACCGGAGCATGTCGTGCTCGTATGTGAGGAGCGGCGTGCGACCGTCGGGCAGTGCGCGCTCGGGAACCGACGTCTTCACCACCACGTCCGTCCCGTCGGTAAGCGTGGCCGCCTGCACCGCAGAGAACGTGCCGCCGGACAGCAGTTCGTGTCGTGTGACGGTGCCGAGCGGGTCAAGAAGTTCGCGAAGTTCGGCCTCAGTGAGGGGCCGCTGCGTGGGTAAGAGCGATGGTGTCGGCGATGACATGAGATCAGCGTAGGGCGGTGCGGCGCGTGTTTGGCATACGTCACGCTTGGACGCACGGTGCCGTGCGTGCCAACGGATGAGACGGTCTGGCCTGCTACGCTTGACCCTTGTGGAACGCCATTGAGTGTTCCGACGTCGCGGATTGCTTCTCCTTCTCGCCGCCCCGAGCACAGGCTCGATAAGTGCGGCTCGTAGAAATTCTCTTCGGCGAACGAGCGCGGAAACCTCCGCGATTCGCCACCACTGTCGGTACCGGCTTGGAGCCTTAGCGCGCCCTGCGCCGACTGTTGCCCGAAAGGCACTCATGTCTTTGTCCTTCGCCGATCTCGGCGTGCCCACCCCTTTGACCGACGTCCTCGACCGCGAGGGCAAGTCACTGGCATTCCCCATTCAGGAAGACACTCTTCCGGACACTCTCGCAGGCCGGGATGTGCTCGGCCGGGGCCGCACTGGTTCGGGTAAGACCCTCGCGTTCTCGATTCCGCTCGTGGCGCGCCTCGGTCGCGCCGGTGGCCGGGCTCGCCCTGGGCAGCCCCGCGCTCTCGTGCTCGCACCCACGCGTGAACTCGCCACGCAGATTGATGCGGTCATTTCCCCTCTCGCGGCGGCATACGGCCTTCGCACCGCCACAATCTTTGGCGGTGTCAGTCAACAGCGCCAAGAGCGTGATCTACGTGCTGGTGTCGACATTGTGGTGGCATGCCCCGGTCGCCTTGAGGACCTCATGCGGCAGCGTCACGTGCGTCTTGATGCCGTTGAGATCACGGTGCTCGACGAGGCGGACCACATGGCCGATCTCGGCTTCCTGCCTGGCGTCACCCGCATCATGGAGGCGACCCCCGCGCGCGGCCAGCGACTCCTGTTCTCTGCCACCTTGGACAACGGCGTCGACAAGCTGGTCCGGCGCTTCCTTCACGAGCCCGTCATGCATGCGGTCAAGGAAGCGGACGGTCCCGTTGAGGCGATGACCCACCATGTGTTCCACGTCAACGGAAGCGAGGCGAAGCGCCAAGTGGTCGAGGCCCTCGCGTCTGGCATGGGACGGCGCATTCTGTTCACGCGCACTAAGCACCAGGCAAAAAAGCTTGCCGCGAACCTCACTGCTGCGGGCATCCCTGCGGTGGACCTCCACGGAAATCTGTCGCAACGTCAAAGGGACCGTAACCTGGCGCTCTTTGGCGGCGACAGCCACCGGGTGCTCGTTGCTACGGACGTTGCTGCGCGTGGCGTGCATGTCGATGGCGTTGAGCTTGTGGTGCACGTTGATCCGCCGGCCGAGCACAAGGCGTATCTGCACCGCTCGGGGCGCACCGCCCGCGCGGGGTCTGCGGGAGACGTCGTGACCGTCGTGCTGCCTGAGCAGCAGCGCGAGACCGCCCATTTGCTTCGCAAAGCGCAGATCGGTGTGCGGCCGCAGACCGTCAATGCACAGTCGGGTGTGGTGTCCGACCTCGTCGGTGACGTCGCGCCCCACCGCATCGTTGCACCAGAGGTGCTCGAGCCTGCCCGTGGGGGAGGCGGCCGACGCCGTGGCTCCGGTGGGCGTTCGGGCGCACCGGTTCGCTCTGGCGGTGGGCAGGGCCGAAGTGCCAGCGGGCAGCTTCGCAGTGCTACCGGGCACGGTCGTAGTGCAAGCAGCGCCGGCGGGCAACAGCGCAATGGCAGCAGCGCCGGCGGGCAGCAGCGCAATGGCAGCAGCGCCAGCGGGCAGCGCAACGCCGGCAATCAGTACCGCGCTGCCGCGAACGGCCGACGCCGCCAGTCAGCCGGCGCGTCGTCTCGCTGACACGCCTGCCTGGCCCCAACGTCGGCGCGTTTTGTGCGCACTCGCGGCCCCAACGTCGGCCGGTCTGATGCGCATGCCCGACCCCAACGTCGGCACGTTTGATCGATGACGCCTCAAGGCGCGTGGCCGCCCAACACGGCGA
>JAEYOR010000021.1 GCA_023411615.1 Actinomycetes bacterium
TTATGGGGGGGCGCGCGCGCGTGCGCGCGCACAGCGTCAAGCCCATCGGCGCGGTCATTGCTTCCGGCGATTGAGTTGATCGCTTCGGCAAAGGGTGCGTATTCGGGCTGCTCGAGCGAGGCGCTGACAAATCCGGCCACAGTGGTGCGTGTGCTTGTGCGTGCCGTGACAAATTTGTTGTTTCCGTCGGTGAGGGTGCGCAGGTAACGCGACACCGTTGCGCGTTCAACTTCGAGGTTCTCGACGAGCGGCGCGGCCCTCTCCACAACGCCGACGAGTTGGCTCACATTGCGCGCTGAGGAGAAGTTTGTCGCGGCGTTCCACACGACGATTGCGGTCGCAAGAAGCAGCACGATTGTCGGCACCGCCACAACCGCGAGCAACTTGCCACGGATACTCAGCCTCTGGAGCATCAACCTCTCCCTCGTGCTGCCCGAATCTGACTCCCAGACCGCGACATCATGCAGATGGACGCTCGGACGCTCGTGCTATCGGCATGTTGCCGCTGTGACATGAGCCTGCCTTCCGTGGAGATGCATCATGAGACAGTGAACCTGTTCAACTATGACGGGGAAAGTCGGGTGCCACCATGCGAGCCATTGCCGTAGATGACTCCTCTTCGCGCCCGGGCCTTGCTGTCATCGAGGTTGACCGACCCCGTCCCGCGCCCGGCGACGTCATCATCGATGTCCACTCGGCAGGGGTCAATCGCGCCGATCTGCTCCAGGTGCGGGGTGAGTATCCGTCGCCGCCTGAATGGCCGCAGTGGCCCGGCCTAGAGGTAGCAGGCATCGTGTCCGAATGCGGTGACGGGGTCGCTGAGTTCCGCCCCGGTGACAGGGTGTGTGCTCTCGTGGGCGGCGGGGGTTATGCGGAGGCGATCGCTGTCCCTGCGGACTTAGTGCTGCCGGTGCCGGAGGGGCTCGACCTCATCGCGGCGGGTGGACTTGTGGAAGCCGCCTGCACCGCATGGTCGAATATCGCGCCATACGCGCTCAGTCACGGTGGCACGCTCCTCGTGCACGGTGGCTCGGGCGGCGTGGGCAGCGTGGCGATCCAAATTGGACGCGCGCTTGGCATGCGCGTTGTCACGACTGCCCGAGGTCCAGAACGCACTGCGCGTTGCCGTGATGAGCTCGGAGCCGAAATCGCGATCGACTACACCACCGACGACTTCGCGCCGATCGTCGCTGCCGAGGGCGGGGCGGACATCATTCTCGACGTCGTGGGCGCGGACTACCTCGCACAGAATCTTGCCGCGCTCGCTCCCCACGGGACACTCGCGATCATTGGCCGTCAGGGCGGCTCACAGGCCCGTCTCGACCTCGCCGCATTGATGGGGCGCTGGGGGACAATCACCGGCACGCTCTTGCGCGCACGCCCTCACCACGAGCGCGCCGACATCCTCAGCGGTGTGCGGCGCGACGTGTGGCCCCTGGTGCCGTCAGCCGTGGCGCCCGTCATTCACGCGGCGATGCCTTTTGAAAACGCCAACGACGCTCACGCGGCGCTGCGCGCTGGTGACGTCTTCGGGAAGATTGTCCTCACACCGACACGTCACGCAGCGCAGTAGCAAGACTGGGGCTGAGGGGAAGCTGGACAAACAGCGTCGCCTGATACGCGTGATAGATATCGGGCTTGCCGCGCCACACCGTACGGGATGGTGTGCCATTCGCGTCAAGCTCGTGCCTCCACGAGCCGTGCTCGCCGTCAAGAAGGAATTCACGGGCGTAGTCCCACCATGCAACGTAGTCATTGCTGTACACATATTCACCCGTGCGTTGCCACAGCGCGACAGCCGCACCGATTGCCTCGGCTACCACCCAGTGCATCCGTTCCGTCACCACTGGGCGCCTGTCAAAGTCGACCGTGTAGACAAAGCCGGGTGCGCCATCGGCCGCCCAGCCCGCGCCAACTGCCGTGCGATACAACGCCTTCGCGGCCGGGAGCGCCCAGGACGGTGCATCGAGACCCGCGCGCTTTGCGGCGGCCTCCACGTTGAGCACAAGGCGAGACCATTCAAGGAGATGGCCGATGGTGACGCCGTAGGGGCGGAAGGGATGTGCCGGATTACTGCGGTTGTAGTCGAGAACAGGCTCCCACTCCTCGGTGTAGTGCTCGGGGAGCAACCACGCATGCCCACGGGCAAAGCCCTCGATCACACGGGCGGTGATGGCGATCGCGCGGCGAAGCGGCTCCTCCCGGCCCGTCACATCGGCCGCGGCGAGGTAGGCCTCCACCGCATGCATGTTCGCGTTGACACCGCGGTAATCCTCGCTGTGGTCCCACGTGGGAGAAAACGACTCGCGTCCAAGTGACGCAGCTTCGTCCCAGAAGTGCTCGTCAACTATCTCAAGGGCGTGGTCGAGCACATACCGACCATCGGGATGGCCAGCGGCCGTTGCGGATGACGCGGCGAGAATCGCAAATGCGTGGGCGTAGAAGGCCTTGGTGTGATCGCCGCCTTCACTGCCGCCAACGCGGGCGAACCAGCCGCCATTGTCGTGGTCACGCAGCGGCCCAAGCAGCGCCGCCATTCCATGACTGACAAGGTCGAGCGCACCAGAGCGGCCACGCAAATGCGCGAGCGCAAAGCAATGCGTCATCCGCGCCGTGATCCACATCTCGATCCCGCGCTCACGGTCCACATTGCCGCGCTCATCGAGCCAACCGAAGCCACCGTCAATCGCGCTTGCCTCGGCGAAATCGAGCAGGCGCGCCCCCTCGTCGTCCAGCCAACGACGATGGGCTGCCTGCTCTGCAACCATCGCTAGATCGCCACCATGGCTAAATCGCCACCCTCGCCGGGTCAATCAGTGACTCGAGCACCTCAAGGACGCCGTCCTCCTCGACGTGCCCAATTCGTGCCTTCGCGGCAGCGGAGACATGTTCTGGCGCATTTGCCATCGCGTAGGAACGGGCGGCCCAGCGCAGCATATCGACGTCGTTGTTGCCATCTCCCACGGCAACAGTGTGTTCCGGCCGGACGCCAAGTTGCTGGCGAATCCGCTCAAGCGCCGACGCTTTGGTCACCCCAGGCGGGGTGAGGTCAAGCCAGGCGGTGTACCCGACGGCATACGTGACGTCGGTGAGGCCAAGGCGTTCGACGATGCTGTCGAAATGGCTCACCTCGGCACCGGGCGCCCGGATGACAACGCGAGTGACGGGGTGGGCCGCAAGATCATCAAAACTGACGACGCGCTGCTCGCCCGTCAACTCGCCCATGGGGAAGGGCCGCGTGACCCGGAAGCCGGTGCCGAGGTCCTCCACCGCGACAAGAGCGTCGGGCAATTCCTCGCGGATGGCGGCCAAGACCGCTGCCGGATCAAAAGTGACGGTTTCGACAACGTCGTAACCGTTCTTGGCAGCAGGATTGAGCCGTAGCGTCAACGCTCCGTTGGAGCACACGACGTAACCGCGCTTGATGCCCAAGCGATGCGCCACCGGCACTGTCGCAAGAATGTTGCGGCCAGTGGCGAGCACCACGTGATTGCGGCTCATCCGTGCCTCGGAGATTGCATTGGCAACCGGCTCGGAAATGTCCCCGCCCCAGTGCATGAGGGTGCCGTCGATATCGAGACCGACGAGGCGCCACTCATCATCGCCGAGCGAGGTCGCGACGTGCTCGGGTAGAAAGGCCATGCACTGACCTTACGACGCGGGGGTGACGCGCCGTCCAATCGGCGGGTGACGATTGCGTGAACTCGTCCCCTTTAGCCGACCGGCTCAAGCACCTCGAGACCGCCTAAGTACGGACGCAGTGGTGCTGGCACATAGATGGAGCCATCGGCCTGCTGGTGGTTTTCAAGCAAGGGGACAATCCAGCGGGTGGTGCCAATGGTGCCGTTGATCGTCGCAACAGGCTGCGTGCCCTTCTCGACACGCTCGCGCACTCCCAAACGGCGCGCTTGGAACGTCGTGCAGTTGGACGTTGACGTCACTTCGAGCCACCGTTCCTGGCTGGGCAGCCACGCCTCGCAGTCGAACTTGCGGGCCGCGCTCGAACCGAGGTCGCCCGCGGCGGTGTCGATCACGCGGTACGGCAGTTCGAGTCCTTGGAGGAACTCCTCCTCGATCGAGAGGAAGCGCTCGTGCTCGGCAGCGGCGTCGGCTGGGCGCGTGAAGGCGAACATCTCCACCTTGTGGAACTGGTGCACACGGATGATGCCGCGGGTGTCGCGGCCCGCCGACCCTGCCTCTCGGCGGTAGCAGGCACTCCAGCCCGCGTAGCGCAAAGGCCCGTCGGACAGGTCGACAATCTCATCCGCGTGATAGCCCGCGAGCGCGACCTCCGACGTGCCGGTGAGGTAGAGCTCATCGCGCTCGAGGTAGTAGATCTCGTCCGCGTGCTGGCCCAAGAAGCCGGTGCCCGACATCGTCTCGGGCCGCACGAGCGTCGGAGTGATCATGGGCGAGAAGCCGTACCGCAACGCCGTATCCATCGCTGCGTTGAGAATTGCCAGCTCAAGCCGGGCGCCAACGCCGGTGAGGAAAAAGAAGCGTGAGCCGGAGACTTTCGCGCCGCGCTCCATGTCGATGGCGCGGAGCGCCTCGCCGAGCGCGAGGTGATCGGCGACCTCGACGCCCTCGCTCGCGAAGTCACGAGGTGTCCCCACCGTCTTCAGGACGGCGTAGTCATCGGCGCCGCCGGCCGGCACTCCCGGTTCCGGGATGTTGCCGATGCGCATGAGGAGGGCCATTGCCGCGGCGTCAGCCTCATCAGCCTCGGTCTGAAGGGCCTTAACCCTCTCCGCCAGCTCCTTGGTTTTAGCGAGCAGAGCGGTCTTCTCATCGCCCTGCGCCTTAGCGACGTCGCGGCCGATTGCCTTCTGCTCGGCACGGGCCGCCTCAAAGCCCGCGAGCGCATTGCGACGGCGCTCATCAGCGGTGAGCACCTCATCGACGAGCGCGGGGTCCTCTCCTCGCGAGACTTGCGCAGCACGGACAACGTCGGGTTCTGTGCGCAAAAGGGCGAGGTCGATCATGATGGCGAGTCTATCGGCGGCGTCGTAGGCTCAGGGCATGGCACCTCTTGTGGTGGCGTACGTCATCGCCAGCGTGGCGCTTCTCTCGGGCATCCTGGCATTTGCACTTGCGGCAACCATTACCCGGCGGATCGGCACACGCGATCCGATTGCAGTCCCTCCATTTTGGCGACGCATTCTTGGCATCCGCGCGCTGCCCGTTGCCCAGATGGGTGACTTCGCGCCCGCCGAGCGGGGAGTTGAGCGGGTGGCCTTCATCGCCAACCCGACCAAGCCGGGCATGGCAGAAGCCCGCGAGCAAGCCTTGCGCGCGTGTTCGATTCGCTACATGCCGCAGCCGATGTGGCTCTTCACAACGCCGGAGGACCCCGGAGGGGAAGCGGCGCGGCAGGCGATCGAGGCTGGGGCCGACGTTGTAGTCGCCCTGGGCGGCGACGGCACGGTCCGCGCGGTGGCCGCAGAGCTTGCTGGCACGGGCATTCCTCTCGCCATCATCCCGATGGGCACTGGCAATCTCTTTGCCCGGAATGTTGAGTTGCCGCTCGGCGACATCCCGTCTTTGCTCCGCATCGCACTTGAGGGCGAGAACCTGCCGATGGATGTCGGGTGGCTCGACCTTGAGCGTGGGCCGCGCGGCGATGACTCGCGTCATCTCTTCCTCGTCATGGCCGGTGCCGGCATGGACGCCGAGATGGTCGCGGGTGCGGACGAACGCCTCAAACGGCGACTTGGGTGGGTGGCGTACTTCTTCGCGGCGCTCAAGCACATGGGCGAGAAGCGGATGCGGGCGGCGGTGAGCGTGGATGGCTCTGCCGAAGTCCATGGCCAGATGCGGACGGTTCTCTTCGCCAACGTCGGCCGCCTCCCCGGGGGGCTCAACCTCGTTCCCGACGCCTCGGCCACCGACGGAACTCTTGACGTTGTCACGCTCGATGCCCGCGCGGGCATCGTTGGCTGGACTGAGCTGTTTGGAAACGTCATCGCGCAAGGCGCAGGCTTCCGCCAGCCAGACGTGCTGAAAGCTTACGGCGCTTCACGCATCGACCACGCGCGAGGCAAGAAGTTCGTCGTATCGATGGATCACTTGCGGCCGGTTCAAGCCGACGGCGAACCGCTCGGCCTTGCTCGCAATGTCACCGCGACCGTTGACCCCGGTGCGCTCCAGGTTCGCGTCGCCAAGACGCGCAAGGGAAACCGCGGCACGGAGCCGGCTCCAGCGGATTAGGCCTCGCCGCGGCGCAAGGAATCGACCCACGCATGCGCGTCGGCAAAATCAGCGTCGGACGTGCCGTCCTGAACTGGCGTGGGCGTGCCACCCGCGATCGGATAGGACCCGAGGAAGACAACGAGCGGGCACGTGCGCTTGAGCCCCACCATCGCCTCGGCGAAACGAGCCTCTGCCACATGTGCGAGAGCATCGATGGAGAAGGAGTACTCACCCACTTTGTCCACGCGGGGGCGTGACTCAATGCGCGACAGGTTGATGCCGCGCGCTGAGAACTGCTCCAGCATCTCGAGCAGTGCACCCGCGCGGTCGGTGGACAAGTGGACGACGAGGGTCGACTTGTCGGCCCCCGTGGGCGGCGGCAGCGGGCCGGGCCGGGCCACGCAAACAAACCGCGTCGCGGCCAAGGCGTTATCCGCCACGTTGTCCGCGACAAGTGCGAGGCCCAAGCGTTCGGCGGTGCCGGGGGGCGCGAGCGCCGCATCGAAATCGGCCGTACCCTCCGCGAGTGCCACCGCGGCTGCGGCATTCGATGTTGCCGCGATCTGAATGACCTCACCAAGATTGGCGGCAATCCAGCGGCGGCACTGGGCGAGACCGTGCGAGTGGGCACTGATGCGTTTGACGTCGGCGAGGGTCACCGCTTCACGGGCCACGAGCTCAAAAGCGACGGGGATGACGATCTCCTCGACGATCCTGAGTGGCGTGCCCTCGGCCAATGTGTCGAGAGTGGCGGTGACCCCACCCTCAACTGTGTTCTCGATCGCGACCACCGCGTAGTCGACCTCGCCCGCACGGACCGCCGTCAGGGCCGCAGGAACGTCGACCACTGGAATCGCCTCGACATCCATGCCACGGGTCATCGCCCGCATGGCGGCGTCAGTGAACGTCCCTTCCGGACCGAGGTACGCGTACCGTTCGCGGTTCATCCCTCAGCGCCCGTTCCGGCCGAGCGGCGACGCCGGGAAAGGCCCGCGTTGCTGGCGACGTGGAAAGTGTCCTCGACTGCATGCTGCGTGGTTCTCAAGGACGTGCGCACGCGGCGCGAACTGATTGCCATCATGACGTCACGGTACTGGCCCGCGCGGACTAACGGCTTCGCACCGGCCGCCGACGCTCGGTGCCGGATGTCGCATGCCACTTCCGTGACCGTGAGCCCCGCGTCGAGGACATCAAGTGTGAGGCCCGCTTCGAGACCCCAACCGCGCGAGAGCGGCAGTGCTGCCTCGAGTGCTTCTCGCGTGAGGCAGCGCACCTTGCTAAGCGGCTGCAAGGGATTCCAGCCCGAGAGTGCAGCAATCGCTTTACGCGCCGCCCGGGCGGCAATGTGGTGATGACGGGCGGCATCGTCAGCAAGTGCCACCGCCATGTCCGCCACACGTTCCAGAACTGCCTCGACCAAAGGCGCGGCCGCAATCGCGGCATTGCCAAGACCGGGCTCCATGAGAAGGATGACGCGAGGCTCGGCGTCCTCTTCATCGCGCATCGCAATGACGGCCGAGCCTGTCTCTATCGACGCCGAACGTCCTCGTCGATGCGAGTGGCGCACCACCACGGCACCGGCCTTGCGTGCGAGATCCTGAGTGTTGTCTTGCGAGCCGTCGTCCACAACGAGCACAAACTCAATGCCGGGGATGACGCGGGTAGCGCGGACAGTTGCGGCGATGCGGCGAGCTTGATTGTGAGCGACGATGAGCGCGACAGCCTGGCCCGCAATCGGGACGCCTTGTGCGGCGCGGCGGCTTGCGGCATCAACACCGCCGTGAGCAGGCGCCGCGGAGCGTTGCGCTGCGTCGCGCTGCGGTCCGGAGGCTTTTTTCGCCACGGTCCCAGCCTAGCGACCTCTGGGACGTCCCAAGAACCGTTCTTTACCATTTCGTGAGGTGCACGTGACCTGTTGCACACTACGCGCGCCATGCCGAGGTGACACACTGACACCATGCATGAACGCGCCGGCACAGTTGCACAACCTGCTGACCTCATTGACGTCGACGCCCTGCTGGGCGCCTACTTCGATCGTGTCCCGGATCCGAATGTCGCCGAGCAGCGCGTCGCCTTCGGCACGTCCGGTCACCGCGGTTCCTCGTTCGATACCGCCTTCAACGAGGCACACATCGTCGCAACGACCGCAGCGATCGTCGACTACCGCCGTTCGCAGGGCATCGCAGGGCCACTCTTCATGGGCAAGGACACGCACGCCCTCTCTGGTCCCGCACATGACACGGCACTGGAAGTGCTCGCGGCCGCCGGGGTGGAGGTGCGCATCGATGCACGGGACGGCTTCACACCGACACCTGCGGTATCGCTCGCCATCCTCGTAGCCAATGGGGCCGCCGAGGACTCTGGCCTGCGCACGTCTGGCTCACGGCTAGCTGACGGCATCGTCATCACGCCGAGCCACAACCCGCCACGTGACGGCGGCTTCAAGTACAACCCGCCCCACGGAGGCCCCGCCGATACCGACGCGACGAGCTGGATTGCGGCACGGGCAAACGAGCTGCTCGTGGGCGGAGCGTGGAAGCAGGTGCCGCGCGTCCAACTTGCCAAAGCGAAAGCGGCGGACACGACTCAAGGATTCGATTTCCTCTCGCTCTATCTGGAGCACCTGCCGAGCGTCATCGATCTCGACGCCATCCGCACCGCTGGCGTTCGCATTGGCGCTGACCCGCTCGGCGGCGCTGCTGTCGACTATTGGGGCGCAATCGGGGAGGAGTTTGGCCTCAGTCTCACCGTGGTCAATCCCACGGTGGACCCGCGTTGGGCATTCATGACACTCGACTGGGACGGCAAGATCCGCATGGACTGCTCATCGGCCTACGCGATGGCCAGCCTGCGCAATGTGATGGCTGGAGCGTCGGCGCCGTACGACATCGCCACCGGCAACGACGCCGACTCGGACCGCCACGGCATCGTCACACCCGACGCGGGCCTCATGAACCCCAACCACTACCTCGCCGCCGCCATTGCGTACCTCTATGGAGGGGCCCGTCCTGAATGGCCGGCACGTGCCAAGATCGGCAAGACGCTCGTGTCGAGCTCGCTCATCGACCGCGTCGGCGCCGAGATCGGCCGCACGGTCGTGGAAGTGCCCGTGGGATTCAAATGGTTTGTCCCCGGACTCATCAGCGGCGACATTGCTTTCGGAGGAGAGGAGTCCGCCGGGGCGTCGTTCTTGCGTCGCGATGGACGCGTGTGGAGCACTGACAAGGACGGCATCATCCTTGCCCTCCTCGCCTCGGAGATCACCGCGACCACAAAGGCTTCACCCTCTGAACTTCACCGCAGCCTTACCAACCGTCTCGGCGAGTCCTGGTACGCGCGCGTCGACGCCGCGGCCACTCCTGACGAGAAAACACGACTTGGTGCGCTCAGCCCGTCACGGGTCACAGCCGCTGAGCTTGCGGGGGCGCCGATTATCGACAAATTGACCACCGCACCTGGAAATGGTGCCAAGATTGGGGGCTTAAAGGTCACCGCCTCGGATGCCTGGTTTGCCGCTCGGCCTTCCGGGACGGAAGACGTTTACAAGATTTACGCGGAGTCGTTCATATCCGAAGCCCATTTGGGCGAGGTGCAGACCGCCGCGAAGAACGTCGTTTCCGGCGCCCTCGCAGGAGACGAGTAACCACCGACAAGAGGGGTTCCCATGGGCACACTCATTCGCCGCCGCGCTGCCGCTGCGGCCATCGCCGTTGTCACAGCACTTGCTTTGGCAGGCTGTGTCAAGCTTGAGGCACAAAACACCTACTACGCAGACGGCACCATCGACATGACGGTGTTGACCGCTCTCGACAAGAGCCTCGCTGGGGAAGAGGGCATCACCGACGGCGATGCATCCGACCTCACGGCCGAGATGGAAGCCGACCCCGAGTTCCAGGCCCTCAAGGAGCAGCTTGGCGGCAAGTTGACCCTTGAGCCGTACGACCAGGACAACATGGTCGGGTTCCGCCTCACCGTCAAGGGTGCTACTCCCGAGGAGATCGCCCAGCTCAATGAGTCCCAAGGCGAAGCCGAGGGCAACACGACCGTTGTCATCGCAGACGGCAAGATCACCGTGACTGTTGAGGGCGCGACCGCTGGCACCGGCGCCCTCGGTGACTCTGGCGACCTCAGTGAGATGGGTATCGACGAGTCGATGTTCGACGACATCTTTGACATCAGCGTGCGCCACACGTTCCCCGGCCCCGTCGAGTCGACCACCATCGGCAAGGTCGACCCTGACGACCCGAACACCGTGGTGATCACCTCCTACTCGGAGCTCACCGGTGCAGGCAGCTACACGATCGTCGCCAAGACCGGCGGCGGCTCCGGCTCCGGCCTGCCGTGGCTCATCATCGGCATCATCGCGCTGGTTGTTGTCGCGGTGGCCGTTGTCGTGATCGTGCTGGTCACCCGTCGCAAGGCCGCGGCGCCGGCGGCGGCCGTTCCGGGAATCAGCGAGGGCGATGTTCCGCCGCCTCCCGCTCCTCCGGCTCCCCCGGCCCCCCCGGCTCCCCCGGCTCCCCCGGCTCCCCCGGCTCCCCCGGCCCCCCCGGCCCCGTAGGACATCTCCCGCATGCACAAGAGGCCCGTGTCGCTCAAGACACGGGCCTCTTTGCATGCGACCGTTGCGATATGAGTTTTCGGCGTCGTCTTGGTGGGCTCTTTGTCGGCGTCCTTGCCGCTCTCGCAGCAACCGGCTGCATCCGCTTCAACGCGGACGTCATCCTCAACGAGGACAACACGGTGTCCGGCATCTTTGTGGTCGCGGTCAAGACTGGCGCTGGCGCTGACTACGGAATGAGTGACCGTGAGTTCGCGGAAGCAATGTGGGAGGAGTCTCCGCGCGCCGCGACAGTCGGTGACACAAGGATCAGCGACTACTCCGACGGAGGCTACACAGGCATCACCGTCCACTTCTCGGAGGTGCCCATTGAGACCTTCGCTCCCACCGCTGAGACGTGGGGCGTCACGCGCGATGGCGATGACTTCGTGGTGTCCGGGCCATCGGAGGCCGCGTCGCCCACCACGGACGACGCGGGGGACGGCAACGGCGGCGCGTTCACCGGTGGCATTGACGAGTTGACCGACGCCCAGGTGATGCTGTCGGTGACGTTCCCGGGCGACATCAAGCAGGCAAACGGCACGGTCAAGGGGCGCACGGTGACGTGGGACCTTCAACGCGGTCCCGAAGAACTGTCCGCGCGAGGTTCCGCGGTGGCACCCTCCGATCCCGCGGTTGCTGTCGCGTATGTCGTGTGCGGATTCTTGGCGGTGGGCGGCGTGGGTTACGTGTTGGCGGGCCGACGCACTCGGGCGCGGGTGGCGTGAGAAGGTACACGTATGCGCACAGTGACGCGTGTGGTGCTGGTCGCCGCTCTTGCGGCCCTCACACTCGCGGGCTGTGTCCGATATGAAGCGAACCTCACGCTCGGCGATGACAACACCGCGTCCGGCGAGGTTGTGCTCGCTGTGTCGACCGCAGCCAAGGATCGGCTCGGTGCAGCCAGCGATGCGGAAGCCTTCGAGGCTGTGTTCGGCGAGGTCACCTTTGGCGACGCCTTCGAGATGACGCCGTACGCGGATGGCGATTATGTGGGCGAGCGCTACGCCTTCGAGTCCGTTCCCTTCGATGAACTCGGCACCTTCGGCGGCCTATTCACTGTGTCGCGAGAGGGGGACACGATCGTCGTCGCAGGATTGGAAGCGCCCGGCAGTGATGCCGACGCGGATTCCCTTCCCGATGCAACCGATGCGACGTTGCGCATTGAGTTTCCGGGCCCTGTCACTCAGCACAACGGCGCGCTCGATGGCAACACTGTCACGTGGGACCTCATGACGCAGACTGAGCCGATTGCGGCTCAAGCGAATGCGCCAGGGGACGACGGCCTCAAGCAGGCACTCATTGGTGGCCTCATTGCCGCCGCCTCGGTGACCGTGCTCGCTGCGGTCATCATCCTGATCCAACGGCGGCGGATCGCGAACGCTCGCGAGGCGTCGTCGGCCACTGAACCGACATCCTCGCGTGAGGACGATCTCTAGGACGGACGCTATGGCGACACATTTCCGGCGCGTGCTTGCAGTGCTCATGGCGATTGGCCTCGCAACCGGTTGTGCGCGCGTCACGTCACATCACTCGTTCTCTGACCACAACACGATCACACAGGACACGGTGGTCGCCTTCACTCCGCAAGCGGCGGAGGCAATCGGTGTTGATCTCAATGACCTCACGGCGGCCACCATCGTGGAGAGCACAGCTGGAGTGATGCCAGGAGTCGATCCAAGCAAGGTGACGATCGAGGACTTTGTGGATGGAGACCTTCGTGGCATTCACGTTGTGGCGCGCGATCTCACCCTGGATGAGTTCAATGCGGCAGCGTCCCTGAGCGCTGAAGGCGTCGCACCTGGCGTCGGCACGCCGATGTCAGTGGTTCGCGAGGGCGATACGTACGTCGTCACCATTCCCGCCGATGAGGCTCGCGACATCTCTGGGATGCGCGGGGCGTCCTCAGTGGGCGCGATCGCCAGTGCCGTGACCTTTGAATTGCGCTTCACCTTCCCTGGTCCCGTGAAATCGGCTTCTGTGGGGCAGGTCAATGGCAAGACAGTTGTCATCGGACTCGAGGATCTGCTCAATCCTGACGAGATTGTCATTCGCGGCCAGGCCACCGATGGCATCGCGTGGGGACCGATATTGCGGTGGGCGGGACTCATTGGGATTGGCATTGTCATTGTTGGCGGAGCGACGTTATTGGTGTGGCAGGACAAGCGGCGACAGCGCATCACGGGTCTCGACCCCATCCCCGACACAGACACAGAAACAGCCACAGACGCCGATACCGACGCAGACGCCGCCCGGTAGGCCGAGCCCCCGCGAGACGGTGACATGAGCACCCGTCGCGCGGTGAGACCATTGCAAGCGTGTACAAGCCCTATCGCGCCATTTTGAGCCGCCCCGGCGCGGCCAACTTTGCGTTCGCCGGCCTCCTTGCCCGGCTGCCCATTTCTACCTTCAACCTGTCGGTGATTCTGCTCGTGCAGATTCAATACGGGCAATGGGAGATCGCAGGGCGTGTTGCTGCGGTGGGTGTCATTGTGTGGGCCTTGCAAACGATGCCGACGGCGCGATGGGTTGACCGTTCAGGTCAACGCCGCATGATTCCGCTCACGATTCTCTTTGTCATTGGCGTGGCTATTGTCGCCTTCACGGCGATGACGCGCGGTCCCGAATGGATGCTCTGGCTCGGCGTCGCCGTGGGCTCCTTTACCGGCCCTCTCGGCGCGCTCACTCGTGCCCGGTGGTCGCACATCCTCGATGACGATGACGATATTCACACCGCCTTCTCCCTTGAGGGTGCCCTCGACGAGGTGCTGTTTGTCGCGGGCCCCGCGCTCGTCACGTGGCTGGCCTACGCAGTTCATCCAGCGTCGGGCCTCATCCTTGCCACTGCCGGCATGGTGACCGGTATCACGCTCTTGCTCGCTCGCACCGACACGGAACCTCCGCCGTCACGCGGGACGGGGGTCGCCGGCCTTGGCCTGCGGGTTCCAGCCGCTCTTGTCGCGGTGGCGTTGAGCGCCGTCGCTCTCGGTGCGATGTTTGGGGCCTTTGACATCTCCACGGTCGCCTTTGCCGCCAAAGCCGGCCACGAGGATTGGGGCGGTGCTGTGCTCGGCATCATCTCTGCGGGCTCCTTTGTGGGTGGCCTGATCTTTGGTGCTCGCCGATGGCGCACTCCGCTGTGGGGACGCTTTGTCATCACGGCCGTGCTTCTCGGCGTTGGCTTCACCACCGTGTCGTTCATGCCAACACTGCTTGCGTACACCGCCGTGGGCTTTGTCGCGGGGATGGCGATTGCGCCCGTGCTGACATCCCAGGACTCCGTTATCCAGCGTCTCGTCAAGCAGTCGCAGCTTATTGAAGGGATGGCCTGGTTGCGAGTGGGCCTCGGCATCGGCGTGGCATTTGGAAGTTGGTACGCCGGTCGACTCATCGACGCAGGAGGTCACCGTTCTGGCTTGTGGCTCATGGCCGCTGCCGCAATTGGCGTCGCCGTGCTCGCCCTGGCGGGCAGTTGGTGGGTGCGGCGCGACACTTTGAGGGCACGCCCAGGAGTGACGGGCGAAGTGGCCGTCCCGGGCGCCAGCACGCATTAGGTTTACCGCATGACTCGCATTGCGCTTGCCACGGCGGTGGCGATGGACGCGGCCGACGCTGACGAAGAGCTCCTCATGGAGCACCTTCCCGATGCCGAACTTGCGGCGTGGGATGACCCACACGTCGACTGGTCGCGCTTTGACATCGTCATCCTGCGATCTACGTGGAACTACACCGATCATCTCGACGAGTTTCTCGAATGGATCGATCGCGTGAGCGCGGTCACGCGGCTCGTCAACCCCGCATCGGTGGTGCGCTGGAACACGGACAAGCGCTACCTCGGCCAACTCGCGGCAGCGGGCATCCGCGTAGTCCCGACGGTGTACGTCGAGCCAGGCGATGAAATTCCGGCCGACGCTCTCACCGGGCATGTGGTCGTCAAGCCAACGGTGGGCGCTGGGTCAAAGGGCGCCGCTCTGTTCCGGGACGACGCTGCGGCCGCCGAGGCTCACCTTCGCAGCCTTCACCGCGATGGCCGGGTGGCGATGGTCCAGCCATATCTGGACGGTGTCGACACCGCGGGCGAGACAGCACTCATCTACGTAGGCGGCGCGTTCTCACATGCGGCGCGCAAAGCCGCAATCCTGTCCAAAGAGATGAGTTGGAGCACAGGGCTTTACGCGGACGAGAAGGTGGTGCCCACCACAGCGTCGGCCCAAGAGCGCGACATTGCGGACCGAATTGTCGCGGCGCTCGCCACGCTCGTGCCGGGCGGGGCGGATATCGCGTATGCCCGTGTCGACTTGCTTCCCACCCCTGACGGTCCCGTGTTGTTGGAACTTGAGCTCACGGAACCCTCCTTGTTCTTGGCATGTGAGGCGTCCGCCGCTGAGCGCACTGCCGCGGTCTTCTCGGCGCTAGCCGCAGGCGAATCGACTGCCTCCGGCTGACGCGATGGCAGCGGTGCTTGACGCACCGAAAAGGTGCAAGCAGGCTTGAACGATCGTGGCAATGATTTCTCGAGGAAGGGGCGTGTCAATGCGACGCGAATTCGCTCTTCCTGACGAGCAACCCGTCATCGTCATGACCGAGGAGATCCCGGCGCCATTGGCACGTGCCTGGACTGCGAGGTATGAACCGCTCTATGTGGCGCAATGGTGGCGGCCTGTTGGCTATACGAACCCCATCGTCGAGGTCGACCTCGCCGTTGGCGGACGGTGGCGCGTGGTTCAGCGCGATCCAGAAGGCCACGAGTTCGCGTTTTATGGTCAATTCACCGCAGTGGAGACGCACCACCGAACTGTGCAGACCTTTGTGTCCGAGTTCTTCCCGGACATCGTCACCGAGATCACTACCGAGTTCGCGCTGACGCCGACGGGCGTGCTGGTGACGACCACTCATGACCTCCGGTCCGATCGGAACCGCCGTGGCTACATCCGTTTGGGAGGCATTGAGCGGATGGCTGAGCAATCGGATCACTTTGGTCGCTTGCTTCGCCAGCTTCGCTCCCGGAAGTCCTAAAGCGGTAGAGCGCCGCGCAAGGCGACCCATTAGCGGCGCGAAACGCCGACCGAATGTGACATAGATCACACACCGTTCACCTAGCGCGTCCCTAGCGCCCGCCCCTACATTGTTGTCACATCCAACAAACCACCGATGAGGCCGCCCCACCAGGGATCACGGCCGTGCACGCCGCTGCCTGCAATCCGGGCACCGACGAAAGGACCCGTCCTCACGCCATGCCCGAGAGCGACATCACTCCCGACAGCCCCGTCTACCCCGTGGTCCGAAAATCAGACCGAGTTGACTCACCCAGCATCTACGAGTCGTGGCATGACTATGCCTTCTCCGATGATGCCGAGACGCCACCCATCCCCCTCAAGTGAGGCGTCGGCCGCCGTGCCAGACTTGCGCCATGGCCAGTGACCGTCCCCTGCACCACCTTTCGCTCGACGACCTCCGCTCTCGCACCTCAGCCAAATGGCGGCGCTACGAACCCGATGTGCTGCCTCTGTGGGTCGCAGAGATGGACGTCAACCTCGCGGAACCAATCCGTGACGCGCTGGCCCATGCTGTGAACAGTGGCGACACGGGCTACCCCGGTGGCACCGCCTATCCCGAAGCCTTTGTCGAGTTCGCGCGGAATCGGTGGGACTGGCCCGGCCTTGGCGTCAGCGACGTTCGCCCCGTGGCTGCGGTGATCCAGGGGTACACCGAGGCACTGCTGCTCGCGGCCGGCCCCGGCGGCACCGTGGTGGTGACCTCGCCTGTGTACCCGCCGTTCTATTCATATGTGCGTGAGGCCGGCCTCACCGTCATCGAGGCGCCTTTGGGCCCGGACATGCGTCTCGATCTGGCCGCAATCGACTCCGTTGTTGGCGGCGCCGTGAAGGACGGGGCGCCCGGCGTGGCCCTCTTGCTGTGCAATCCGCACAACCCAGGGGGGACGCTTCACACGCGCGATGAACTCACCGCGCTCGCCGCGCTCATGCGCGCCCACGAGGCGACAGTCGTCTCTGACGAAATCCATGCGCCGCTTGTGTACGCGCCTGGCACCTTCACGCCGTATCTCGCGGTGGACCCAACGGCCATGGCCCTGCACGCGGCATCAAAGGCGTGGAATCTGGCAGCCATCCCGGCCGCCCTGCTCGTTTTTGGGGAGGAAGCCGCCGACGCTCGGCGTGCGTTCACCGCAGGAACTCACCACGGTCCCACCCACTTTGGCGCGATTGCCCAAACGGCGGCGTATCGAGACGGCACGCCGTGGCTCGATGCCCTTCTAGTTGACCTTGCCGAAAACCGGGAGCTGCTCACGAATCTTCTCGCCCAGCACGTGCCGGGTGCGCGCCTCACTCCGCTGGAAGCGACGTACCTCGCATGGGTGGACTGTCGCGAGCTGGGCCTCGATTTGGATCCGGCAGCGGTGTTTTTGGAGCGTGGCCGTGTCGCGTTCAACCACGGTCCCACCTTTGGCACGGGTGGCGCGGGGCATGTGCGCATCAATATCGGGACGCACCCCGACATCCTGACCGAGGCTGTCCGGCGTATGGCCCTCGCCCTTGACTGACGTTCAGGCCTTGTCGCGCGGACGGTTCCATTCGATCGTGTACCGCCACAGGACCCGATCCTTGTAGAGCGCGCCAGGAAGAATCTCGTTGACGGCGCGCTTCACTTCGGTGAACGTGTGCGGCGGCGGCCAGACCGTGGGGCAACCGTGCTCCCAGCGCCCCTTGACCAACACAAATGCCTTATCCGCGATCGATCCCGCGAACTCCCGTGGGAGATCACGCCATGTCGCACGCGCCGCGCCCACGATGTAGAGACGTCCACCGGGCGCTACCCACGACTTCAATCGCTCGAGGCCTTCTCGAATATCCATATGGTGCAGGAGAGCACCCGAGTACACGACATCCGCTGGCTCGAGGTCGGTGTCGAAGATGTCGCCCACCACATAGGTGATGTTCTCCGACCATTGAGCACGCGCGCGCTCAATGCTCGGCTCGTCTGCGTCAATCCCGGTCACGGAGAGGCCAGCACGGGCGAGGGTACGTGCCGCCAAGCCTTCGCCGCATCCTGCATCGATCGCGGTTGTGGCGCCTTCGGGCAATTCCGCGAGCAACACCGACTGATACCGGATGGTGTGATTGAAGCGCTTGTGGTCTGGGATATCCGCGTTCATGCCCACCAGTGTGCCCGGTCACGTCGCCCGCGCGTGACGAGTGGTTCACCCGTACGCTGTGAGCGTGAGCAATGACGCCACACCTTCGGCCGAGGTCGACATCGACGCGGCACTTGTCCACGCGCTCTTGCGCGCGCAACAACCTGAGCTCGCACAGTTGCACATCGGTGAGCGCTTTGAAGGATGGGACAACGTCACCTTCCGCCTCGGTGACATGTGGGCGGTGCGTTTGCCCCGGCGCACGCTCGGAGCCACGAATCTTGCACACGAACTCGAATGGCTTCCCCGAATCAGCGAGAACTGGACGTTTGCCGCACCAATTCCATGGGTGCGCGGCGAGCCAGGCGAAGGCTTTCCCTGGCCGTGGGCCGTGGTCCCATGGATCGAAGGTCAGTCCGTTTATGACGTGCCATTCCACGCGTTGGGTGCCCGGCATCTGGGGCGGGCACTGGCGGAGGTCCACCAACCTGTTGAGCTCGGCGCTCCCATCAACCCATTTCGATCAATACCGTTGGGGGACCGTGCCGAGCGACTCGACATGCGCTTGGCGATGCTTGAGGGGACGTACCCCGGCCACATCGATGGTGATCACGCCCGCCGCGTTTACGCGCAAGCCTCGCGTCAGCGATGCGAACGGTTCACGTGGACGCACCTAGACCTCCACGGCGGCAACGTCTTGACTCTCGACGGAGGCTTCGCAGGAATCATTGATTGGGGTGACGCTGCGGCTGGTGACCCTGCCACCGATCTTGGTCAGATCCTCACGCTCGTGGGCCGCCGACGCTTCCGAGATGTGGTGCGCGGCTATGCCGACGCGGGTGGTGCGGCGTCCGGCCGATCGGGATTGGCGGAGCAGACGGCGCGACGGGTGGAAGCTGAGGCCGTGAGCTACGCAGTGACGCTCGCCAACATGTCCGATCCGATGCATTGTGCCGCAGGGTGGGCGTCCCTCGCTGATCTGGGCTTCGCCCCGGGGGTGCCCGACCACGTGCGAGAGAACGCCGCCATCACGGACGAGCAGGGCGCCGCGTAAGCACGGTCGCTAGAAGCCGAAAGCGCGCAAAAGTGGCTCGGCCTCAATCCAGTTCTCTTCGTCACTGCGGTCATCTCGCCACACGGCCATGTAACGGTCGCGCTGCTCGTCGGTGAGGCCGTTCCACACCGACATGATCCGCTCGTGCTCCGCGTGCCAGTAACCGACAATACGCAGAGCAGACGTGGGCAACTTGCGCTCCCCGCGCGCATATGTGCGGATGCGGCGCGACAATGCAGACTCGCATGCGACCCACAGGTACGGCTCGGATTCAGTTGAATCGAGGAGGCGCTTCACTGCGTCCATGAGGACGGACGGGCCGATGCCATTGCCTCCGATGCGCCATTCGAGGTCGACATCCGCGAGGCTCGTCAGGGTTCGCGAGTCAGCCATCGTGGCGACCTCAATGACAACCCGGAAGCGCTCTGCGGGGCTGGCTTCTTCGAGGATGCGGGCGATGGCCGGGATTGCCGTCGCGTCTCCTACGAGCAGTCGGGTCACGTGTGGGTCAGGTGCTCGGTAGTAGCCCTTGGGCTCCGAGATCAGCACCTCATCGCCAGGCAGGACCGACTCGCCCCATGCGGCCCCCGGCCCGTGGCCGTGAGTCGCGATCTCCATTTCGATGCCATCCGGCCGGACCCGCGAGATCGTGTAGTGGCGCGCCGTGTGGCCGTGTGCCACGTCGGCTTCCTCCGCGCCGAGCTCCACGTGGACAAACTCGTCCGGGTCTCCGGTGGTGACCCATTCGCCTGGCGCGGTGGCGAGTGCCACCCGGACAAAGCCGGGTGACACTCGCTCAACGTCCGTGACGACGGCGCGGATGGTCGATTCCATCGTTACGCAGCCGCCTCGGTGCCCGGGACTTCCGTGGCCGGGTCACCGTCAAGGGCGGCCTTGAGCTGCGGCACGAGGGTGTCGAGCACGTAGGCCTGCGACAAAGGGGAAGCGAAGGAGAATGCGCCCTCGAAGACCGAGTCAGTCGACCAGATGTGGCCACCCGCCTTGGTGATGGAGAGGTTGGGGTAGGCCGGCATCGCTTCGACCTGCGTACGGGTGTCCGGCGAGAGCGCCGTCAGCCATACAACGGTGTCAAGGTCAAGCAAGTCGAGGCGCTCAGGGCTCACAGTGAGGTAGAAGTCCGTGCTGGGGTCACCTGCGCTGTCCGGCGCCGTCACGTCGAGGCCCAAGCGGCCAAGGAGTGCCGGCCGGGGGTCGTGCGAGAAGTACGCGCCGGGTTGACCCTCATACACAAAGCCAACCGCTGCGGTCTTGCCTTCCCACTCGGGGAACTCGGCACGGATCGACTCGAAACGGGCGTCAAGGTCGGCGATGAGTTTCTCGCCCTCGTCCGCCTTGCCCAAAGCGGCGGCGATCATGCGGGTCTCTTCATCGAATGGCATGCCGTAGTCCGCATAGTCTCCGCTTTGCGCGACCACTGGCGCGATCTGGGACAGGAGGTCGTACTGCTCCTGAGTAATGCCGGACCACGTCGCGACAATGAGATCCGGCTGCAAAGCGGCGACCTGCTCGATGTTGATCTCGCCTGCGGGGAGAACCTCCGGCTCTGCGCCTACCGCCTCACGCGCTTCGTCGGCCCAGGGCCACGTCGCGTAGTCGTAGCCGTTGTACCACTCGCGCACCGCGATGGGAGCGACGCCAAGCGCGTAGAGCCAGTCCTGCTCGTGGAAGCCCACACTCACCACACGCTGCGGCTCGGACTCGATGGTCGTGGATCCGAACTTGTGTTCCAGCGTGACGGGGAACGCGCCGTCGGCACTCGCGGCGGGAGCATCCGAGCCACTCGGGGTGGTTTGGTTGTCGCTGTCGCTGCTTGAACATGCCGTCAGCACGAGCAGCGCTGCGGCAGCAACCGCAACTCCAAGGCGTCGCAGGGTGGGGGTCATCGTGTCCTCTCAAGTGAGTGGCGGGAGGCGAAGCTCGCCTCGGTGGAGTCGACGCTGTGCCCAGCGTCAGTGGGGTGGACCGCCTTGACACCCGGGGGTGCTGCTGACGGAACGATGAGGGGTGTGCCGGTGACAGGGTCCGGCACCACTGTGACGGGCAGGCCAAAAGCCGCGCCAACACGCTGCTCGGTCAGCACCTCGCTCGGCGACCCGCTTGCGAGCACAAGGCCCGCTGACATGAGGACGAGGTGGTCCGCGTAGCGTGCCGCCTGTGCGAGATCGTGCAGCACGGCGACGACAGTGCGGCCGTCCGCCGCGAGACGGTGAACAAGGTCGAGAACGTCGTACTGATGAGCGATGTCCAAGAACGTCGTCGGCTCATCGAGCAACAGCAGTTCGGTCTGCTGAGCGAGAGCGAGAGCGATCCAGGCACGCTGACGCTGGCCACCGGACAGCGAATCGACGGGCCTCTCTGCCAGTCCGGCGAGACCGGTCGCATGAATCGCCTCGTTGACCGCGTCCGTATCCCGCTGAGACCACGCCGAGAAAGGACCGAGGTGGGGGGTCCGGCCACGGGCAATGAGGTCACGGACGGTGATGCCCGTCGGCGCGGTGGGCGCTTGCGGAAGCAGGCCGACTTCGCGCGCCACGTCCCGCGTCGGCAGCGAGTGAATGTCTGCGCCATCAAGCAAGACGGCGCCGAGTTGCGGCTTGTGCAGCCGGGACAATGCGCGCAAGAGCGTGGACTTGCCGCACCCATTGGGCCCAATGATTGCGGTGAACGCGCCCGACGGGACCTCAAGTGACAGGTCGTGAACGACGCGCGCATTGCCGTAGGCGAGGGAGAGGTGAGATGCCGCGAGACGGATGCCTGAGCCCGGAGCCACTGCAGGTATACGGATGTCCCCTGTTGTGCGGGCGCGCGCAGTGGCGTCGGCGTTCATGGGGCTCCCACGGGGAATCGGGCCGCGGACTGTGCGGCCAAGTAAGGCAACCCTAACTACCAATTACGCAAGAAGTCAATTGCGTAATTAGCGCAAGCGTGCGAGGAGGACGAGAAGGTAGGGTGCGCCGATCGCGGCGGTGAGGAGGCCGATCGGCAATTGGGTGGGCGCGAGTGCTTCTCTCGCGATGAGATCGGCCACGGACGTGAGACATGCACCCATGAGTGCCGACGCTCCGAGCGCGATACCGCCAGTAGCCGACAGCCGCCTCGCGATTGCGGGGGCCACCAGCGCGACAAAGCCGATAGGTCCAGTCACCGCCGTCGCAAGCCCGGCTGCGATGCCGGAGAGGGCCACAGCGCCGAGCCGGACCCGCACGAGATCGACGCCTAAGGCGGCCGCAAGGTCGTCACCCATCTCCATCACACGGAGTCGGCGCTGGTACCACGCGGCAGCGGGCGCAATGAGCGCGAGCGCCACCGCGGCGATGACCACGTGGCGCCACACGCGCGCATTCGTCGAGCCAACAGTCCACAAATAAGCCGAGCCCGCGACCTTCTCCGGAAGCCTCGTCAGCAGGTACGTGACGATCGACGTCGCGACAAAGCCAATGCCGATGCCCGCGAGCACCATCCGCATCGGTTGGATTCCCCCGCGCCAACCAAGCGCCGTGATGAGAGCGGCCGTGAGGAGTGACCCCACCATCGCCCATGGCGCAATCGCGAGAGCATCGGCCTTGCCCATCACCGTGATCGCCGTGACGGCTGCCGCGGACCCGCCCGCCGTGACGCCCAGCAGGTCAGGCGACGCCAGCGGATTGCGGGCGACCGACTGAAGCAGCGCGCCAGAGACGCCAAGGAGTGCACCCACGAGCGCGGCGGTATAGGCGCGCGGAGCACGAAGTTGACCAACAATGAAATCGGCACCGTCGGATGACATGCCGACGCCGGCCTTCAGCACCTCGGGAAGCGGCAGCTCAACCTGGCCAATCGCAAGCGACGCGATCACGCTCATCACGAGGACGAGCACGAGCGCAAGGGCCACAACAAGTGGCCGTCGCCAACGCGGCCGCCATCGGCTCGCACCGACGCTCCGCGCCGGCTGGATTGTGCTCACAGTGCCACCACCCGCAGACGACGCGCGAGTATGGCCAGGAGAACGCCGCCACCGAGCGCAGTCGCGATGCCTACCGATATCTCACCTGGGCGGGCAACGAGGCGTCCTGCGACGTCTGCCGCCAACATGACGACGCCCCCCGCGGGAATGCTCATGGCGATGAGCCACCCGATGCGAGGACCCGTGACGGCGCGAACGAGGTGGGGCACGGCAAGGCCCACAAAGGCTATCGGCCCGGCGATGGCCGTCGACACCGCCGCGAGGGCGACCACGAGCGCCATCACTCCAGCGCGGGTGCGCGCGACATGGATGCCCAAGCCCGCTGCAGCGTCGTCCCCAAGAGCGATCGCCTGGAGCGGGCGAACGCACAGTGTGACAAGTGCAAGCAAGACGCCGATGAGAGCGATCAGCGGAAGGATCGGAATGCCAGCCCGGCCGGTGAGCGAGCCAGCAAGCCAGTAGCGCAACACATTGAGCGCGGTCTGGTCGTACAGAACGATCGCGGTCGTGGCAGCGGCGAGAAGCGCAGTGACGGCCGCGCCAGCAAGAGCGAGGCGAATGGGCGCCGAGGCACCACCGCCGCCGCCCACTCCGTACACAACGAGGCCCGCGCTGGCTGCACCCACCAGGGCAAGGGCGACTTGCGGAACCACGGTGACGACGCCACCGAAGACCGTGCCGATGACGATCGCGAGCGCCGCGCCAGCATTGAGACCGAGCAGGCCCGGATCGGCCAAGGGGTTGCGAGTCAGCGATTGCGCAAGGGCTCCCGAAACGGCAAGCGCCGCACCGGCCCCGAGTCCGATGAGGGTGCGATCCCAGCGCAAAGTGCGAACGATCTCATGGTCTTCGCCACCAGGGCCACGATTCCAGATTGCGTCCCAGACGGTCGACAAGGGAATCGATTTTGCCCCGAGGGCGAGGGAGGCGGCGACCGCTGCCGCGAGTGCGATGAGCGTGATGATGAGCGCGGTTCGCGGAGTGATCCACTGCCCCCAATGCCACACCGGACGGATGCGCACGCGCCGAGGCGGAGCGTCGGCAGGGCTGCTGGGTGGCACGAATCCTCACCTCAGGTGGAGCGGGCGTGTGACCCGCGGGAACATCGAGCCCGACAAGTATTACGCAAGCAAGGCGGTTCGTAAATCCGCCGGGTATCTTCTACGGCGCGGAAGGCGGCCACACAATGACGTAGCGGACCACGCCGTCGGCTGCATCGCCCCGCTCGTTCTCAGCCAATTCGGCCACAAATCCCTCGCGGCGCAAGAAGCCACGCGAACGCACGTCCTCGCTCTCCACCACCGTGTGAAGGAGGGATGCCCCAGCCTGGCGGACGTGATCGATTGCGCGCCGCAAGAGCGTCTGGCCGATTCCCTTGCCTTGAACCGTGTTGAAGACCTGGACAGTGATGAGCTCGGCAGCTCCCGCCTCGTCAGGTTCGCGCACCGCAGCGATTCCGAGAACCGCACCGTCCACGGCCTCGTAAGCGAACACAGTGGGGCGCTCGATATCGCGCGCAAAGAGGGTCTCCATCAAGTCGTGGAGTCTCCGTCCGGAATGACGGCCCTCGTCATCAGTTCGATGAGCGACCATCGCGGTGAAGAACTCAAGAATCGCGCTTTCGTCACCGGAAGACGCGATCCGAATCCCTCGTGCCATGCGGACAGCCTAGGGGTTAGCGCTCACAATTTTGACGATCGATTCTCAATAATGCGACGTGAACCGGTTCATTGTTCGACATACGGTCGACATCGTGCCTGATATCTAGCCCAACTAGCGGCTCGCAGTGACAAGGACCATACTCATCCAATGAATACGCAAAGGATGTCCCTCATGACGCTGCCCGTTGATGACCTCGCGGCGGCGATCGACTTCTATGGGCGATCCCTTGGGTGGGAGTTCCGGGTGCGCTTTGGCGACGACATCGCTTTTGTGCAGATGAACGGCTTTGTCGCCGCCTTGTGGTCGCGCCACTCGTGGGCCGACGAAGGGCTCGATTTTGACCCGCCGGGCTACACCTCTTTTGCAATCAACTTCTCCCGTCCACCCGAGGTGGATGAGATCGCCGAGCAGTGGGCGGCTGCTGGTGGAGAGGTCGTCAAATCGCCGGGCACGGCCTACTGGGGCGGCTATTCGAGCTACGTTCGCGATCCGTGGGGCAACCTCATCGAGCTGGCCGTGAACGACGCCTTTGAGATCACTGAGGATGGCCTCACGGTCATGCGGCCGGATTGACTCGTCTCCGCCGCACGCACATCCGAGTGCGTGGCACGATGAGCGCATGAGCGAGGCCGCCCTCATCCGCCCAGCCACCGTGACCGACGCCGACGCGCTGGCGGCGATTTACAACCACTACGTGCGCCACAGCGTCGTCACCTTTGAAACGGAGCCTGTGACAGCGGGCGACATGGGGGCGCGCGTGTCCAAAGTCAAGCAAGCGGGGCTTCCCTGGCTCGTGGCCTGCGAGCGGCGGGACCATGACGCCCACGCCGTGGTCGGCTATGCCTACGCCGGCGCCTTCAAGGAGCGAGCCGCGTGGCGGCACTGTCTCGAGACGTCCGTGTACGTGGATTGCGAAGCGCACGGACGCGGTTTAGGTCGAGCGCTCTATACGGCACTGTTCGCGCAACTCAAAGCCCTCCCGCCAGAGCAGTCGCCGCATGCCCCGGTCCACACCCTCCTCGCTGGCATCGCACTTCCCAATGCTGCCTCCGTTGCATTGCATGAGGCGATGGGGATGAAGCAGGTCGGCGTGTTCAGGCAGGGGGGGCGGAAATTCGATGAGTGGATCGACGTCGGCTACTGGCAGCTTGTCATGACGGAGGAAGGCTCGTGAGGTCCCGGGAAGTCCTCGCGGGGGTCGTCATCGCTGGCGTCATCGTCGGAATCGCAGTGCCGCTTGCCATTGATCAGGAAAAGAATCGCGTCGACGCCCAGGTCAAGTCGGATCTCACCGCCGTCCACACGGCGATCTCCGAGTGGGTACTCGCCAACGATGACGTCCCCACTCTCACCACGGACGGCACCGCCGTGTTGCTCAACGGGGTGGAGGTGACGCAGATTCACCGCGACACTGAGGTGAGCGCGATCGAAGGGATCACCACCACCACCTGGTGTGTCACGGCGTCGAACCCGGCTGGCAAGCACGCTGACCCACCGGGCTACCGCTTCAAGGCATCGGCCGAGAAGATCGACACGGGAGAGTGCTGAGCTTCGTGGCGCTATAGCCCTAGGCGTCGGCTAAGAGGCGGCACACCGCCCGCTCAAGCCGCTGCTGCTCACTGTCCTCAACGTCGGCCGGGAGCAATGACTCGGCATCCGGCACCGCTCGCGAACCGATGACCGTCCCGTTCTCCCACAAATCCACCACGCGGGGATCCACGTAGGAAGATCGCGCCACCGCGGGCGTATTGCCCAGCGCCGCCGCGACCTCCTTCATCGCACCCGCGACAACACGGGTGCGGGCCGTCGCGGACAAGGACGACGCTGGGGGCGCCTCGGCAAGAACCGCGGCGGCGATGACGGTGCCATGCCATGTGCGGAAAGTCTTGGCTGTCGCGTCGGGATGAACCCACTGCGAAACCGCTGCATTGACGTCGGTGCTCGTCACGTCGTGCCACTGCACAGGACTCGTGGGCACCCGCCAGGCCAGGAGATCCTCGCGAGGATCCCGCCGTCGCTTCATTGTGCTGATCGCGCGGGCGCAGCGGGCATCAGTGATGGTGATCTCGCGGGCGATGCCGCCTTTTGCGGTGTACGAGAACTCCACTGTCTCACCACGAACCACCGCGTGCTCGCGTTTGAGGGTCGCGAGGCCGTGGGTGCCGTTGTCCTGCGCGTACGTTTCGCCGCCGACGCGGAACAGCCCCTGGTCGAGAAGCCACACGCACAGCGCGCTCACATGTTCCTGGCCGAGATCGCCGTCATCGAGAGCGGCGTTGATGCGGGGGCGGGCTGTTGCGAGCGCCTGCGCGAAGGTAAGCATCCCAGCGAACTTTGCTCGGTCACGATGGGCACGCCACTTCGCGTGATACACGTACTGGCGCCGTCCGGCAGCGTCGATTCCGGTCGCTTGGAGGTGACCCAAGGGGTCCGCGCAAATCCATACGTCGGTCCATGCGGGAGGGATGACGAGTGCGGCGATGCGTTCGAGATCCTCATTGTGTGCGGGATTGCCGGCGGCGTCGACGTACGCGAAGCCTCGGCCACGCTTCACACGGCGCAGCCCTTCCGCATCGGGGCGGGAGCGTCGCAGCCGCGCCATGGCGCAACGGTACGTCGCATTTTCTCATTGGGACAAGCGGAACATCTGAGACACGTGTTGCGTTTCGAAAAGCACTGGAGGTGCATCATGAAGAAAGCAATTTCTCGCTGGGCAATCCTGGCAATCGCGGTTCCCGTTGCGGCATGGGCCCTAGGGGTCGCCGCCAATAAGGCAGAGCAGTCGCGCGGACACGATTCAAAGCTTGCAAAGGGCTTGCGCTTTGGGCGCGGTGCGCTGAAGTCCGCATAGGACCGCGTCATATTCGACGACAACGGGGCGGCTGCCCCGGCTGGTCAGAGATGACCGGCCAAAGGCAGCCGCCCCGTTGTGCGTTGAGTTAGCGAACAGCCGTGGTGGCGTCGATGAGGTTCTTCAGGCTCGCGGTCGTCTCTGCGTAGCCGCGGGTCTTGAGCCCACAGTCGGGGTTCACCCACAGTTGCGTGCCAGGGATGGACTCCTTGGCCAACGTGAGCAGTTCGGTGATCTCCTCAGTGGAGGGGACGCGCGGCGAGTGGATGTCCCACACGCCCGGGCCGATGCCGCGAGCAAAGCCGTGATCACGGATCGCCGGGAGCACTTCCATACGCGAACGGGCTGCCTCGATCGATGTGACATCGGCGTCGAGGCCATCGATTGCGTCGATGATCTCGCCAAACTCCGAGTAGCACAGGTGGGTGTGCACCTGAGTGTCATCGCGCGCGCCCGCAGTGGCGAGCTTGAACGAGTTGACGGACCAGTCGAGGTAGGCCGCCTTGTCGCGGTCCTTGAGGGGGAGGAGCTCGCGAAGTGCGGGCTCGTCCACTTGAATGATGCCGATGCCGGCCTCCTCGAGGTCAGCGATCTCCTCGCGCAAAGCGAGCGCCACCTGGTTGGCGGTGACGCCGAGCGGCTGGTCATCGCGCACAAACGACCACGCGAGGATCGTCACCGGACCGGTGAGCATGCCCTTGACCGGCTTCTCCGAAAGCGACTGTGCATAGGCGGCCCACTTGACAGTCATCGGCTCGGGACGCGCCACGTCACCCCAGAGGATCGAGGGGCGCGTGCACCGCGAACCGTAGGACTGCACCCAGCCGTTGACCGTGACATCGAAGCCATCGAGCAACTCGGCGAAGTACTGCACCATGTCGTTGCGCTCGGCTTCACCGTGGACGAGAACGTCAAGACCGAGTTCCTCCTGGAGCTTGATGACGGAGGCGATCTCCGCCTTCATCGCCTCTTCGTAATCTGCGTCGCTCAACTGACCCTTCGCCCATGCAGCACGAGCCTTGCGGATCTCGGGGGTCTGCGGGAACGATCCGATCGTCGTCGTCGCAAGCTCGGGCAAAGCAAAGCGGTTCGCCTGGGCGGCGGCACGGATCGCGTAGTCCGAACGAGCAAAGTCCGCGGGCTTGACGGCCTCAAGAGCCGCGCGCACATCGGCACGGTTGGTGCCCGGGTGCGCTGCACGCGAGGCGAGAGCGGCACGTGCAGACCCAAGAGCCTCGGCAACGGCGTCCACACCGTCACGGCGAGCCGCCGCAAGCGTCACCACTTCACCGATCTTCTCGTCGGCAAAGGCGAGCCACGAGACGAGTTCGTCGCTCAAGTGGTCCTCGCCGTTCAAGGTGTGAGGCACGTGGAACAAAGAGGTGGAGGTCGAGACCGCGACGGTGGCGCCAAGAGCGGCGACCGCGTCGAGCGTGGCAAGCGCTTTGTCGAGGTCGGTGCGCCAAATGTTGTGGCCGTCGATGACACCGGCGGCGATCGTCACGCCCGAGAGGTCAACGCCGGTAGGAACGCCACCGCGCACGAGGTCGAGGCCAATCGCGTCGATCGGTGCGGCGGCGAGCACGGGAAGGGCATCGTCGAGCGAACCCATCGGAGCGGCAACAAAAAGCTGCGGACGCGCCGCCTGCCCGCCAAGGAACTCGTAGGCGCGCTTGGCGTTGGCAAGCACGTCCGCGCGATCGGCGTGAATGTCCGCCACGAGGATCGGCTCGTCGATTTGCACCCACTCGGCGCCTGCGGCCTTGAAGGCGGCTAGCAGCTCGGCATAGACCGGCAACAGGTCGCCCAGGCGAGTGACGGGATCAAAGCCCTCGGGAGCGTCGTCCGATGCCTTGGCGAGGTACAAGAATGTGAGCGGACCGGTGATGACGGGGCGCGTGACAAAGCCCGCGTTCTTGCCCTCCACGAACTCGTCCACCCAGCGCGTCGACGACAGCGCAAAGGCGGTCTCGGGGCCGATCTCCGGCACGAGGTAGTGGTAGTTCGAGTCGAACCACTTGGTCATCTCGAGCGGTGCCTTGTCACCCTCACCGCGAGCGATGATCGAGTAACCGGCGAGGTCAACAGCACCGTTCGCGTCACGCAAGTGCGCAAAACGGCTCGGCACTGCACCAAAGGTGACGGCTGCGTCGAGCACGTGGTCGTAGAACGAGAAGTTGGACGGGATCGACGAATCCGTGCGGCCGAGTCCCAGCGCGGACATTCGTTCGCGAGTGGTGGAGCGCAAGTCAGCGGCAGCCGCTTCCAGATCGGTCTGGGAGGTAGCGCCCTTCCAGAACGACTCGAGGGCCTTCTTCAACTCGCGGCCCGGGCCGATGCGCGGGTAGCCGAGGATGGTGCCGGTGGGAAAGGACGAGGGGGTTGCGTCAGACATGATTCCTCAAATGGATGCTGCGCGGCGGGCTCGCCATTGCGCTTGGTCGACGCGTCGATTGCGCCGAGATAGCGCCACACACTCTAGCGGGATGCGCCCATCCGGACCAACGCGAGCTGGCACCTTTTCTATGGGTTCCTTTGAACCAATTGCACCGGAGTGCCCGCCTCCACCGTGCGAGACACCGTGCACTCGCGCTCATGCGATGCAGTGAGCGCGGCGGCGATGCGGGCACGCGCCTTGTCCCCCTCCTCGCCCTCAGGGAACTGAAGGTCAAAGATGACGCGGATGTTCTCGAGGATGTTGCCCGTCTCGTCATCGTTGACGTAATCGGCCTCGGCAGTCGCCTCGAACTTTTCCGGTTCCGCCCGGCGCGAGGTCATGAAGTCCACGTCCACACTCGAGCAGCCAGCGATCGCCGCGAGGAGCAGTTCCACGGGAGTGAGAAGTCCCTCGCCACGGCCGAACTGAAGTGTTGCACCCGCGGCATTTATTGCGGTGTACACGCCGACGCTGTCGCGGGTGAGGGTGACGGTGCGGGGATTCACTGTGCGAGCCATGGTTCCATCGTCCCATGCGGCCGACGCCGGGGCTGGGCGCTCGGGGCTCGCGGCTGGGGGCCGGGGCTAGGCTCCCGGGTGCGGCAAACCGAGTGCGTCGACAAGCGCCAATGCCGCCTCGTGGCGGTTGAAGGTGATGATGTGGATGCCGGGCGCGCCAGCGTCGAGCAAATCGCGGGACAAGGTCGCCGCATGCTCCACTCCCGCAGCGAGCGCCGCCTCGTCGTCGGCCGCCGCTTCCAAAGCCTCGACAAGCTCGGCCGGCGTCGGGACTCCAGTGAGTTCGGCGGCGCGATAGGCGCGGCGGGCGGTGACAAGCGGCATTACTTCAGGAACGATCGGCAGGCCAACGCCCTCGCGTCCCGCATCGCGAACGAGATCCACGTAATGGCTCACCTCGTAGAACACCTGGGTGATGGCAAAGTCAGCGCCCGCCTCTTGCTTGGCCCGCAGCACATCGAGACCTTGCTGACGCCATTGCTCAACGGCGTGCTGGGCCGGAAAGGCCGTCACGCCTACGCACACGTCAACCCCGTTGGCAGCGGCCACCTCCCTCAAGAGCTCGACAAGCTGGGAAGCGTAAAGCAGGCCATCCGGGTGGGGACGCCAATCTGCCTGGCCCTTGGGAGGGTCGCCGCGCAATGCGAGAAAGTCGCGCACGCCGTCGGCCAAATACTCCTCAATGACGGCGACGAGGTCCGCGCGAGACTGATCGACACACGTGAGGTGAGCGAGCGGCGGGATGGTGTGGGCGACCGCGAGGTTATGGACCACGTCGCGGCTCGTGCCACGGGTGCTGCCTGATGCCCCATAGGTGATCGACATGAAGTCGGGGCTCGTCGCGGCAAGCAGAGACATCGTCGCGCTCAGTTGCTGCTCGGCGGCAGGGCTGCGTGGCGGAAACAGCTCATACGAGAGCGTGGGACGGCCTGCGCCGAGGAGGTCACGGATGGTCATGGCGGTGGACAGACTACGCGGACGTGACGTACCGGACCAGTTGACCCACATTGCGCGAACTCTTCGTCACCGTCGTCCCATGTTTTCCACATCAGTGAGATAGGCCTCGCGCGTGTCAGCCATGCGGGCCAAGATTGTCGCATGATCACAGAAACGAGCGATTTGTTGCGATGTTTCGGCAACGGCGACCCCATTTACGAGCGTTACCACGATGAGGAGTGGGGAGTCCCGGTTCACGGCGACGCCGCTATCTACGAACGCATCGTTCTTGAAGGCATGCAATCAGGTCTTTCCTGGGCGACTATTCTTCGCAAACGGGATGCCTTCCGCGAACTGTTCGAGGGTTTCGATCCCGCGCGGGTCGCGGCGTTCGGCGAGGACGATATCGAGCGCCTCATGAATGACAGCCGCATTGTGCGCAATCGCCAGAAGATCGAGTCGGCGATCACCAATGCACGGGCCGTGGTCTCCTTGCAGGAGTCCGGCATCTCTCTCGACGAGATGTTCTGGTCCCATGCACCCACGCCGCGCACCGTACGCGCCACGAGGTGGGAGGACGTTCCGAGTTCAACACCCGAGTCACTCGCTCTCGCCAAGACGCTCAAAATGGCGGGCTTTGTGTTCATCGGTCCCGTGACGATGTACGCGGCCATGCAAGCGTGCGGCCTCGTTGATGATCACCTGGACGGTTGCATCAACGTGACGTGAGTCGCGAGCGCTAACAGGCCGCGCCGCGGTGACGCCGGATCGCGTCATCGATGAGCGCCGCGACGATGGGCTCATCTGCCCTCAGCCAGTTGACGCCGTCTCGCCAAGCGCCGGGTTCGAGCCACGTCACCTCGTCGTGGTCCTCGAGCGGGGCGGGCTCGGCAGAACCGGGCGCGATCTCGCACCAGAAAATCCGCATGACCAAGCGGAACGCCGAGGGCGGTACGTCTGGGGCGGGTACCGATCCGAATTCGCGGATCTCCCACACGGCGTCACCGGTCTCGGCGGAGGTGTGAGGCCCCACAAGCTCATCGCCCACCAGAACCTCGACGCCAAGCTCTTCGCGAAGTTCGCGGCGCAGCGCCTCCTCAACGCTTTCGCCGCGTTCCACCTTGCCGCCGGCGAACTCCCATTGCCCCCGCGCCCACGCGGGCAGGGTTCTGCGCGCGCTGAGAAGACGACGCGGCAAAGCAAGGGAATCGGTGATCGCACCGGCAACGATGAGGAGTTCAGGCGGAGCTTGCCGCCCCCCGGGCAACGCACCTGACGCGTGCGTATCGGGCATTACGACACGTGGTCAGCGTATGCGTCGGCATCCATAAGGTCGGTCTCTTCTGACACCTCAACCTTGAAGATCCAACCCGCCTCGTAGGGCTCGTCATTGATGGCGCCCGGCGCACCTGCAAGGGCCTCGTTGACGGCAGTGACTGTGCCGGAGACGGGCGAATAGAGCTCGCTCACGGCCTTGGTCGATTCAAGTTCGCCGCACACCTCGCCCGCCGTCACCTTGTCCCCCACGCTCGGCAGTTCCACGTAGACCACGTCACCAAGAGCGCTCGCCGCGTAATCGGTGATGCCAACGGTGACCACTGAGCCGGGCTCTGCGTCGCCCGCCACCCATTCGTGCTCGGAGGAGTAAAGCAAATCAGACGGAACGGAGGACATGAGCCAACCCTTTCGCGCAATGTGGAAGGAAGAGGCCACGCATCACTGCGAGGCTCGCCGGTACAAAGGTAGCGCGGCAACGGTCATGGTTTCGCGGCGGCCACGCACATCGATCTCGACGGCCGTGCCCACTGCGGCAACACGTGGATGAACCATCGCCATCGCGATCGGCTTGCCGAGCGTTGGCGACGGCGCACCTGACGACACCACACCCACATGCGCGCCGTCGTGGAACACCTCGTAGCCCGCGCGCGCCACCCGACCGGACTGACCGACGAGCCCGACCAAGACGCGCTGATCAGAAGGTGCCGACGCTGGATCGGCGATCGCAGCGTCGTACGTCTGCTTAGCGGCAGCGAGTGCTTCGCGACCCACGAAGTCGCCACGCGGCTGCTTGTCATCGCTCAAGCGCACGGCGCCATCCAGTCCGGGTCGCACAAGCACTCGCGCTGCGCCGGTCTGGACCACGCGACCCAGTCCCACGTCATACGGCGTCGTAGCAAGAGTCAGCTCGTGGCCGTACAACGGCATGCCCGCCTCGAGGCGCAGCGAGTCACGGGCAGCGAGCCCGCAGGGAAGCATGCCGAGAGGCTGGCCGTACTCAAGCGCGAGGCGCCACACTGCCACGGCGTCGTCCGGAACCACAAAGAGTTCAAAGCCGTCCTCGCCGGTGTAGCCAGTGCGCGCAACCATTGCGTGAACGTCGCCCTTGAGGAGCACTGTGCACCACGTATACGGCGCGAGCAGCGCGATGTCCTCGGCGCCAAAAGCGCACATGCTCGTCACAATCGTCTCGGCGAGAGGGCCCTGGACCGCGATGAGTGCGATCTCGGCTGTCATGTCCGTCACCGAGGCATCGAACTTCGCGAGCCGGTGAGTGAGCTCCTCCACCACCGTGCCAACGTTGGCGGCGTTGGCGACAACGATGAAGTGATCCCAATCGCGGCGATACACGATGACGTCATCGATGATCCCGCCGGTGGGCGTGCACAGCATGGTGTACTTCGCCTTCCCGATCGCGAGCCGTTCCATCCCCGAGACGAGCGCGGCGTCAAGGCCCGTGGCCGCTTGGGGACCGCGCACCACAACCTCGCCCATGTGGGAGATATCGAAGAGCCCCGCGGCCTCCCGCACGGCACGGTGCTCCGCCAAGTCCGAGCTGTACCGCACAGGCATGTCCCAGCCCGCAAAGTCGATGAGGGTGGCGCCGAGCGCCTCGTGCTCATGATGCAGGGGCGAACGCGTCATGCGGCCAGCGTAAACCCGCGGGCGTAGGACCTCAGCCTTCAGGCACCCGATTCGCGCACGGAACGCTTGTCAGTCCTGGAAATGCTCCACCGGTGGGCACGAGCACACCACGTGGCGGTCGCCATACACGTTGTCGATCCGGCGCACCGGCGGGAAGTACTTGTCCCGGCGAAGCCCCGGCATCGGGAAGGCAGCGTGCTCACGCGAATACGGCGCCGTCCATTCCTCCACGAGCAACGACTCGGCAGTGTGCGGCGCGTGACGTAGAGCAGAGGCGTCAGCATCGATCTCCCCGCGCTCAACGGCCGCGATCTCTTCGCGAATCGCGATCATCGCGTCGATGAAACGGTCAAGCTCCGCAAGGTCCTCGGACTCGGTGGGCTCCACCATGAGCGTGCCCGCCACGGGCCACGACATCGTGGGCGCGTGGAAGCCGTAGTCGATGAGGCGTTTTGCGACGTCCTCCGCCGTGATGCCAGTGGCCTTTGTCAGCTCGCGCAGGTCGAGAATGCACTCATGAGCGACGAGCCCACCCGGCCCGCGGTACAGCACGGGGAAGTGCTCCGCGAGACGAGCCGCCACGTAGTTGGCCGTCAGCACCGCAACGTGGGTCGCATGCTGGAGGCCATCGGGGCCGAGCATCGCGATATAAGACCACGAGATCGGCAAGATTCCCGCAGATCCGTAGGGTGCGCCCGAGACCGCGGCGCCGTGGCGCTTGAGGTCATGCGGGCGCTGAATTGACTGGCGGGTGCGCGGCAGGAACGGCACGAGGTGCTCAGCCACCGCCACCGGGCCGACGCCGGGGCCGCCGCCGCCGTGGGGGATCGCGAAGGTCTTGTGGAGATTGAGGTGCGACACGTCGCCACCAAAATGGCCCGGCTTTGCAAGTCCCACGAGCGCATTGAGGTTGGCGCCGTCGATATAGACCTGCCCGCCAGCGTCGTGCACTGCCGCGCACACCTCGCCCACGTGTGGCTCATAGACACCGTGGGTGGACGGGTAGGTGATCATGATCGCCGCGACCTTGCCGTCATGCTTTGCGAGCATGGCCTTGAGGTCATCGAGGTCAATCTCACCGTCGGCCCCCGTCTTGACCACGGCAACGCGCATGCCGGCGAGCACGGCTGACGCCGCATTGGTGCCGTGAGCTGAAGCGGGGATGAGGCAGACATCCCGCTCGTCATTGCCCTGGGCGCGGTGGTACTCGCGGATGGCGAGCAGACCCGCGTATTCACCACGCGAGCCCGCATTCGGTTGGACCGACACGGCCGAGTAGCCGGTGATCTCTGCGAGCCAGTCCTCCAGCTGCTCGATCATCTGGCGGTAGCCAGCAGTCTGAGCGGAGGGCGCAAAGGGGTGGATGTTGGCAAAGCCTGGCCACAACATCGGCTCAAGCGAGGCTGCCGCATTGAGTTTCATCGTGCACGAGCCGAGCGGAATCATCGTCCGGTCGAGAGCGAGATCGCGGTCCGCGAGGCGACGCATGTAGCGCGTGAGCGCGGCCTCAGAGTGATAGCTGTTGAACACGGGGTGCGTGAGGTACTCCGACGTCCGGCGCACCGAGCGGGGGATCGCGACGCGCGGGGCCGTGTACACCGGGTGGCGCGGTCGTGCAATGACCGCCTCAACCAGGTGGTCGAGGGTCTCAAGCTCCGTCTTCTCGTCACAGGCGATCGCGACGTGATCGTCATCCACCTTGCGGATGTTGATGCCGGCGGCGGCCGCGCGGGCGACAACGGAGTCCGCGCCACCCGGCACGTTCAACATGATCGTGTCAAAGAAATCCTCGTGGACTGGGTTCACACCCATAGCCGCGAGCGCGTCGGCGAGCGTCACCGCCTTCGAGTGCACGTCAAGCGCGATATCGCGCAGACCGGTGGGACCGTGATAGACGGCGTACATCGAGGCGACCACCGCGAGGAGAGACTGCGCAGTGCAGATGTTCGACGTGGCCTTCTCGCGGCGAATGTGCTGCTCGCGGGTCTGCAGTGCCAAACGGTACGCAGGCTTGCCATCTTCGTCCCGGGACACACCCACAAGGCGGCCGGGCAGTTGTCGCTCGAGGCCGTCGCGCACGGCAATAAAAGCAGCATGCGGCCCACCGAAGAACAAAGGAACCCCAAAGCGCTGTGAAGAGCCAACCGCGATGTCAGCGCCCATCTCGCCCGGGGACGTGACGATGGTGAGAGACAGGAGGTCGCACGCCACGGTGGCCAGAGCGTCGGCATCATGAACGGCTGCGAGCTGCGGGCGCAAGTCACGCAGGCGGCCCGACTGGCCGGGGTTTTGGAAGACGACGCCAACGACGTCCCGCGCGGGACGCCACGCCTCTTCAATGTCCTCAACGCGCGCTGTGATCCCGAGCGCGTTGCACTGCGCGAGCACCACTTCGAGCGTCTGGGGGAAGCACTCGGCGTCGATGACGATCGCGCCCTCTCGGTTGGCGGCGCGCTCCATGAGGAGCACCGCCTCAGCGACAGCGGTCGCTTCGTCAAGCAAGGAAGCGTTCGCGATCGGCAAGGACGTGAGGTCGGACACCATCGTCTGGAAGTTGAGAAGTGCCTCAAGGCGACCCTGAGAGATCTCCGCTTGATAAGGGGTGTACGCCGAATACCACGCGGGGTTCGTGAGAATGCCGCGACGGATCGCGGCCGGGGTCACCGTGTCGTAGTAGCCCTGCCCGATCATCTGGACAGCGGTCTCATTGCGGTGGGCGAACTGCTCAAGGCGCGCGAGCGCCTCGGCCTCGGTCAGCGCGTCCGGCAAGACGAGCACGTCGTCTTGGCGAATCGACTCCGGAACGGCGGCGTCAATGAGTGCTTCAAGCGACGCGAATCCCACGGTGCCCAGCATCGTGTGAATGGCGTCGTCATCGGGTCCCACGTGGCGGTCAGCGAAGGAGGTCACCCGCCCATTCTGTCCTACTCGGCGATACGGCGACAGGGAACCTGCCGGGACGTGGCCAATCCGTCACTGTGGAGGTCGGTTACGAGCACCCGTGGGGCGTCGCAGCGAGCCGCATCCGTGACCACCCATTAGGTTCATGCCATGGAGTTGATCGTGGGCGTTGTCGCGGGTGCGCTCGTGGGCTCGGGCGCCGCTCACACCCACGCACGCGTGGACAACGGCTGGTGGCTCAACCTCCTTGCGGGCGCGATTGGCGGGCTGCTTGGCAAGGCGCTGTGGACAGACTCGCTCGTGCCCAGTTTCTCTGACAACCTCTTGGCGGCCACCGCAGTCGCTGGCTCGATCGGTGGCGTTGTCATTGCCGTGGGTGCTGGCATCGCGCGTCACGTTGTGGGCTGGTACCTGCGGACAAAGGCGCAGGGCCCCACCTCAGACTGAGCGCAAGCGACGCGCCGCGCCACTACGCTGTGGAGCGTCGGAAGGTCATTGTGAAGCTCATCGTCCAGATCCCATGCCTTAACGAAGAAGCCACCTTGCCGTTGGTGCTCGAGTCGATCCCCAAGAAGATCGATGGCATCGACGAGATCGAGGTGCTCGTCATTGACGACGGCTCAACGGACCGCACGGTGGAGATTGCGCGCGAGATGGGCGTCCACCACGTCATCTCCCACACCACGCGCATGGGCCTCGCTCGCTCCTTCCGCGACGGCGTGGACTTCGCTCTCTCTCACGGTGCTGACATCGTGGTCAACACCGACGGCGACAACCAGTACCCACAGGCGCGCATCCCCGACCTCGTTTCCCCCATTCTCGCTGGCACCGCGGACATCGTCATTGGCGACCGCCAGACCCACACGATCGCGCACTTCTCGGCCTTCAAAAAGGTGATGCAGCGATTCGGGTCATGGGTGGTGAATCGCGCCGCCGGGACCAAGTTGCCCGACGCTGCCTCGGGATTCCGTGCTTACTCGCGGTACTCGCTCTACCGCCTCAACATCGTCACGCAGTTCAGCTACACGATGGAGACGATCATCCAGGCGGGCAACAAGAGCCTTGCGATCGCCTCGGTTGAGATCGACACCAACCCCAAGACGCGGGAGTCTCGCCTTTTCTCCAACATGTTCGAGCACATGGCGCGCTCCGGTCAGGCGATCCTGCGCTCCTACATCATGTTCAAGCCGTGGTCGCTGTTCCTCACCATGATGGTGTTCTTTGGCGTCCTCGGACTCGTGCCCTTTGTGCGCTACGCGATCTTGCTTGCCCAGGGCGACGAGGGCAACCACTACCAGTCGCTCATGCTTGGAACGCTTCTTCTCATCGGCTCGGGCCTGTCGCTCGCGATCGGCGTGCTCTCGGATCTCGCAAAGTCCAACCGCATCCTCAATGAGGACCAGCTGTACCGCATCAAGGAGCAGCAGTACGGTCCGGCTGTCCCGGCCGCAACCGCCGCGCGCCAACGCCAAGAGCAAGCCCCACAGCGTCGGCGAGCGTCATCGAAAAGCGGCTGAGGAGCGCCAGCGCGAGCGCTTGAGGCTCGGTCGCTGCGCCAGCGAGCAAGGCGACGAGCGCGATCTCGCGCGGCCCCACGCCTGCAGGGGCAATGACGATGACGAACCCCACCAGCCACGCAACGGCGAAGGCTCCCGTCGCGATTCCGAGGTTGGCGTCGTCGCTGCCAAGAGCACGGAGCAGCACCCACGCGTGCACACCCAGGGCCGCCCAGTTGAGTGCCGACCACAGCGCCGAGGCGAGGAGCGCGCGGCCCTCAATGCGCGGCGGCTCTGCCTTGCGTCGTAAGACGCGCAACGCAATGTCGAGCAGTCGCTCGAGCACGGCGGGCACCAGAGTCACCGCGAGCAGCACCGCGAGCGCGAGCGCCCACCAGTAGTCGAGAAGCGTGCCGGGGGCGAACACGGCGAGCGCGGCCACGCCGACAACCGCAGCCATCACCACACCCACCGCCATCGCAACAAGCGATCCCGTCATCGCTCGTGCCCGGCTCACCCCATGGGTCCGGGCGAACTCGGTTTGAGCGACAACAGGCCAGATTGCTCCGGGCACGTATTTGCCCGCCTGGGACACAAGAAAGACGGCCGACGCTTCCGTCAGGGGCGCGTCAAGACCCACCGAGCGCATGACGGAGCGCCAGGACAGCGTGTTGAAAGCGAGGGCGAGAACGGTGAGAGCGATGGCCGCGACGAGCGGCCAAACGCCGAGTCCACGGGCAGCGTCGGCCACGTCCTCCCACTGCGAGGCAACCGCCCACGCAATGACACCCACGGCCACGCCAAACAGCACCCACCTGATCATGGCGCCGCGTGTGAGGGCGACTCGGGCAGCACCCGGGCGGCTCATTGCGCGGCCCGCCAGCGCCACTGGCGCGCGACTCCTTCGGCAAGCGGCACGCGGGCCTGCCACCCGAGCGCTTCGCGGGCAAGAGAAGCGTCAAGAGTGGAGTGTGCGGTGTCGGTATCGCGCGCGTGATGACGGACCACCCGCAACACATGCGGCGCGACAACAGGTTCGAGAATGTGGAGGAGGTCATCGAGGGATGTCGCAACTCCTGAGCCGATATTGACCACGGGCGGAGCCTCCACGGTGAGGTGGGTGGCGAGAACGGCTTGAGCGATATCGTCGACGTAGACGTAGTCACGGGTTGCCGTCGGGTCCCCATAGACGTGCACCGGGGCGCCACCCAGAGCGGCTTCGATCCAGTGCGCCAGCACACCCTGGCCGGGCGCGGGCCACTGTCCCGGTCCATACGCGTTCGCCACACGCAACGCCACCGATGGGAGGCCGGAACGTGCGACATGCTGCTCGATCTCGAGTTTCGCCTCGCCGTATCTGTTGACGGGGTTGGGCTCGTTGCTCTCCTTGAACGGCGGCCTCGCGGGCGGCCCATAAAGAGTGCCGCCCGATGAGAAGGTGACGATGCGCGGTGACCGTTCTAGGCGAGAGAACAAGGCAATCGCCTCGTCAAGGTCGCGCTTGTCGGCCTCAATAAGCGCGGGTTCCTCCACCGCAAGGCGCGGGTTGATGCGGGACGCACACCACACGAGCGTCCGCACGCCGCGCGCATCGGGATGAAGCTCGCCGTCCTCCACCAAAGGCCTGTCGAGGGTGAAACCGGTGACTGGAACGTCGGCCGCATTGAAGGCCTCGACTACGGCACTGCCGAGGAAGCCCGCGGCGCCCACCACTGCGGCCTCGTACACTTGGGGCGCCCTCGCTTCACTCACGGTGGATAAGCCTATGACCTCGCCTTCCTCACGACCTCGCCTTGTGGTGAGTGCGTCGACGTTTCCTGCACACGCTGGCGACGGCACACCGTCTTTTGTGCGCGACCTCGCGGTGGGGATGGCCGACGCTCTTGACCCCCTGCTCGTGGTGCCCGCGGTGCCCGGTGCAGCGGCGCGGGAGGAGGGCGACGGGATCTGCGTGAGGCGTTATCGCTTCTTCTGGCGCCGGTGGGAAGACCTTGCCGACGGTGCGATTCTGGAGAACGTGCGCTCCCGCAAGAGCCGGCTCCTGCAGGTGCCGTTCTTGCTGGCCGCACAGTTCTTTGCGCTGCGCCGAGCGGTTCGCCGCCACCGGCCGGCGGTCCTTCACGCGCACTGGATCATTCCCCAAGGAATCGTCGCCCGGCTCGCTGCCCCGCGCGTGCCCCTCGTGGTCACCACCCTTGGCGGCGATCTCTACGCGCTCAATGACCCGCTGTCGCGGTGGCTCAAGCGCCGCGTATTGCGTCGCGCTGCCGCCGTCACCGTGATGAGTGAGGACATGCGCCAGCGGGCCATCGCTCTTGGCGCCAACCCGGACGCCACACACGTGATGCCGATGGGCGCGGCGACCAAGGCCTTCGCTGCGGCGGCCCTTGCTGCCCCCCGCGCCTCGGGCGCCACCATGGAGCTTCTCGCCGTTGGTCGCCTGGTGGAGAAGAAGGGCTTTGGCGTGTTGCTCGACGCCCTCCGCGCACTTTCCCCCGAGGCGTGGCATCTCACCATCGTGGGTGACGGACCGTTGCGGGCGGCGCTCGAGAAGGCGGCCGCGGGCCTACCGGTGACTTTTGTGGGCCAACTGTCGCGGGCCGAGCTCGCTGCGGCCGACGCTGCGGCGGACGTGGCCGTCTTCCCGTCGGTGCGCGCGGCCTCGGGAGATCAGGATGGGCTGCCCGTGGCGCTGCTCGAGGCCATGGCCGCCGGTTGCGCGGTGGTGGTGTCCGACCTTCCCGGCCTCGCCGACGCAGTAGTTGACGGGGACTCCGGTCTCGTGGTGACGAGCGGCGACAGCCGTGCTCTCGAGGCGGCGCTTAAGCGTCTGCTGACCGATCGCCAAGCCGTCGAGCGCCTTAGCGCAGGTGCGCGTGAGCGCGCGATCGCCTTCGATGTGGAGAACGTCGCCCGCGGCTACGCCGAACTTCTCTTGCGCGTCGCGACCTAACGGCCCAGGCGCTCGTACCGCAGTTCCGTCTCGCGCTTCTTCGCGCGCCACCACGGCTCGTTGCTCCGGTACCAGTCAATGGTGGCGGCGAGTCCCGAGGCGAAGTCCTTGTAGAGCGGCTCCCAGCCAAGCTCTTCGCGCAGTTGCGTCGCGTCGATTGCGTACCGGAGGTCATGGCCCGGGCGATCGTTCACGTGGTCGTACGCGTCACGCTCCTGACCCATCTGCTCAAGGATCATCTCGATGACCGACTTGTTGTCCATCTCGCCATCAGCACCAATGAGGTACGTCTCGCCCGGGCGGCCCTTGTCGATGATGGTCCACACCGCACGGTTGTGGTCGTCCACGTGAATCCAGTCACGGACGTTCTCGCCGGTGCCGTAGAGCTTGGGTCGCACACCGTCAAGAATGTTGGTGATCTGGCGGGGAATGAACTTCTCGACGTGCTGCGCGGGACCGTAATTGTTCGAGCAGTTCGAGATGGTCGCGTCGATCTTGAAGGAACGCACCCAGGCGCGCACGAGCATGTCGGACGACGCTTTGGAGGCTGAATATGGCGACGATGGGTTGTACGGGGTCTCCGGGGTGAACTTGGCGGGATCGTCGAGCTCAAGGTCGCCGTACACCTCGTCAGTGGAGATGTGGTGGAGCTTCTTCCCGTGACGGCGCACCGCCTCAAGCAGTTGGTACGTGCCGATGATGTTCGACTGGATGAACGGCCACGGATTGTCGAGAGAGTTGTCGTTGTGGCTCTCGGCAGCGAAGTGAACCACGAGGTCGTGTTCGGCGACGATGTCGTGCACGAGCTCCTGGTCGGCCACATCACCCTTGACGAGCACAACGCGCTCGTCCTCGGGGAGCGACGCCTCATTGCCCGCGTAGGTGAGGGCGTCAAGGACCGTCACTGTGGCATCGGCCCGCTCCTCCAGCGTCAGCCGCACAAAGTTGGAGCCAATGAAGCCGGCACCGCCGGTCACCAATACCTTCATCACACGCCTTCTCACGTCTACGTCCGCTGATATGCGGAACCGCCGTCATCCTACGTGAGGAGCCAGCTGCGCATTCAGTCGTGCTTGGCCCCGGCGCGCAACGCCGCGACGTACGCCTCCACCGTGTCGAAGAGGGGAAGGAGACCCGACGCCTGTGCTTCGCTCAGCGTCGGCGCCGCCTCGTCCTTGGGGCTCAGCAACGGGGAAAGCGGTGAACCATCCCGCGCCGTGGTGGGCCACTCGATGCCAATCTCCGCATCGAGCGGGTGGACACCGTGCTCGCCTGTGGGGTTGTAGCCCTCCGAGCAGAGGTAGACCACCGTCGATCCATCCTCAAGCGACATGAAGGCATGACCCAATCCTTCGCTGAGGTAAATCGCCCTGCGATCGACATCATCGAGAAGCACCGCGTCCCATTGCCCAAACGTCGGTGAGCCCACACGGATGTCGACCACGACGTCGAGCACTGCACCGGCAGGGCAGGTGACGTACTTTGCCTGGCCAGGGGGAACGTCGGCAAAGTGAATGCCGCGCACCACGCCTGCGGCGGAGACGGAGAGGTTCGCTTGAGCGAGGCTCAGTGAATGGCCGGCGTGCTGAGCAAACGGCCCCTCCTTGAACCACTCGAGAAACACGCCGCGATCGTCACCGAACTGGCGAGGGGTGATCTCCCACGCGCCTGCGATCGACAGTTCTCGAACGTCCACCTTGTGCTCCTTGTGCAATGTTGAGAATCTCAACCAGCCTAATGCGGCGGTTAGCCTTGTTCGCGTGTCCCTTTCACATGCACGAGTGCTCGTAACCGGTAGCAACGGAATGCTTGCGACCGATCTTGTCGACGCGCTCCGCGACGCGGGCGTCACGCGGTTGCGTCTTGTCGATCGCGATGAGCTCGACATTTGCGACGCTCACGCAGCGGACCAGATGGTTGCGGACTTCGACGTTGTCATCAACTGCGCCGCGTACACGGCAGTGGATGCGGCGGAAGGTGACGAGGCGGTGGCCTTCGAGGTCAATGCGACCGGCGCCGCCAACCTCGCCGCCGCATGCGCCCGCCACGGCGCCCGGCTCGTTCACATCTCGACTGACTATGTCTTCGCGGGTGATGCGACCGAGCCGTACGCCGAGGATGCCGAGACCAAGCCCGCTAGCGCCTATGGACGAACCAAGGCGGCAGGAGAGCAAGCGGTGCGCGAGTCCGGAGCCGACGCTCTAGTGGTCCGCACCGCGTGGCTGTACGGCCGCGGCGGTCCGTGCTTCCCCAAGACCATCGCGCGCCTCGTGGCCGAGCGCGGTTCAGTCAGCGTGGTCGATGACCAGATCGGTCAGCCCACGTGGACTCGCGATGTGGCTGCCTTCATCATGCGTCTGCTTGCAGCCGACGCTCCCGCTGGGACGTATCACGCGACCTCGGCCGGGCAGTGCTCATGGTTCGATTTCGCGAAGGCCGTTGTGGCGTCGGCCGGATTGCCAGGCACAGTAGAGCCGACGACGTCGGACACGTTTCCCCGCCCCGCACCCCGTCCCGCGTGGTCAGTTTTGGGTCACGGCGCGCACGAGGCGCTCGGGATCGCGGGAATCGGACCGTGGGAAGAGCGCTGGGCTCTCGCAGCCGGCGAAGTCCTGGCCGACGCTGTGCGCTAGCGGCCGCGAAAGGCTAGCGGCCTTCCTCGAGCACCTTGAGCAGGTAGCTGCCATAACCCGACTTGGTGAGCACCTCTGCGCGCACCCGGAGCTCGTCATCGCTGAGGAAGCCAAGGCGCCATGCCACCTCTTCTGGCGAGCCGATGCTGAGGCCTTGGCGGTGCACCACCGTCTGGACAAACTGTGACGCGTCGATGAGTGAGTCAAACGTTCCCGTGTCGAGCCAGGCGGTTCCGCGCTGCAGCACGCCTACGTGGAGTTTGCCCGCCTCAAGGTAGTGGCGGTTGACGTCGGTGATCTCGTACTCTCCGCGTGCGGAGGGCTTGAGACTGCGGGCGATCTCCACCACGTCGTTGTCGTAGAAGTACAGGCCAGGGACGGCGTAGTTCGACTTGGGCTGGGCGGGTTTCTCCTCAAGGGAGATCGCGCGGCCCTCGCTGTCGAACTCGACAACGCCGTAAGCGGTCGGGTCCGCGACCCGGTAGGCGAAGACGGCCGCGCCGGCCACCTGGTTGAAGCGCTGGAGAGTCGAGCCAAGGCCTGGGCCGTAGAAGATGTTGTCGCCGAGCACGAGCGCCGCGTGATCACTGCCCACGTGGTCGGCGCCGATGACGAACGCTTGCGCGAGGCCATTGGGCTCGTGCTGGACCGCAAAGCTGATCGAGATGCCGAACTGCGAGCCGTCACCGAGGAGCCGTTCGAACTGCGGTGCGTCATGCGGGGTGGTGATGACCAATACGTCACGAATGCCCGCCAAGATCAGCGTCGACAGCGGGTAATAGATCATCGGCTTGTCATAGACCGGGACCAGCTGCTTGCTCACGCCAAGTGTGATGGGGTGCAGTCGCGTGCCGGATCCACCGGCCAAGATGATGCCTCGCATGGGCCCTAGTCTGCCTGAGAGCCAGCCCGACTGCGCGCGGCCGTGATTTCACTCCGCTGCCGCATCGCAAGTCCGGCCGTCACCGCAGCCCGCACGGGCGCATGCCACCACCGCGGATACACCCGCGTCACATACTGACGGGCAGAGTCGTGATGAGCCTTGAGCATCGGGGCCGGATCCGAGCGATAACTGTGCCCGCCAATGTGCGTGACCCCGGCCCGCGGTGTCCAGACGGATCGATACCCCGCCTCGCCCAAGCGTCGGCCCAAATCAACGTCCTCAAAGAACATAAAGAAGGACTCATCGAAGCCGCCGAGGCGCTCCCACGCTTCCCTGCGCACGAGGAAGCATGCCCCCGAGAGCCAACCGGCTTCCACGTCGCTGCCTTGCGGGTCAAGCCGCATCCGGTACCGGCGGGTCCAGGGATTCGATGGCCAGATTCGACTGAAGAGCGCATGCCCGGTGCCGAGCACAAAGGTGGGAAGCGGACGCGCAGACGGGTACGTCGAGCCATCAAGTTCACGAATATGAGGTCCCACCATGCCGACGCTCGGATCGGCCTCACCAACAGCGATCAGCCCGGCAAGTGCGCCCTCGTCCAGCACGATGTCCGCATTTGAGATGAGAATCCACGGAGCCTTGCCCGCCTCAGCTCCACGATTCGCTCCAAAGCCGTAGCCGCCATTGCGGCCGGTGTTGATGAAGGCGACCCCGGCCTTCGTGGCGGCCGCTGCGGCGGCGCCGTCTCGCGACGCGTTGTCCACCACGGTGACGCTCTCAACCTCCGCCTGCTTCGCGACCGAGTCGAGGAACGACGCGATGGTCTCGCCGGGGTTGTAGGTGACTACCACGACGTCGGCAGTCGAGGGAGCGCGCATGGCGAACAGCCTAATCGCGCCCCCTCGGTGCCGCCGACGCCAACGCTAGAAGCGGAAGACGTCCACCTTGTGGCGAAGATCTGCGGAGAGTTGTGCGAGTTCGGCGACTGACGCACCCATCTGCTCGACTACCTCGGCAGAAGTCGACGACGTCTCTGCGACTGACGCGATGGTGCGTGCAATCTCACCCGAGCCACCTGCTGCATCAGACACCCCACGGCTCATCTCCTCCGCGGTCACACTCTGCTCTTCGACGGCGGAGGCGATTGTCATTTGGAAGTCGTTGATGTTCTGGACAATCGATGCGATCTCACCGATCGCGCTCACGGCACCGCCGGTGTCGCGCTGAATGGCTTCGATGCGGCGGGCCACTTCTTCGGTCGCCTTTGCAGTCTCCTGCGCGAGTTCCTTCACCTCGTTTGCGACAACCGCAAATCCTTTGCCGGCTTCACCTGCGCGGGCGGCCTCGATGGTCGCGTTGAGGGCAAGGAGGTTGGTCTGCTCCGCGATCGATGTGATGACCTTGACGACGTTGCCGATCTCCTGGGAGGACGATCCGAGCGCGGCCACGGTGGCATTGGTGGTCTCGGCAGCCATCGACGCCTCACTCGCCACTCGCGCTGCCTGCTGTGCGTTGTGGGAGATCTCCTTGATGCTCGCACCCATCTGCTCGGCGCCCGAGGCGACGTTCTGGATGCTGCGGCTCACCTCGTCCGCAGCCGTGGCGACAGCGGCTGCCTGCGCGGAGGATTCGTGCGCACCCGCCGCCACTTGGCTGTTTGCAGCCGACAGTTCTTCGGCAGCGGCAGCGACTGTCTGGGCGGAGCCAACGACCTCACGCATGATGTCCCGCAACGCTTCCTGGGCCGTCGCCAGTGAGCGAGCCATGTCGCCCATCTCGTCGTTTGACGTCACGTTGGCTTCGCATGTGAGGTCGCCCCGTGCAAGCGCCGTCAGCGAATCGCTGACGAGCGCCGCCGAGCGACGGATGCGCCGGGTCACCCACAGGACGATCATCACGGCGACGCTAGCGCCGATGAGCGCGACGAGCAGCACGAAGGTCCGCGTCGCCTCGGTCTGTGCCGCCATGAGCGCCGCACCGTCACGGAGTTCTGCCTCTGCGTCTTCGGTCAGCAACTGCACCCCGGCAATGAGGAGATCACCTGACTCGGTCCCTTTGGAAGCCCGCAATTGAGCAAAACGCTCAAGATCGTCATCCAGGGCAGCGGGCATCATCTCGTTGATGAGAAGTTCTTCGTACGAATCCCACGCGTCGCGGACCGAATCCATGTCCGACGGCGAGGATCCGAACGCATCGGTGAAATGAGCCTCGTAGTCATCAAGACCCACGGCGAAGTCTGCGTACGTGGCGAGCAGGTCCTGCATCCGCTCTTCACGTTCTTCAATCGGATACGACGCGACCGTTCCGGACATCATGCGGGCCTGCCAGAGGTGGTCCCGCAGGTCCACCATCGCGTGCGTCATCGTCTCCTGGTCATGAACGAGATCCGCGGTGGACTCTCGCACTTCACGAAGTTGTAGGAGCGCCACCGCAGTGACGCTGACGAGAACAAACAGCACGCCGCCTACGGCGGTGAGCACCTGTGCGGTCAAACTGAATCGGCGCCTAAGAAGGCCCCCTATTGCGTTTCTCATGGCGTCCGTTCTGAGCTTAAGGACCGCATTGTGAGGCCGGTCGCGGGAATGTCCCCGCCCCTTATCGACGTGCTGAAGAGTCCAATAAGCACACATTCGCCCATTTGGATGAGATGTTCAGCACACCCCATATGAGTCGAAAGTCCCTTGTCGGGGCCTTGTGACCGAAGGGCGACCTACCGCCGCCCTCGCAAGCGGTCGAGTTGGCGTCGCTCCTTCTTTGTCGGGCGGCCCGTGCCACGGTCACGCACTGCGACCGGCGCAGAAATCTCGCGCGGCGGCCGTGGTGGTGTGTGGTCGACGTAAGCCGCCGCCGCAGGCTCCGCCCCAACACGCTTAAAGAGCAGCTGGCGGACCTCCACCACGCGCTGCCAATCCCCTGACCGGACCTCAACCCGGTCGCCCGGACGCACCAGCGCCGCGGGCTTGGCCCGTGCGCCGTTGACTCGAACATGACCTGCGCGGCAGGCGATGGTGGCTTGAGAGCGAGTCTTGGTGAGGCGGACGGCCCACACCCACACATCCACTCGCACCGCATCCGTCGCCACCCATCGAGCCTACGGCGAGCAACGTACCCTTGATGCGTGCAAACGGTTCTCGAAATCATCGGCTGGGTGGGGTCCGGCCTCGTTGTCCTTTCACTCATGCAGGCGCGGGTGCTGCGCTTCCGGTGGATGAACATGATCGGCTCGCTCATCGCTACGGTCTATAACGCCGTCATCGAGGTGTGGCCCTTTGCCGCGATGAACGCGGCGATCTTCTTCATCGGCGTTTACTGGATTCGCCGCCTCTACCGCGAGGCCAATGATCCACACGTGTACCAAGTTGTGCCTCTCGAACCAGAGGATCGTTACCTCCAGCACCTCCTTGACGTCCACGCAGATGACATTGCGCACTTCGCGCCCGGTTTCACGGCTCACAGTGTGGACGACGCTCGCATCACCTTCTTGATTGTGCGCGGTGACGAGGCGGTGGGGGTGGTGGCCGCACGGCGCGCGGATGACGGCACGGCGGACATCGAGCTCGACTGGGTGAAGCCGCGCTTCAGGGATTTTGGCCCGGGCAAGTTTGTCTACAGCGAGTCCGACGCTCTGCCCGCCGCCGGCATTCGCCGCGCCCGGGTGGTGCCGCACGCCACCACAGATACCGAGTACCTGCGCAAGGCTGGGTTCCACGAGACGGATGGTGCATGGGTCCGCGAGTTGAGCACCGCAGCGTGAGGCATCGGAGGGGCCAGTGAGCGCGCCCTGTCCGTGCGGAACGGGCCGCGAGTTCTCGGACTGTTGCCGCCCGATCCTGCGGGATGAGCGCCCCGCCGTCACCGCCGAGCAGCTGATGCGCTCGCGCTACACCGCATACGTGCGCCGCGATGGGCCGTACCTCTTGCGCTCGTGGCACCCCGAGCGTCGGCCGCGTGCCCGTGGTTTTGACGACACCGAGTGGCTAGGGCTCGAGGTCCTCGGCACCGAGGCGGGCGGAGCGGACGACGCTACGGGCACCGTCACTTTCACCGCCCAGTTCACGCGGCCGGGCGAGGGCGTTCACACCATGGGGGAAGTGAGCGAGTTTGTGCGCCTCGACGGCCGGTGGGTGTACGTAGACGGGGTGCAGAGCGAGGGCTGACGCGAGCCCAGGAACGCTGAAAGGCCCCGATCTCTCGGGGCCTTTCTGATGGTGCGCGAGGGGGGATTTGAACCCCCACGCCCTTTCGGACACTGGCACCTGAAGCCAGCGCGTCTGCCGTTCCGCCACTCGCGCGCGCCGAGCAAGAGTAGCACGCAGCCCGCCTCCCAAACGAAAGACGAGAGTGCAGCCCGAAGTCCGCGGAGGCATCCCGCGGTGGCATTTTCCACACACCGAGCGGGCTTTCTCACGTCCGGTTGCTCGATGACGATGGGGAGGTGGACGGTGCGAGAGGAGGCCGCATGGAGGCAGTGACTGCCATCGATAGCCGCATCGGTCAGATCCATCAACTCATCGCTTCGTTGACGACGCATCCCGCCTCCTCAGCAGGGATGACCGTCACGGATCCGGCCGGTTCCCTCGCATCGTCCACCTCACTCTTCGCCGCCACGGGCCTCAGCGGTTCGCCGGTTGGCACCTCTTTTGCCGACATCCTCGCGTCCTACCAAACCAGCGCCACGTCTCTTGCCGACGCCGCCGGTCTTCTCAACGCCAACGGTGTGCCACGCGCATATGCGAGTTACGGCAACGGCCACATTCCTGACGCGGAACTTCGTGCGATCGATGGATCCAACCAGCGAATCTGGGGACCTGCGGCCGAACAGCTCAACCGTCTTCTCGCCGATGCGAAGGCGGCCGGAGTCACCATTGGCATCACGGACGGCTACCGCTCCTACGACTCACAAGTGAAGGTCGCCGCCGAGAAAGGCCTGTACTCGCAGGGCGGGCTTGCCGCGCAACCCGGCACGAGCCAGCACGGCTGGGGCCTCGCTGTTGACCTCTCGCTCGATGCGAACGCCCAGGCATGGATGCGTCAGCACGCCAAGGACTATGGCTTTGTCGAGAACGTCCCACGGGAACCGTGGCACTGGGAGTTCCAGCCCCACAAGCTGTAAGGCATTTGTGGTGCGTTAGTAGGCAACCACCACAGAGATACGGCCTTCGCCGTACCCCTGGACGGTGAGCGTGCCGTCGATGCGGCTCGCTGGAAACAGCACCCACTTGTGAGCCTCGGCAGGCAAGGTCTCCCGCGGAGCGAAGGCTTCCTGGAGTTTGAGATGTGGTGTGTCGCGCTTATTGAACATCGACGCCGCCACGTTGAGAATCTCCGAGAAGTTGTCGAACTGAGCCGGCGTGACGAGGTTGTCCGCCACCGACTGCTCAGCGCCCGCAAGCGGCAGCAGCGCAATTGCTGAGCCTGCCCACGCCACGAGGGGAACATCAGCCAAGATGAGGGCGGCCAGGTTGCCAAAGTCGTCGGTGTAGACCCCCACCACTGCCCCATCAAGGGGATCCACCTGGTGGCTCGTGCCCAGCCACGTCACCTCACGGCCAAGCAAGCCCTGGAAGACTTCGCGAATCTCGAACGCCGAGGGCACCGGCGTTGGCTTCAGAGCGTCGGCGTTCATGCGATGAAGGGGTCGATGGTGTCGCGGAACACGTCCGCCGTGAACGGCTTGGAGATGAGGAACAAGGCACCCGCCTGCTCGGCCTGAGAGCGCATCGACGCCGAACCCTCCGAGGTGACAAAGGCGAACGGCGTCTGGTTGCCTTCACCGCGCAGGTTTCGCAACAGCTCGATGCCCGTCATCTCCGGCATGTTCCAGTCAGAAAGCACAAAGTCCGGCTGCATCTCACGAATCTTGGTGAGCGCATCGGCGCCGTTCTCGGCCTCTTCGATCTCCCACCAGTCGTAGCCCGCTTGTCTGAGCGTGCGGATCACGATCTGCCGCATCACGCGGCTGTCATCGGCGACTACGACCAACATGTCGATCACCTCTTTCCTTGGTTCGTCGGGGCTGAGGGCCCGCGTTTCCTAGGTCAATGCCCACAGGCTGACGCCGAGCGGCGCACCCTTCCATCCAAAGTACGTTGCCATAAGACGCATTGCTGTCGAGTTGTCCGGCTCGTCTCGGCCGACGACGGGTAGCGACAGTGCGCCCGGGTTCGTCACGAGCGACTTCACGTTGCCTCCCACCACGTTTGCGATCTCGCCGACAGCGTCGGCAAAATCCGCGTCCGAGACCGGCTCGTCTGCTTCCATCGCCAGGAGCGCGCGGGTGAGATTCTCGCCCGTGGCACGCCCTGCCATCAGCATGACGCGCGTCACCACGGGACCATCTACGTCCACCCACGCGTAGCGCGGATCGTCAAGGATGGGGGTGTCGCCCATCCATGCCGACAGGTGTCCGGGCTCACCATCGATCATCGTGGTGAAGAGGTCCTGCGCGATCGTCAGAACGGGATCGGTGCCGCTGAGGGGCTCCCACGTGGCCGAACTGGTCATACCGTCTCCTTCACTTCGACCAGTCCGAGGAACTGGAGCTTGTCGAGAATCACCTCGGGGGTGAACGGCTTGATGACGTACTCATGCGCGCCTGCGGCGAGAGCACGGACGATCTGGCCCTGCTCGCCTTCCGTGGTGACCATCATCAACGTCACATCGCGCCATTGCGGATGCTTGCGCACCTCGACCACAAACTCGAAGCCCGACATCACGGGCATGTTCCAGTCGATGCAGCACAGAGTGATGTCATCGTTCAGCGTCATCTGGTCGAGCGCTTCCTGACCATCCGCAGCCTCGACCACGTCGAAGCCAGCTTCGGTCAAGATGCCCCCGACGATCTTCCGCATGACGCGCGAATCGTCAATGACGAGGGCCTTCATCGCGTCTTCCCTTCTCGAGGCCTGTAGATGGACGTGCTCCCCACTTGAACCCGTTCCCATGTCTCATCGACACCTATCGTCGTTTCGGCAGCACCTAGAAAGAGATATCCGTCAGGTGCCATCGACATGCGCACCCGGCGGAGGACGTCACGTTTGGTCTCCACGTCGAAGTAAATGAGAACGTTTCTCAAGAAGACCACGTCGAACGGACCGCCAAGTGGTGCCGGGTCAAGCAGGTTGTGGTGACGAAATTGGACCTGACTCCGCACACTCGGTGCGATCTGGAAGGTCGCACCCTTGCGCTCGAAGTACTTGACGAGCATGGGTGCGGGCAAGCCGCGATTGATCTCGAGTTGCGTGTATTCGCCAGCTCGACCGCGATCAAGCATGAGCTCGGACAAGTCGGTTGCGACGATCTGTGGGCGCAGCGCCGGAAAATGCTCGGAGAACGTCATTGCGATCGAGTACGGCTCTTGACCGCTCGAGCACGCGGCAGACCACATGCGAAGATCTCGACGACCTCGGCCAATGAGATCCGGCACCACGGTGGACCGCAGCACTGAAAACGGATTGACGTCTCGGAACCACGAGGTCTCATTGGTGGTGAGCGCCTCAACGACGAGGTCGTGCTTGGTGGTGTCGTGGCGCAGCGCTCGCACATACGCATCGACATCCGCGGCACCCGCCGTCCGCGCGAGCGGCGCCAAGCGTGATTCGACGAGGTACTCCTTGCCACGCTCAAGTTGAATCGCGCTGCGCTGGCGCACGAGCGTCGCAACAAAGTCGAACGCATCATCAGTGAGGGTCATGCCGTCACCGCCCGCCGGCTCGCCTGCTGGGTGATGGTGCGAGCAACCGTTGGACCAACCTCGCTGATCGGGATCAGCGCGTGAGCGAGACCGGCGGTGGCCACCGCCCCAGGCATGCCCCACACGACGGACGACGCTTCATCCTGGGCGATGACGCGGCCACCTGCCTCGACTATCGCCCGGGCGCCTTCACGGCCATCGGCGCCCATGCCGGTGAGCACCACGGCAAGAAGATTGCCGCCATAAACGGCGGCGGCAGATTTGAAGAGGACATCGACCGCAGGGCGGCAGAAGTTGACCTGAGGGCCTTGGTTAAGCATGGCTTGCGGCCTGCCCACGCGGTCGATCACTTCCATGTGGAAGTCTCCCGGGGCGATGTAAATCGTGCCGGGCGTCAGCACCTCGCCGCCCTTCGCCTCAACCACCTTGTTAGGTCCGGCTCGGTCGAGGCGTGCCGCGAGCTGGGCGGTAAAGAGTGGCGGCATGTGCTGAACGATCAGCATCGGCACAGGCAACGGGTGGGAAAACGCGCCGATCATCTTGGACAGCGCCTCCGGCCCGCCGGTGGACGAGCCCACCACGACGGCCTTGGGGGCGTGGATCGGGCCGCGGGTAGGCAACAGCCGTGCGCTCTCGCTCCGTAGCGTCGGCGCGCGGAAAAGTCCCTTGATCTTGGGAAGGAGCTGGTCCTTGATGACGCCGATCGCCTCAGCCGGGTCTGCGACATGGGTGGGCTTCGTCACGTAGTCCGTTGCCCCTGCGGCGAGCGCGTCGAGAGTGGCCGACGCTCCGTGCGAGGTCAGCGTGGAGAACATGATGATGGGCGTGCGGTCACCGCGAGCGCGCAACTGCGTCACCGCGTCGATGCCGTCCATCACCGGCATCTCGATATCCATCGTGATGAGATCAGGTTTGAGTGCCGCAGCCTTGTGAAGCGCAATGGAGCCGTTCTGGGCAACACCAACCACTTCAATGCGCGGGTCCTCGGCGAGAGCGTCGGACACGATGCGGCGCACCACAATCGAGTCATCGACGACTAGCACCTTGATTGAGGACATGGGTGGCCGCCTAGAAGGTGAATTCCGCCACGCGAGCGCGCAGGGTGTGCGAGAGGGATGAGAGTTGATTGATCGAGGCGTCAAATGACGTGAGGATTTCCACCGATGACGCGGTCTGGGTCGCTACGTCTGTGATGGACGCTGCAATTGAGGTGGAACCGTCGGCCGCGATGGCGACGCCCCGGCGCATCTCAGTCGACGTGGCGGTCTGCTCTTCCACCGCCGCCGCAATGGTGGTCTGGAACTGGTTGATCGACTCGATGATCTGCGTGATGTGTGCGATCGCCGCAACGGCGGACTCGGTGTCCTCTTGGATTGCTTCCACACGGCGCGCAATGTCCTCCGTTGCCGTGGCAGTGCCTTGCGCCAGGTCTTTGACCTCACCCGCGACCACGGCAAAGCCACGGCCCATCTCGCCCGCACGCGCGGCCTCGATTGTCGCGTTGAGGGCGAGCAAGTTGGTCTGTGACGCGATCGTGCTGATGACCTTGACGACATCGCCGATCTCTTCGCTCGACGTGCCGAGTTTGGTGACGATGTCGGTGGTGGCTGCCGCCACGCGGGCCGCTTCCGTGGCCACGCGTGCGGCCTCGTTGGCGTTGTGGGCGATCTCCTGAATCGAGACGTCCATCTCTTCCGCACCCTGGGTGACGGCGCCGACATTGCGAGATACCTCGTCGGCCGCGGTCGCGACGAGCCCCGCGTTCGCTGCCGTCAGTTGAGAACCGTGGGTCACTTCGCGTCCAGCGGCGGACATCTCCTCGATAGCTGCGGCTACAGTCGAGGCCGCCTCCTCAACATCGGTGAGAACACCCTTCAGGTGACGCTGGGCGCGGCCAAGCTGTTCGGCCATCTGGCCAATCTCGTCGCTACCTTCAACGCCCGTGGCGTGAGTGAGGTCCCCACGCGCCATTGCCTCCAAAGCGGTGCCCATCGCCGCCGCACGTTTGCGCACTCCCCGCGCAACCATCCACCCCACAGCCGTGGACACAGCGATGCCGACAATGAGGAGAACCGACACGATGACCATCGCGTCGCGACTGCTCTTTTCGGCGGCCGCGACATCCGCTTCGATTTGCTCGTTCATCTTGGTTTCAAACTGATTGAGCGCCACGTCGACAGTGGTTCGAACCCGCGAAGCGGTGGTCGCCTCCGCCTCAGCGAAGCCTGCGAGGTCGCCATCAACGGCGAGCGGCATCAAGGTCCCATCCCGGAACGTCATCCATTCGGAACGAGCGACTTTCAATTCCTTCCACATGGGCGACGATGCGACGATGTCCTGCCCATCAAGGAGTTCGGTTGTCTCCTTGATCTGGTTGGTGATGCTGGCCACCTCAGCGACAGCGTCGGCATGATCCGAACTCGACGTGGCAAAGACGAGACGATCAAGGCTCAAACGCTCGAGCGCGTAAAGGGTCCGCAAGTTCGACACGGGTCCAAGCACATCCCGTTGGCCGTCAGCAATGGCGTGCGTATCTTGTGCCGCCGCAGTACCGAGTGCGACCACGGCCACCGACGCCCCCACTGCCGGGACGGCCATGAGGACGAGCGCCACCATGATCTTGCGCTGGATCCCGATGTCGTCGCGACGGGGCAACCGCAGCCCCTTGATGCCGAAACCCCTCATGCGCGGGGGGCGAATTCGCTTCAGCGCCCCGAGCGGCAATCGCAGTTTCGACATCATGTCTCCTTGGGGGGCACCTCTTGTGCCCTACGGGTGTCCCATCGGTCATGGGACGAGTTGATAAAGGGGGCTTCAGACCTGTGCGGCCAAATCCACATCGAGGGACAACAGCAGGCCGTCCTCGAGCGAATAGACCCCCCTCACCACATCGCGCAACGCTGGCTCCAGCGTGGGCGGCGGCGGGCCAAACTGGTCGGCATCAAGTTCAAGCACATCGCCCACCTGGTCAACGAGGAGTGAGACGGGCTCACCGTCCACTTTCACCACCACCATCATTGGTTCGTCGTCGTCGGCATAAGGCTCGCGCCCAAGACGGGCACGCAAGTCGACGAGCAGCACAACTTGGCCCCGCAGGTTGACGAGCCCCGCGACTTCCTTTGGCGATTGCGGCACGCGAGTGCGGTTGTGAAGGCGCAATGCTTCCTGAACGCGCTCCACATCAACGCCATAGAGACGGTTGTCGAGCTTGAAGGTCGCAAGTTGGTGTCGCATGTCAGAACTCCGATCCAGCGCCGACAAGTTCAGCGTCTTCAGCGTCGTAGAAGTTCGAATCCCCGGACTCCACGGCGGCGCGCAAATCAAGCAGTTCCGTCACTCGCTCCTTGATGACAGTGGACCCAAGGAGGCCGTAGCCGGAAACATCCGAGAAGTCGGACACGGCGCACTCGACAATGTCCACCACTTCATTTGCGACAAGAGCGACGGTGCGATCCCCTCGCGTGCAGACGACGATGGCAAGTTCTTCGCGGTCGGTTCCGCCGTCGCCAAGCAAACGGGCGAGGTCGACAACCGGGGTGATGCGACCGCGGTATTGCATCACTGCGGAGCCAGCGACCTGCTCAATGATCGAGACGGACAAGCGTTCGAGTCGAGTGACGGCTCCAAGCGGCATCGCCACTTGACGGCCATCGCCAACGCTCACGACCAGCATGGGCTCAGTGGACGACGCTGCGGCATGCTCAGTCTGCGAGCTCGCGACAGCCTCTTGCAGATCGGTGTCGAGCGCGCGGCGAGCAACGGCCGGAATGTCGAGGATGAGAGCCACGGAACCGTCGCCGAGCAGCGTGGCACCCGCGTAGAGGCCGATGCTCTTGACGGCCGCCGCGATGGGCTTTGCGACAATCTCCTCGGTGTTGCGCACCTGATCGACCACGAGTCCAAAGCGTCCGCCGTCGGCCTGGACCACGGCGATGACGGCTCTTACGAGCGACTCGCGAGCCGGAGAGCCGAGCACATCCCGCAAGTCGACGAGCGGCAGAAGTTGACCGCGGAGGCGGAACACCGGAGCCTCGCCTACATATTCGACACCTGTTTGCTGATCATCCACGGCAAGGAGCTCAAGCAAGTTGACCTGGGGAATCGCGTAGGTCTCGGCATTGCACTCGACAGTGAGCGCGGGCATGATCGCGAGCGTGAGGGGGATGCGCAGGCGCCACGTGGTGCCAAGGCCCTGAGTGGACTGCACGTCCACCACGCCGCCGATCGCCTCCACCTTGGTCTTCACCACGTCCATGCCGACGCCGCGGCCGGACACGTTCGTCACGTGGTCTGCCGTGGAGAAGCCGGGGAGGAAGACGAGGTGAAGGAGATCCTGCGTGCTCATGTCTGCCACTTGGGCAGGGGTGCGCAGGCCACGCTCCACTGCCTTGGCGGCCACGGCGTGCGCGTCGATGCCCTTGCCGTCGTCGCTGATCTCCACCACCACTTGGCCGCCCTGGTGGTAGGCGCGCAGGGTGAGAAGGCCGGTGGGCGACTTACCAGCGGCTTCACGCGCGGCAGGCGCCTCGATGCCGTGGTCGATCGCATTGCGAATGAGGTGGGTGAGCGGGTCCTTGATGGCCTCGAGAAGGCCGCGGTCCAGTTCAGTCTCTTGACCAATCATCTCGAGGCGAACATGGCGTCCAAGGGAGGTCGAGATGTCGCGCACCATGCGCGGCACCTTTGACCACACATGCTCAATGGGCTGCATCCGCGTCTTCATCACGCCCTGCTGCAGTTCGGTCGCAATGAGCGACAAGCGCTGCGAAGCGCGCACGAGCGAGGCGTCGCCCAAGTCACCAGCGAGGCGAGTCATCGCGTTACGTGCGAGCACCAACTCGCCCACGTGACGCATGAGCGCATCGAGCACGTCCACGTCCACCCGAATGGAGGACTCGGTGGCGGAGCGGACCGCCGTGGGAGCGTCGTCCGTCTCCTCGGGCTCAACCGGGGCGCTCAGTGTGGCCGAGGGCATGGGCGCTGCCGCGATTGCGGGCGCCTCAGCAGCGGCCAACCTCTCGGCGCCGGCCGACGCTTCAGCAGGCTCTTCCTTTGCGGCTGGGACCTCGATTGTGCGCGCTGGCGCCACGATCTTCTTGGCGGTTGGCTTCTTCACTGCAGGCTTGTTCACGGCAGGCTTCTTCACGGCGGGCTTCTTAGCCGCCGGCTTCTTTGCTGCGGGTGTCTTCGCAGCAGGCTTCTTAACAGCGGGCTCTTTTGCCGCCGGTACGGGTGTCACGGTGACTGACTCCTCATTGCTGTGTGCAGCGTCGGCCGCCTCCGCGGGCGAGTCGAGCACCTCTTTAATGTCGGCCACCACGTCGTCGACCTCGTGATCGCCCTCGGCACCGGTCGCCTCGATGGTGCCAAGCACCTCGCGAACCGCGTCCACCATGCGCAAGAGCACATCCGTGGTGCGCTGCGTCATGGGGCGCTTGCCGTCGCGAAGCTCCGCCAAGAGGTTTTCACCGACGTGGGTGAGCGATTCCAAGGTGCCAAAGGCCAAGAAGCCGCTCGTGCCCTTGATGGTGTGAATGGTGCGAAACACGGAGCTCAGCAGATCGCGTGAGCCCGGCTTGTGTTCGAGCGCCACGAGGTCGCGATCCAACTGATCGAGGTTCTCGTAGCTTTCCACGACGAATTCGCGGACGATCTCGTCCATTCCGTCCATCGATACGCTCCCGTCACCGTGAGGGCGGCACTAGCCGCCTCGTCGCGCAACCAATCGGCTGCGGAGCGCCGGACGTAAGCAGTCGGTGAGAGCGAGGCCGTGATGTTGCTCACGAAAGTCGGGCGGGTGCCGTCACATGGATCAGGCGTCGGCGTCCTTCTGAGGCGCACGAGGTGCCAGACCCCGCAGCCGCTCAACAGCGCTGTCATCAACAGCGGCGGCGGCAACGTTGGTCTGCTCAACAGCCTCGAAGATCTCGGCGCGCGTCACGCGGATGTCGCGAGGAGCATCGATGCCCACGCGCACACCGTCGGACCGCACATCGATGATGGTCACCACGATGTCCTTGCCGATGATGAGGCGCTCACCGACGCGTCGTGACAGGACCAGCATGTAGCGAGACTAACGCCCGCGCGCCCTCACATGCCAGGCGCTCCTTGGCGCGGCGCGCCACGGACCGTCCCGCAGGCGCCTACTCGGCTGCTGCGATGCGCTCTCCAAGCAACGCCGCCCACACGACGGACGCGGCCGGAAGGCCGTCCATCCAGGCAATCGGCAAAGAGTAATCAAGCACCGCCGCCGGGGCCTGAGCGTCGGCAAGGCCCACTGCGGCGATCGCGTCGACGCGCGCATGGCGCGCCAGTACGGCGATCTCCGGCTCGGTGGCCGCAGCACGCTTTGTCGCGTCCACGACTACCCAGACCGTGTCCGCGTCAAAGGCCGCCACCATGGGCCCGGCAACCGCGGCCCCCCGGCGTCCCGGGGTCACCCCAAGCGCCACGATGAGCGGCTCGCCCACCTGCGCCGCCTTGTCAGCCCGCCTCCGCGCGCCAGTGGCCTCGGACTCTGTACGGATGCGCCGGCCGTGCCCACGAATCGCCGCTATGTCACCTGCGAGCGCCACCGCCGTCGCTGGCATCCCGAGCCAAGCGGCCACTTGCGTCGCCACCGCCACCGCTTGCTCGGCCGGTCCCGCAATGACGACGAGGTCGCCTGCTTCCGGCCGGCGCACCGGCGGCACTCCAAAGCCCGCCACCACATCGAGCAGCGGCACCGCGACATCGAGGTCCTCGAATGCGCGAGTGAAACGGCGGGGCACACCAAGAGCGAGCAGCGCCGGGACCGTGCAGCGGGTCGCCACGGCACCCGCCATGTCCGTGAACACACCCCAACGGTTCAGCACAACGTCGCCGTCACCGCTCGGGGCGTGGACGGCGGGCTGGGCGGCAGGGGCCACAATCGCGCCTTCTCCGGCCGAAGCCGGGGTCTCGTCTCCGGCTGACGCCTCAAGCGGCGCGTCGGGCCCCTCGCCTGCCGAGGGCGAGCCAGTTCGCGGAGTCGAGGGCGGCGCCGCAGGGAAGGAGGCTTTGACAAAGGAGCGAGCGGGAGCCTCGGCGCCCGCCGTCATGCTTCCTGTCAATTGCAGGACAAGCCGATCAAACTCGGCCATGTCGGTTGTCTCAGGCTGTGTAGCGAGTGCCTCCGGCGCCTCAGTTGCCAGTACCTCGCCTGCCGGAGCCTCTTTGTCCGCCACGTCCTGGCCCGTCACCCCCGCGAGCATGGCCTCCCGGGCGGCCCGAGCGTCGGCGATCTCCGCCGCGAGCGCACGGTCAATTGCCGCGTCGCGCTGGGTCTCGGCCGCGCGAGCAGGCGACGCGGGCACATCGCCCGGCTCAGCGTCGGGCACTTCGAGAGTCAACTCGAAGTGCTCGCGAGTGAAAAAGCCCATGACACCGCCGGTGCGAACCTTCTCCGCCCGCACGATCTTGACACTCGGCCCGTACTCATCGCGCGCTTGCAACAGCAAGGCTTCGAGGTCTGGGCCCTCAAGCAGCAATTGCTGTGGCATCGCTCACCACTCCAACGGTCTCGACCTGAACCGGGGCGCAGGTCACTTCGGAATAGGACAGCACAGGCAACTCGGGCAAGCCGAGAGCGACTGTGCGGCGCAGCGCCGGGCGCAAACCCGGTGCACATACCAATATCGGCTCATATCCCAACATCTCAACCTCTTGGACCCGGGTGCGCAGCATGGTGAGCACGCGCTCCACACGATCCGGCTCGATGACGAGCTGCGTTCCGTCCTCACCACCTCGACGGGACTCGATGAGCTGTTGCTCGAGAACCGGCTCCAACGTGATGACTCGCAGCACACCGTCGCGCACGTACGGCGATGCCACCGCTGGTCCCAGCGCACCACGCGCCGCCTCAATAAGGCCCTCGGGATCTGTGGACACTTTGGCCCTCAAGGTGAGGCCTTCAAAGATGCGCGGCAAGTCGCGGACCGACACCTTCTCCGCCAGCAAGCCCTGCAGCACGCGCTGGACCTCACCAAGGGACAAGAGGCTCGGCACCAGTTCCTCGACTACAGCGGGGTTCACTTGCTTCACGCCCTCAACGAGCACGCGGACGTCTTCACGGGTGAGCAGACGCGCCGCGTTGGAGCTGATGATCGAGCCGAGGTGGGTGACAAGCACGGAGACGCGGTCCACAACCGTTGCGCCGGAGAGCTCCGCCTGGGCGCGCATCTCGGCGGGAATCCATTTGCCGCTGAGACCGAAGACCGGCTCATGGACGGGGTCACCCGGAAGCTGATCCAGGTGGTCACCGAGTGCGAGCAATCGGCCTGAGGGCGCCTCACCGCGGCCCACCTCAACGCCGGCAATCTTGACAACGTACGTCGAGCGCGGCAGTTCGACCGAGTCGCGAGTGCGCACCGGCGGCACCACCAAACCGAGATCCATCGCAATCTTCCGGCGCAGGCCGCGCACCCGTGCAAGGAGATCCTGATCCGTGCCGGAGCCCACAAGGTCGACCAAGTCGGGCGCGAGCTGGATCTCGAGAGCGTGCACCCGCATTTGCTCCATGAGCGCCTCAGGCGAATCGGGCAGCGGCGCACTCGCCTCGGACTCGCGCTTTTCGATCTCCTGGCTCACCACGTCGGCCTTCTCGCGAGCGCCAGCTCGCTGAGCCATGAAGAGCAGTCCCACACCGACGACGATGAAGGGCACCTTGGGCAGCCCGGGCACGAGTGCGAGGGCGAGCGCGGCGCTGCCAGCAATCATGAGGGCGGTGCGCGACTGGAACAGTTGCTCGCTCGCGGTGGTGCCCATATCGGACGACGCTGTGGCACGGGTGACGATCAAACCGGTGGCTACCGACATGAGGAGGGCGGGGATCTGGGAGACGAGACCGTCACCAATGGTGAGCATCGAGAACCGCTCGATTGCCTCCGACGTGCTCATGCCCATCTGCATGATGCCCACGCCAAATCCACCGAGCAGGTTGATGAGAGTGATGATGATGCCGGCAATCGCGTCACCCTTGACGAACTTCGAACCACCATCCATGGCGCCGTAGAAATCGGCCTCCGCCGCGATGTCCGCGCGGCGCTGGCGGGCCGTGTCCTCGTCAATGAGCCCCGCGTTGAGGTCCGCGTCGATAGCCATCTGCTTTCCGGGCATCGCATCCAAGGTGAAGCGTGCACCCACCTCAGCCACACGGCCGGCACCGTTCGTGATGACGGCGAACTGAATGACAACGAGGATGAGGAAGATGACGAGACCGATGATGAGCGAGCCACCGACCACAAAGTGACCGAAGGCGTCGATCACCTCACCGGCGTAGCCGTCCCGCAGCACAAGACGCGTGGACGCCACGTTGAGACCGAGCCGGAAGAGTGTGAGGACAAGCACCATCGAGGGGAACACGGAGAAATCGAGCGGACGCTTCACATACATCGCGGTCATCAGCACGACGAGGGACATCGTGATGTTGATGACGAGCAAGAAGTCGAGCAGAGGTGCGGGCAGCGGCACCACGAGCAAGAGCACCACGCCCACGACGCCGACGGGAACAGCTAACCGACTGATACGACCGCTCATGAGCGGGCCTCCTTACGGCAAGCGCCGTCAATGGCGCGATCCGGGGACGAGTAAGTAGCGGTGCGGGTCATGCGGCCACCGCCTCAGCGTGGGGGTTGCGGTGCATGCCCGACGCTGCGCCGCGACGCTTGAGCGCCATGACAAAGGCGAGCACCCGGGCCACCGCGTTGTACAAATGCGGGGGAATCTCTTGGCCGAGGTCGCACGCTGCGTGGAGCGCACGCGCGAGGGCAATGTCTTGGACCATTGGCACCCGCTTCTCGGCAGCGATCGCGCGGATCTTGGCGGCGATGTGGCCTTGCCCCTTTGCGATGACGCGGGGGGCACCGGTGCCGGGTTCGTAGCGCAATGCGACGGCTACGTGGGTGGGGTTGACGAGCACAACGTCCGCATTGGTGACCTCGGCCATCATGCGGTTACGGCTCATTTGAATTTGGCGCTGACGAATCTGACCCTTGATGAGCGGGTCACCTTCAGTGGTCTTGAACTCGTCCTTGATTTCCTTCTTTGACATACGCGTTTGCTTGCGGTTGCGCTTCATCACCACGAGCATGTCCGCGCCCGCAAGAGTGAGACCGGCGATGACGGCGATCTTGACGAGGGAATTGACCCCATCGATACCGACCCCCATGATCGACTCGACTGTGTGCGCACCCGTGCCAAGCAGCACCGGAATGATGCCCTGCACCACGGTGTACAAGACCGTGCCGATCGCGGCCGCTTTGAGTGCCGCCTTAGCGCCATTCCACCACGCCTGACCGCCAAAGACCCGCTTGAGACCGTCCTTCGGATTGAACTGCTTGAACGTGGGCTTCAACTTCTTAGGCGAGAAGTGGATGCCGCCTTGTGCCGCGCCCGAGACCACTGCAGCGAGCACAACCGCGCCAAACATCGGCGCCATGACAACAAAGATCGACGCAAGGCTTTCCCGGGCCACCTCGAGCGCCACAAGGGGATCAGGCGCATCGGTGAAGGAGCGCAACTTGATGAAGTGATTGCGGGTCTCGCTTCCCGCGCGGCCAATCACGAGCGGCAAGGTAAGGGTGGCCGCGCCAACCACAACCCATGCCGAAAGATCCTGTGAGCGCTGAAGCGAGCCATCCCTGCGCAATTGCTTCATGCGCTTGGGAGTGGCCTTTTCGGTCTTGTCTCCGGAGTCGTTGCCGCTCATGAACTCACCCCCATGACAATCTCGGCCGCACGCTCCGTGAGGGTGCTGATGATGGCGGGAAGGGTGAGGAACGCGATTGAACCGAGAGACAGCGTGATGAAGATCTTGAGCGGGAAGCCCAATGCAAAAGCGTTGAGCGCGGGCGCAACCCGAGTGAGCAAACCGAGGCCAACGTCGGCAAGGAAGAGCACCACCATGAGCGGGCCGGCAATCTGCAAGGCGGCAAACATGAGTTCGCCCAGGCCATTGGTGAGGAGCAAACCCATCGCGTCCATGTTGAGGCCCTTGTTGAGCGGCAACGCATCAAAACTACGGAACAGTCCAGCGAGAACAAGCTGGTGTCCGTTCGAGGCGAAAAGCAACGCGAGCGCCGCCATGTTGTAGAACTTGGCGAAGCTCGCGCCCTCCGTCTGGCTCATCGGGTCAAAACCCATGGCGAGCTGAAAACCACCAAAAAGGTCAATGAATGAACCGGCCGTCTGAACCGCCGCGAACACCATCCGCACGAGGAAGCCGAGACCGAGGCCCACCACCGCTTGCAGGACGAGCGCGCCAAGGAACTGCGCGGAGCCATTGACGAGCATCTCGCCGGGGATCATGTCCGATGCGCCTGCGGCGCGCGGGCCCGCCACGAGCGCAAGGCCCATCGCGAGCGCCACCTTCACCGGACCCGGGAAACTGCGCACGTGAAACGGCGGCGCAACAACGAGGAAGGCGACGAGCCGCACACCGGCGAGCATCGTCGTCTCCACAAGTCCCAAGTCGAAGGTGAAGTTCACGTCAGCCGCCTAGCAGTCCCGGCAACCGCTCGAACAGGCTGTTGGTGAACGCCACGGCTTCCTCAATCATCCAGTGACCGGAAATGAACAGGGCCGCCCCCACAGCAACTGCCTTGGGGACAAAGGAGAGCGTCACTTCCTGAATCTGAGTGACCGACTGGAAGAGCGAAACGCCAAAACCCACCACGAGTGCGGTGATGAGCAAGGGAGCAGCAAGTTTGGCTGCGAGAACGAGGCCGTCAAAGCCGATGTCGAGAACTGCGGTCGTATCCATCAGCCGTAACTTCCGATCAGGGCGGTGATGACGAGTGTCCAGCCGTCTACGAGGACAAACAGGAGGAGCTTGAACGGAAGCGACACCATGACGGGCGGGAGCATCATCATGCCCATGGACATGAGCGCACCCGAGGTGACGAGGTCAATGACGAGGAAGGGCACAAAGATGACGAAGCCGATGATGAATGCGCTGCGGAGTTCCGACAGCATGAACGCCGGCATCAGCGTCGTCATTGACACATCGGCCTGACTGAGTGGGTTGTCCGTGTCCGCCGCTCGGCTCATCAGGGCGATATCGGACTCCCGCGTATGCGCGAGCATGAACTCCCTCAGGGGCTCAATTGCCGCGGCCAAGCCATCGGAGAAACTCACGTCGCCATTGAGGTACGGCTGCAGGCCCACCTCGTTCATGTCTCCCAACACGGGGCCCATGATGAACAACGACAAGAACAAAGCGAGTCCCGCGAGCACCTGGGTGGGCGGCGTGCCTTGGAGGCCAAGCGCGTTTCGCGTCATGGCCAGCACCACAAAGATCTTGGTGAAGCTCGTCGTCATGAGGAGCAACGAAGGCGCCACCGACAGGAGGGTGATCGCGAGCAGTGTGACGATCGAGCTCGATGGGGTGCCGTCAACGCCGTAGATGTCCACGGAGACGCCGCTTTCCGGCATGACGGGCACGCCGGTTGGCGGGGCGGGATCGACCGGTGCGGCGGGGTCGGTGGGGCCAACGGTTGCGGCCGCCGGACCCGCGCCTGCCAGGACTGCGGCGACGCCAAGTGCGAGAACGATCAGGCTAGATCGCACCCACCTGGCCCCGCGCTGACGCCGGAGCGTGACGGGGTTCATGAACGACGAGTGGTCCATTCTTGCGCCGCCACCACCGCCTTGCGCCACGTACTGGGCGCAAGGATCGATCCATCGAGGGGTGAACGGTGCCGTTGGGCGTCGGCCGTCCGGGCCGGCGTCAAACGGATATGGACGGGCGCGCTCTCACGCGCCGCCACCTCACTGTCAAGGTGGCCAGACTCAACCGTGCTTGCACCGGTGAGTTCGATCAGTTCGCGGTCGAGGTCGACGCGGCCCGAAGGCGCCTCAGCCTCTTCCTCTTCGGGGAGATCGCCCCCATCGTGCAGGAGGCTCACGCCATGCTCGCCGTAGCCGACAACGAGGCGTCGGCCCGACGCTTCAATCACCGCAACGCCGGACTTGCCTCCGAGCTGCTGGCGGCCGACGACAACGAGCGCCTCGCGGCGACGGCGCCGCAGCGTCGTCGAGGCCTGCATGCGGCGGCCGAGCCACCACAGCAAGCCGAGCACGGCGGCCAAAGACAGGCCGACGCGCGCCACGAGGATGAGGGTGTCCATGCTTACTGGCCACCATCCGGAGCCACGATCTCGGTAATGCGGATGCCGTAGTCCTCATCGACGACGACGACTTCGCCACGTGCCACGAGGCGACCATTCACCATCACATCGGCCGGCGCGCCAGCGGCGCGATCAAGCTCGAGGACAGTGCCGGGGACGAGGTCGAGAACCTGACGCATTGGCAAGCGCGTGCGCCCAATCTCCGCCGTGAGGACGAGCTCGACATCGTGCAACAGGCGCATGCGGGCGCGGTCAGTGTCGTCATTCACAGGCTTCGACGCGGGTGCGGGCGCTGCAGCTTGTGGCACCGTGTTGGCCCGCACACGAATGCCAAACCACGCCTCAGCGGTGCCGCTTTCTGACAGCAAGGCGAATGCTTCAATGTCCGGGTCGTCAAACGTGTCACCGACGGCTGCGACTTGCGCAGTGTCGAGAACGCCAGCCCCGAACGTCGCTGACGCCGCCTCAAGTGCGGGGCGCAGAGCGTCGGCCGCCGAGACTTCCTCACCCGCCCCGGCAAGTGCCTCTGCGATGGCATCGTGCGCCACGAGAACGAGGTCTGCACTCGTCGCGCCCACAAAGTGCGCCCGTACGGCGAGTGCATGTGGCTCGGGCGCGGATGCTGCGTCAAACGGCGCCACGGTGAGCGGCATCGCGGTGGGCAACAACGCCGCCAGCTGCTCGGCAGCGTTCTGGGCGGTGCTTGTGGTGGTGGTCATACTTCCTCCTCCGTGGAGACGACGAGACAGGCGATGCGGGTGCCGTTGGCGCCAATCGCGGCATGGCCCAACGTGACGTCGCCAACGACGATGTCGAGTGGGCGGTCGGCGGAATGCCCGAGAGCAATCACGGTTCCCACCTGAAGTTCGGAGATCTGGGCAGCGCTCATCGTGCGCCCGGCGAAGCGCACCGATACCGGCATCGGCACCTCGGTGAGGCGTGCCGCAAGTTGGCGCAGGGCAGCGTCGTGCTCCTGCTGCTCCGTCGCGGTTCGGCCCGCGACTTCATCGCCGCTGCGCATGACAGCGAGAACAGGCTCGGCAATCATCATGAGCGTGATGGGCGCGATGACAGGCCCTACGCGCATCTCGAACTCACCAACGATGACAGCTTCGCCCGCGTTGACAAGCTGAATGAATCCCGGGTTGTACTTGACCGAACGCACCTCGTACGTGACCGGGCCGATCGAGTTCATTGCGTACGAGAGCTCCGAGCAGGCGAGGTCGAGCATGTCGCCCATCAGCTTGAGTTCGATCTCCGTGAGTTCCCGGAACGGCATGTGCAGATCGCTCGCAGGGCCGCCCAAGAGGCAGTCGATGATGGTCATCGTCGCGTTGGTGGGGATTTGCAGGAGCAAGGGAGAGCGGCTTGGGTCCGCCATCAGCACAACGGCGGTGGTCGAGGTGGGGAGAGTCTGGATGTGATCGTCGTACGTCTTGAGGCTGACGCCTTCAAGGGTCACCGTTGTGAGGGCGCCAAGGCGAGAACTGAGCAGAGTGCCCCATTGACGCGCGAATGTCTGGAACGAAACTTCAAGCATGCGGGCGTGCTCGCGCGTCAGCGTCATCGGCTGACGGAAGTCATAGTTTTCCGGCACGCCTGAGCCACGCTTGCGTCGCTGAGTTGCCCGTCCTGTCACGCCGGGCCCATCGTCGCCGAGCCAGCACGAGTGAAGGATTCACGTAGTCCCACGCCGTCACCCATGCGTGGCGTGTGAGAAATGCCTCTCGCGAATGAGTCGCTATTGCGTCACGAAGTCGGTGTAATACACCCCCACCACTTGCTCGTCGTACAACTCTTTGAGCGTTTCGGTCAACTGCGCCTTCAAGGCCTCGCGGGTGCCGAGGTCCGCCAACTCCTCCGTGGACCGGCCGGAGAACAAGGCGATTGCCGCGTCGAGCGCCTGAGCTGACGTCACCGCCGTTCCACTGTGCCCAGCGTCGGCCGTCAACTGGAGCCCAAGCCCAAGCCGCAGGTAGTGACCACCCTCGAGGTTGATCGAGATCGGCTCGACGACGAGCACCTCACCGAGCTTCACCTCAGCGTCGGCGCCCCCCGCGAGCTCTTCCTCGCCGGAGCCGGTGCCCGGGCCCATCAAGAACCAGTAGCCCGCCACTGCGGCCACCACAATGAGGACGCCAATGAGCCGAACAACCTTGCTCTTGCCCTTGCCGTCGCCCTTGCCTTTGCCTTTGCTGTTCTTCTGCTTGTCGACCTTCTCAGAGTCAGGTTCCGGAGCCGCCGGCGCTGGCCGCGTTCCGATCGTCGGCCCCGATGGCCCGATGCGCGTACCCGTGGTCGTCATAGCGTCTCTCCTTCTTCTGCCGCCTTTGCTGCATCGATCTGCGCCTCGAGCTGTTCGCGGGTCAGGCTCCCGTCGCGCAACGCTTGAGCGATCTTTGGCAACAGGGCGCGCACCTCTTCCGATGCGTCCGATCGAATGACGATGTCGACGCGCCGGTTCTGCGCGAGAGCATCGTCCGACATCCCGTCCGCGAAGGGCCGCGCATCGCCAAAGCCTGTTGCGGAGATCGCCGGGCCAGTAATACCGCCCACCTCGACAAAGCGTCGGAGCACCTGAGTGGCGCGAGCAGAGGAGAGCTCCCAGTTGGTCGCGTAGTTCTGCGACGGCAACACGTTGGCGTGACCCTCAATCGAGATCTGGCGCGATTGGTTGCGAAGCGGGCCCGCCAAGGTGTCGATCACCTGATTGGCCACGGGGGTGAGATCAGCAGTGTCCGGCGCAAAGAACACATCTGAGCCGACAAGCCCCACCACGAGTCCTCTCTCATCGACAAGGAACGTGACATTGCTGTCGAGTCCTTGCTGCTGCAGGCTCTCGAGGAGCGTGGTTTGGATGTCGACGAGTTGTTCGTACTCCTGCGCCGCCTCGAGGAAGGTGAGCGCCTCCTCCGACATCTGCACATCCGGGTTGAGCATCTCGCTCATATCACCGGCAACGCCGGAGAAATCAGGGGCGATCTGGAAGGTCTCGAGGCCATTGAGCGGACCGCTTGATCCAACAACCGGCGCGGTCACCACTCGCTGTCCAAAGCCGCGTGCGAGCGACTCGCGCAACTGCTCGTACTTGGTCGAGTCCACAGCAGAGATCGCATACATGACAATGAAGAGCGCCACGAGAACGGTCATCATGTCCGCGTAGGACACAGCCCAGCGCTCGTGGTTGTCGTGCTCCTCCACGTGTCTCTTGCGGCGCGGCCGCGTTGCTACCTGGGTCACGCTGCCTCCCGCGCATCCTTCGCCTGATCGGCGACCAGGGAACGCAGGCGCTGGCCCACCACACGGGGGTTGGCGCCGGCCTGAATGGCCAGCAGACCCTCCATTGCGAGTTCCATTTGCGCTGACTCCAACTCCGAGATGCGCTTGACCCGCCCCGCGATGGGAAGCCAGATGACGTTGGCAGACAGCAAGCCCCACAAGGTGGCGACGAAGGCCGCAGCGATCATGTGACCGATCGAGGACGGGTCGGCGAGGTTCTCCAGCACATGCACGAGCGACACCACGGTGCCGATGATGCCGATTGTGGGAGCAAAGCCGCCCATGTCGGTGAAGAGCTTGGCGATAGTGCGGTCGCGTGCCATTTTGGCGTCGATGCGCGCCTCCATCATCGCGCGCAGGTCCTCAGGGTCCGTGCCGTCGATTGCCGACTGCAAGCCCTCTCTGAGGAAGTCGTCGTCGATGTCCTTCGAGGCGTCTTCCAAGGCGAGGAGCCCCTCGCGGCGAGCGCGGTCCGCAAGTGACACCACGGTGTCAACCGTGTCATTGAGGTCCCTGCGCTTATAGAAAAGGAACCGCGAGAGATTGGCGAAGGCGGTTGTGAAGTCCTTGAGGGTTGTTGTCGCCAACCCCGCACCGATGGTGCCGCCAATGACGAGCATCATGGGCGCCGGGAGGATGACCGACATGGGCGTGGAGCCCTCCATGAAGATGGCCGCGATGATCGCGATGAAGGCGATGCCAATTCCGATGAGCGAAGCGATGTCCATCAGTCAGCCTCCGGAGCCACCGAGAGGTGAGGGGCGGCGTGCGGCAGACCAGTGACGGTCGCGAGCACTGTGTCCTCTTCGGAATTGGCGACGTCGATCGCCTTCGCAACCACAGAGGCGCGGTGTTCAATGACGAGATCAGCGATGTCCTCGATGGTCTGAGTGACCAAGTATTTGGTGCCGTCGACCAAGGTGACGATCGTGTCCGGTGTGGACTCCACCCGCTCGATGAGGTCAGGGTTGACCGCGAAGCGCTGACCATTAAGGCGCGTCAGAATAATCACGGTTCACCATCCCTGGCATACATCTGGGGCCCATCCGTGAGCCCGTTGTCCTCTACTCCATCGGCGAAGGCGGCCCGAGTGTGAGTCAAGCGCCCACAAATCCCTCACCTACCGAGGTGGCGGACCGCCGTGAGGCACGAAGGGCCGGACTCCCGCCCGAGGCGTCCGGCCCTTCGCCGATCACGCTGCCTGCGTCGCCGCCCGATATGCGCTGCCCAAAGGCGCATGGCGAACGCAGGGTGCGGGGGAACCCGCTAGCGCTTGAGGTTGACGAGCTCCTGGAGGACCTCGTCAGAGGTGGTGATGACACGCGAGTTCGCTTGGAAGCCGCGCTGCGCCACGATGAGGTTGGTGAACTCAGCCGAGAGGTCAACATTTGACATCTCGAGCGAACCACCTGACAGCACACCCCGTCCGCCGGTACCCGCGGCGCCAACCTGTGCGTCACCGGAGTTGACGGTGGGCTCGTAAAGCGAAGATCCCACCTTCGACAGACCCGGCGGGTTCGAGAAGTTGGCGAGCGCGACGCGACCAATCGCCTGCTTGAGGCCATTCGAGAACGAGCCGATGAGCGTGCCATCGGAGTTGATCGCGAACGACTGCAAGCTTCCTGCCGAGCGGCCGTTTTGGCTATTGGCCGCCACCGTCTCAAGACCCGCGAAGCCCGTGAGCGTCGAGAAGTCAACGGTGAGAGCAGCGAGCCCCGCTGCGGCGTCCGCCGGCATCGCCGCAAAGGTGAGCGTGTTGATCGAGCCGTCCGTGTTGAACGTGAGAGATCCGGTCTGGCTCGACGTCGTCCCCGTGACAGCGGCGGCAATGTCCCAACCGGCCGCCGTGCGAGTGAAGGACACCTCCATGCTGCGTGGCTCACCCGTGGCGTCATAGACGTCCAGCTGACGGTTAAGCACCGTGCCAACTGCGGCGTCGTACGGCAGGTTGCCTTCAAAGGACGCGGTGCTCGAGGCCCGCGCACCCATGAGCGTGGACACCGGTAGGCGCAGGTCCGTGAGCATTGAGTTGAGGTCGATGTTGCCCGACGCATCAGCCGCCCAACCCTGGACAAGACCGCCGTCCGGGGTGACGAGCTGACCGAGCGCATCGAAGGAGAACGCACCCGCCCGTGAGTACAGCTGCTGGCCACCCTTGTTGATGACAAAGAAGCCGTCACCCGAGATCATCATGTCGGTCTGGCGGTTGGTCAACTGCGCGGCACCCTGTTGGAAGTTGGTCGTGATACCGGCCACCTTCACACCAAGGCCCACCTGCGCAGGGTTCGTGCCACCGATGCCCGGCTGAGCGGCACCCGCGTTGGCCAGCACCTGCGACAAGGTGTCCTGGAACTGGACCTGCGCGGCCTTGTAACCGGCGGTGTTGACGTTAGCGATGTTGTTGCCCGTGACGTCAAGCATTGTCTGGTGGGCGCGCAGTCCGGAGATTCCGGAGAAGAGCGAGCGTAGCATTGCGAATCTTCCTCACTATGTGGGACTTAGGCGCCCTGACGCGCCACGGACAGGATGTGATCGAGGGCAACATCCGTGTCGCCCACCTTGATTGAAGGAACCTCGTTTGCGAACGAAGCCCCGGTCGCGATGCCGGAGATCACGTCACCTTCGGCATCCATGTAGCTCACGCCTTGGCCCACCATGTTGAGGGCGGCCATCCGCATCGTGAGTGCGAACTGCTCACGGGAGGTCTGTCCCATGGTCGTGATCTGCTCCAGCTGAGCGAGGGACGTCTGCTGGGCCATCATCTGGTTGGTGTCCATCGGCGAGCTCGGGTCCTGGTTGCGCAGTTGCGCCACCAACAGCGCCATGAACACTTCGGAATCAAGCGTCTGCTTGGGTGCGCGCGTCGGCGCGGTCCCGGCGTACAAGCCACCGGCGGCGTCGGCGGGATTGACCGTCATCGTTCCTCCTACAGGTCGACGTCGATGGCGCCCGCATGGGCGCTCCGGCTAGTGGACGGGGATGTGGCCGACGCTCCGGTCGCGGAGCTCGCGGCGCCTACGGTGCTCGTGGCACGGCTTGGGCGGCGTCCGAACTCACTTGAGTCGCCAAGAGCGGACTGTTGGCGGCCGTCGGTGTTGTGCTCGGAACCAAGATCGAGGCGCGAGTCGAGCCCGGCACCGGCGAGGTCCCGGCGCAAGTCGGGAAGCGCTGCCCGGAGCGCGGCCCGTGCTTGCTCACTTGCACCGAAAAGTTCGAGGTGAAGGCCATCCGCGCTGATGTGCGCGACCACGCGCACGGGGCCAAAGGTTTCGGGATTCACCGTCAACGTCATCACGTGATCGCCTTGCGGCAATTGGCGTAGCGACATCAACTGGCCGCTCAACTGGGTAGCAAGCGGGGCGGGCGGCTGAGCGGGGCTCGCGTGGTGAACCGGGGCGGCCGGGGCCGACGCTGGGGCTGGGGTGGGCGCGGCCGGCGCGGCAACAGCCGTCGCCGGTTCGGCGGG
>JAEYOR010000048.1 GCA_023411615.1 Actinomycetes bacterium
GCGTGTGCGGACGTTTCCTTGTCACAACAAGGAACATCATGACGCTGAAGACCATTGACAGCCTGGGCGACCTCACCGGCAAGAAGGTGCTCGTCCGCTCCGACTTGAACGTGCCGCTCGACGGCACGACGATCACGGATGACGGCCGCGTGCGCGCCTCCGTCCCGACCATTGAGACGCTGCTCAAGGCGGGCGCCTCGGTCATCGTCACCGCACACCTCGGCCGCCCCAAGGGCGAGCCGGATCCCGCCTACTCATTGGCCCCCGCGGCGGCGCGTCTCGCCGAGCTGCTCGGCAAGCCCGTGACCCTTGCCGCTGACTTGGTTGGAGATGACGCAAAGGCAAAGGCCGCGGCTCTCAGCGCGGGTGACGTGCTCATGCTCGAGAATGTGCGCTTCGATGCTCGTGAGACGTCGAAGGTGGACGCGGAGCGCGAGGAACTGGCTCGCGAACTCGCAGCTCTCGCCGATGCCTTCGTTTCCGATGGCTTTGGCGTTGTTCACCGCAAGCAGGCATCCGTCTACGACGTTGCGCAGATCCTGCCCGCAGCGGCCGGCTTGCTCGTGCAGAAGGAAGTGGAGTCGCTTGGCAAGGCTGTCACCGACCCTGAGCGTCCATACGCAGTGGTTCTTGGCGGTTCGAAGGTCTCCGACAAGCTCGGTGTCATTGCGAACCTGCTCACCAAGGCAGACCGTCTCCTCATCGGTGGCGGCATGGTGTTCACCTTCCTCAAGGCCAAGGGCTACGAGGTGGGCAAGAGCCTTCTCGAAGAGGAGCAACTCGACACCGTCAAGGGCTACCTGGAGACAGCTGAGAAGAACGGCGTGGAGATTGTTCTTCCCGTCGACATCCTCGCCGCCGAGGGATTCGCCGCCGACGCTGCATTCGACGTCGTCGCGGCTGACGCGATCCCTGCGGACCGTATTGGTCTCGACATCGGCCCCGAGTCGGCCAAGCTCTTTGCTGCGAAGATCGCGGACGCCAAGACGATCGTGTGGAACGGTCCGATGGGCGTTTTCGAGTTCGCCAATTTTGCTGGCGGCACCAAGGCGGTCGCGCAGGCGATGATCGACGGCGATGGCTTCTCTGTTGTCGGCGGTGGCGACTCTGCCGCCGCAGTCCGGTTGCTTGGCTTTGACGAGGCAGGCTTCGGGCACATTTCCACGGGCGGCGGCGCGTCGCTTGAACTTCTCGAAGGCAAGGTCCTCCCGGGCCTCGCCGTGCTGGAGGGCTAAGCACAATGGCACGTACGCCGCTTATCGCAGGCAACTGGAAACTCAACCTTGACCACCTCGAGGCGACGCACACTGTGCAGAAGCTCGCGTGGCTTCTGCGCGATGCGAAGCACGACTTCACTGCGGTAGAGGCCGCAGTGATGGCGTCGTTCACGTCCCTGCGCTCGGTGCAGACGCTCGTCGACGCCGATAAGCTCGAGATCGGCTACGGCGCGCAGGACATCTCGGCGCACAGCTCCGGCGCGTACACCGGTGAAGTCTCGGGTTCACAGCTTGCCAAACTCGGTTGCCGCTACGTCGTTGTTGGGCACTCTGAGCGCCGCGAGTACCACAATGAGTCCGACGCCGTGGTGGCCGCAAAGGCAAAGGCTGCCTTTGACAATGGCATCGTTCCGATCGTCTGCGTGGGCGAGGGCCTCGACATCCGTAAGGCTGGCGAGCAGGTCGACTACACGCTCGCTCAGGTGGAGGGCTCTCTCGCTGGCATTGAGGCCGACAAAGCGGCCGATGTTGTCATCGCCTACGAGCCCGTGTGGGCAATTGGGACGGGTGAGGTGGCAACCCCGGCGGACGCACAAGAAGTCTGCGGCGCTATCCGCACCAAGCTCGCTGAGTTGTACAACGACACGGTGGCACAGTCCGTGCGGGTGCTCTACGGCGGTTCGGTCAAGTCGAGCAACATCGCGTCGATCATGGCCGAAGCGGACGTGGACGGCGCCCTCGTTGGCGGCGCCAGCCTTGACCCCGAGGAGTTCGCCAAGATCGTGCGTTACCAGGAGCACGTGGTCGCTTAATGTTGCGAAACCCACCGCGCCCACAGGCGCGGTGGGTTCGCCATTTCCTTCTGAGGCGCATGAGAGAACGCTCTCGTCGCGTATCCTGGTGCTAATTTCCATCAATCGAGGAGAATCGTGCAGGTTCTGGAGACCATCCTGTGGGTAATGCTGGTCGTGACCGGCCTGCTGTTGCTGGGTCTGGTGCTCATGCACCGTGGACGCGGTGGTGGCATGTCGGACGTTTTCGGTGGCGGTCTCGCCTCCGGCGTCCAGAGTTCCGCCGTGGGTGAGCGCAACCTGACGCGCATTACGTGGGGCGTCGCGATTGCCTGGGGCATGACCGTTGTCCTTCTCGGTCTTGTCACCAAGTACGTGGGTTGACACACTCACGACGCAAATCGAAGCGAAGGGGCTGACACCATGGCAGGTGGTAACGCCATCCGAGGCTCACGGGTCGGAGCAGGCCCGATGGGCGAGGCTGAGCGGGGGGAATCCGCACCGCGTGAGGTCTTTTCCTACTATTGCGTGAAGGGGCACGTCACAAGCCCAAGTTTCGCAATCGGCGAGGACCGCGAGATCCCTGCGGAATGGGATTGTCCGCGTTGCGGCCTTCCTGCAGGTCTTGACCCGCAGAACCCGCCGGAGCCGCTTCGTAACGAGCCCTACAAGACGCACCTGGCCTATGTGAAGGAACGTCGTTCCGACGCGGAGGGCGAGGCTCTGCTGAACGAGGCTCTCGAAGCGTTGCGTGCCCGCCGCGCATTTGTCGCGGCCGAGTAGGTTTCTCGCCGCGGGCGACTCATACCTGAGTGGGGCGGTTGCTCATGCCGTCAGTGAGGGCACGGCGCCAAGTGTCGGTGTTGTCCGCCACATACGCACGTACCGCTCGCCAGTGATCGCCATGGCCCTCATCGTGCATTGACGCCCAAGGTTCCGTGCCGGAGGAGCGCGACTGTTCGAGGAGTGCGACCATCGCGTCGACACGCCTGATCATGACCTCGGGCAAGGTCGACCGCAGTCCTGCGTCTGCGCCATATCCGTCGGCGAACGCCGCGAGGCCGCTGGCCGCCTCCGCGGGCGCCCGTGAGGTGTCGTTGAGAGTGAATGCTTGCGCGGCGTACGCAAGATCCCACGAGCGCGTGCTCGGAGCCGCCGTGTCCCAGTCGACGAACACCCACCGTTCGCCGATGAGAAGGTTCCACGGCGCGAGGTCGTTGTGGCACATCAGCTCAGCGCCGGGGGCAGGGATCGCGCTTGCCCATTCAATGCCAGCAGGAATCTCAAAGGACTCGCTCGCATCGTGAATAGAGCGCACGAGCGCGCCGATACGTCGCAGCGCGGCGTGATCGAGTTGTGGCACGGCCATTGCGGGCGTGCCGTCGATGAATTCTAGGAGTTGGCGCCCGGCGCCATCGCGCCCGTGGGGTAGCGGAACATCGATCCCGGCTTGGTGGAGAGCGCCGAGGTAGCGGTGAACCGCATCGGTTGACGGGGTCGCGTCCTTGACGATGAAACCGCCGTCATGCACAACGCGGCTTCCCGAGTTGCCGCCGGGCAGCGCCTCGTCGTCTGGCACCGTCACCAGCTAGACCTTCGTTGACGCTTCCGCGTCGATGAGCCAGAGAGTCTCCTGGATGCCGTGCACTGCAGCGCCAGGCAGGTCTGGATCGCCTGCGATGCACCGTGCGACGACGTCCGCCTTCGCGTGTCCCGTCGCGACAACCCAGACTCGCTTTGCGCGGTTGATCGCGGGAAGCGACAAGCTGACGCGCGTGGGCGGGGGCTTGGGAGAGTTGTGGACTGCGCGGACGTCGGCACCCGTACGACCGTCAAGGAACGAGTCGTGACCCGGGAAGAGCGAGGCGACGTGGCCGTCTGGCCCAAGTCCAAAGAGAGCGACGTCCCATGCGGGATTGCCGTGATCTGCCATCTCACGCGAGTAGGCAGCCGCGGCGTCTTCAGCGGAGGGGTACGCATCCGTCGAACCCATGCGATGGATGTTCTCTTCCGGCAACGGCACGTGGCGCAATAGGGCGTCCGCGGCCTGCAAAGAGTTGCGATCCGCGTCATCGGCCGCCACGAACCGCTCGTCACCCCACCACACATGAACACTTGTCCAGTCGATGAGGCCCGACAGCGCGGAGACCGCAAGGCTGCGTAGGAGGTCGATGCCCACCGTGCCGCCGGTAAGGACGACATCCGCGCGGCCTTGAGTGGCGATCGTGTCGGACAGCAAAAGACCGAGACGAGCGCCGGCGGCGTCGGCGACGGCTTGATGGTCTGGGTATACGAATACGCGTCTCATGAACAGTGCACAATCTCGTGAAGCGCCTCGCCATACACGGGGTCTGCATCCATGCGGCGTAGTTCTTCCGCAAGGCACTCGCCGAGAGAGCGGGAAGGCAGGGCGATCACGTGGTCCGGCTGTCCCGGTTGGCTGAGTGTGGCGTTGTGGCCGTCGGGTCGGTGGATCGCGATCTCACCAACCGACGTCTCGAGCACCACTGAGACGAGTCCCGTCGCCTGAGGATCGTACGTCGCCTCAAACTCGCAGCCGAGGGTGCGTCGCAGCCACGCACCAAAAAGCAGGATGGACGGAGAGTTGACGTCGCCGCGAACGTGGGCTCGCCTCACCTCGGCGTGGGGAACCTGCTCGAGAGCGGACGCCAGCAGTGCGCGCCAGCGCGTGAGCCGTGTCCAAGCGAGGTCGGTGTCGCCGGGTCGATAGCCATCCGACAGCGCGCACAACACCGCTGCGGGGTTGGCCTCACCCTTCGAATCAGTGATGCGCCGTTGCGCCATCGAGCCAAGCCCGGTCGCAGACGGGACGAGCGGAACGAGCGATGGCCACCACGTGACGATCGGTGCATCGGGAAGGAGCAGCGGGGTGACGAGAGTGTCCGCATGGTCCATCGTCGCGGCAGGAGGACGCAAGAGAACGACTTCAGAGGCTCCTGCGTCCCCGCCAACGCGGATCTGTGCGTCGAGCGTCTCGCCGCCCTCACGCGGCGACAAGACGATGATCCGGCACGGGTGCTCGCGTGACGCAGTGTTTGCGGTCGCAATGGCTTTTTCTGCGTCAGCATCGGTCGCGTCAATCACCAAGGTCATTACCCGCCCGAGGGTGATGACGCCGCCCTCCTTGCGGAGTTTGACAAGCTCGGAGTTAATGTCGCCGGTCGTGGTCGACGGCAAGTCGATGATCATGGACGCCTCCATACTCGGCCATCTCGTGCCATCATCTCATCGGCGCTGGCCGGACCCCACGTGCCCGAGCGGTACTGATCCGGTTGGCCTTGAGTCGCCCAGAACGACGTGATGGGATCGAGGATCTGCCATGACAAGGCCACTTCCTCATGTCGAGGAAAGAGCGGCGGGTCGCCGAGCAGCACGTCGAGGATCAACCGCTCGTAGGCTTCGGGCGACTCATCGGTGAACGCATTGCCGTATGCAAAGTCCATCGTGACATCGCGCACCTCCATCGTGGTCCCTGGAACCTTCGACCCGAATCGCAAGGTGACACCCTCGTCGGGCTGCACACGAATCACCAAGGCGTTGGTACCCACGTCCGAGCCCTGAATCTGCTGGAAGTACGGCGATGGTGCCTTCTTGAAGACGAGTGCGATCTCCGTAACGCGACGGCCGAGACGCTTGCCCGCTCGCAGATAGAACGGCGTCCCGCTCCAGCGCCGGTTGGGGATCTCAACCTTGATGGCGGCGTAGGTCTCCGTGATTGAGTCGGGCGCGATGCCGTCCTCATCGAGGAAGCCTCCCACCATCTCACCTCCACGCCAGCCGGCCGCGTACTGGCCCCGGGCGGTCGAGGCCGCGAGGTCATCTGGCAAGCGGACCGCCCGCAGGGCCTTTTCCTTCTCCGTGCGGAGATCCGCTGCATCAAAGGACGCGGGCTCTTCCATCGCGGTGAGGGCAAGCAGTTGCAGCAAGTGGTTCTGAATCACGTCACGAGCGGCGCCAATGCCGTCGTAATAGCCAGCGCGGCCACCGATGCCGATGTCCTCGGCCATGGTGATTTGGACGTGATCGATGTACTGGGCGTTCCAAATTGGCTCGAAGAGCTGGTTGGCGAAGCGCAGGGCGAGGAGGTTCTGGACCGTCTCCTTGCCGAGGTAGTGGTCGATTCGGAACACGGCGTCGGGTGGGAAAACCTCGCTGACGACGTCGTTCAGCTCATTTGCGGTCTCGAGGTTGTGCCCAAACGGCTTCTCGATGACGACGCGTCGCCACGTCCCTTCCTTAGGGTCGGACAGCCCCGACTCGCGGAGCTGGGTGACCACCTGAGGGAAGGCCGATGGTGGGATCGACAAATAAAACGCGTGGTTACCGCCCGTGCCGCGCTTCTCATCGAGTTCCTCGACGGTGCGGCGAAGTTCGGCAAATGCGGCTGGGTCGTCGAAAGTACCTTGAACAAAACGGATGCCTTCGGAGAGCTGGTTCCACGTCTCTTCACGCCATGGCGTGCGTGCGTATTTCTTCACCGAATCATGGACGACCTTTGCAAAGTCTTCCTTGTCCCATTCGCGACGAGCAAAGCCGGTGAGGGCGAATGCGGGCGGCAAGAGTCCACGGTTGGCGAGGTCGTAGACCGCAGGCATGAGTTTCTTGCGAGCCAGGTCTCCGGTGACACCAAACATCACCAATCCGCACGAACCAGCGATGCGGGGCAAGCGACGGTCACGAGGATCGCGCAGGGGATTGACCACGGGGGAGCCTCCAGGGCTGCTGTCGAAAGAACCGCGCCCGGGACAGGCGCACATGTTGGGCGTCCGGGGGGGGGTGGGCGGGGACGGCGGGCGGC
>JAEYOR010000066.1 GCA_023411615.1 Actinomycetes bacterium
CTAAAGCGCCGCCGCCCGAACCTCACCACACGCGGCGCGGCGCTCACGCGCCGCGAGACGCGCAACCACCGATGCTGAGTCCTCACCCGCCCCATTTGGCCAGGGCCGCGATCCGCGCGCAATGAGCGAAAACGTCCGTGCTCTCCTCGGCCGCATGGGGTGGACCGAGCACATCGAGGTGGCCTCGGTGACCGCGCGCTGGCGCGAAGTCATCGGCGATCACATCGCCGATCACTGTGAGCCGGTCACTTTCGACGAAGGCGTTCTCGTGCTTCGTGCATCCTCAAGCGCCTGGGCCACCCAGATGCAATTGATGTCGGGCCAGGTTCGCCACCGCATCAACGAGGAGTTTGGCCGCGAGGTGGTCAAGGAGTTGCGCTTCATTGGCCCAAGCGACCGCAATTGGGTCAAGGGCCCGCGCCGCGTCAAAGGCCGTGGCCCTCGTGACACGTACGGATAGGCCGCCCCAGCGTCGGCGGGAGTCAAAAGGTCCCGGGTAAGGCCCGTGGAGGGCCCCACATACGCAACCAATGCGTCGGCCTGAAGAAGCAATGCCGCGCGAGTTCCCACAGAACACCCCTCATTGACCAGGGAAGCGCCCTCAAACCGCGTAGAATGAACCGAGGTATCACGCGAGCCACACCAGGCCGCGTCAGGCGCTTGGAAAGGCATTCTGTGGCGAATAGCGACGAGCAGTCGAAGCAGCCCTCATATGGCGCAGAGAACATCACCGTTCTGGAGGGCCTCGAGGCCGTCCGCAAACGGCCGGGAATGTACATCGGCTCGACCGGCGAACGCGGCCTCCACCACTTGGTGTACGAGGTGGTCGACAACTCGGTTGATGAGGCACTCGCCGGCTACTGCGATCAGATCAGCGTGACGCTGCTGGCGGACGGCGGCGTGCGGGTGAGCGACAACGGCCGCGGCATCCCCGTCGACCTCCACCCCACCGAGGGCAAGCCCACCGTTGAGGTCGTCATGACGATCCTCCACGCGGGCGGCAAGTTCGGCGGCGGCGGCTACGCGGTCTCTGGTGGCCTCCACGGCGTCGGCATCTCCGTGGTGAACGCACTGTCGGAGCGCGTCGAGACAGAGGTCCGACGCCAGGGTCACGTGTGGCGGCAGAGCTTCGCCAACGGTGGCAAGCCACAAGGCACACTCATCAAAGGTGAGAAGACGGACGAGACGGGAACGGTCCAGACCTTTTGGCCGGACAGCGGGATCTTTGAGACCACGGAGTTTGACTTCGAGACCCTGCGAGCCCGTTTTCAGCAGATGGCCTTCCTCAACAAGGGCCTCACGATCGTTCTCACCGACGAGCGCCCTGACCACATCACGGTGGAAGGCGATGACGCCGACGCTGAACCAGTGAGCCGTACCGTCACCTACCGCTATGACGGCGGTTTGGTCGACTACGTCACCCACCTCAACACGTTGAAGAAGACGGAGCTCGTCCACCCTGAGGTGATCTACCTTGAGGCCGAGGACACCAAAGAGAAGATCTCGCTTGAGCTCGCGATGCAATGGACCAACGCATACTCGGAGTCCGTCCACACGTACGCGAACACCATCTCCACCACGGAGGGTGGCGCGCACGAGGAGGGCTTTCGCGCAGCACTCACCTACCTCGTCAACCGGTACGCGCGAGACAAGGGCCTGCTCAAAGACAAGGACGAGAACCTCACCGGTGACGACGTCCGCGAGGGCCTCACCGCTGTCATCTCAGTCAAGCTCGGCGAACCTCAGTTCGAGGGCCAGACCAAGACGAAGCTGGGCAACACGATTGCCAAGACCTTTGTCCAGAAGATCGTGGGCGATCAGCTGACCGACTGGTTCGACTCACACCCGGCCGAGGCGAAAGAGGTGATCCGCAAGGCGCAGCAGGCGAGCCAAGCCCGTATTGCCGCGCGCAAGGCACGTGAAGCGACGCGACGCAAGGGCCTCCTTGAGTCCGGCGGCATGCCCGGCAAACTGCGCGACTGCTCCTCGAAGGATCCCTCGATCTCCGAGATCTTCCTCGTGGAGGGTGACTCCGCTGGTGGCTCCGCCGTGCGCGGCCGCAACCCGGAGACTCAGGCGATCCTCCCGCTGCGTGGAAAGGTGCTGAACGTCGAGCGCGCCCGCCTTGACCGCGCCCTCGCGAACACCGAGATCCAGGCGTTGTTCACCGCCTTTGGCTCCGGCATCGGCGATGACTTTGACATCGAGAAGGCGAGGTATCACAAGATCGTCCTCATGGCCGACGCCGATGTCGACGGCCAGCACATTCGCACCTTGTTGCTCACCGTGCTGTTCCGCTACATGCGCCCGCTCATCGAAGCCGGCTACGTCTATCTTGCGCAGCCACCGCTGTACCGCATCAAGTGGTCGAACCGTGATCACGAGTACGCGTTCTCGGACCGGGAACGCGATGCGCTTGTGCAGGAGGGTCTCGCGAACGGCCACAAGCTGCCAAAGGAAAACGGCATCCAGCGTTACAAGGGTCTCGGCGAAATGGACTACTCCGAACTGTGGGAGACCACGATGAACCCGGAGACCCGCACCTTGCTCCAGATCACCATGGACGACGCCGCTCTCGCCGACGAGATTTTCACCGTGCTCATGGGTGAAGACGTCGAGGGCCGCCGCAGCTTCATCCAGCAGAACGCGAAGGACGTGAGGTTCCTTGACATCTGAGACCCACAACCACGGGGCGATCGAACGGGTCGACCTCAGTGTCGAGATGCAGCAGTCCTATTTGGACTATGCAATGTCAGTCATCGTTGGCCGCGCCTTGCCGGATGTGCGAGACGGACTGAAGCCCGTCCACCGCCGCGTCATCTACGCGATGTACGACGGCGGCTATCGTCCCGACCGCGCGTTCTCCAAGTGCACGCGCATCATCGGTGACGTCATGGGCAACTACCACCCGCACGGTGACTCCGCGGTGTACGACACCTTGGTGCGCATGGTGCAGGACTGGTCCTTGCGTTACCCGCTGGCCGACGGCCAGGGCAACTTCGGCTCGCCGGGCAATGACCCAGCCGCTGCCCACCGCTACACCGAGTCCCGCATGTCTCCCATCGCGATGGAGATGGTGCGCGACATCGACAAGGAAACGGTCGATTTCCAGGACAACTACGACGGCCGCACCCAAGAGCCGACGGTGTTGCCTGCCCGCTTCCCCAACCTCCTTGTCAACGGCTCGGCGGGCATCGCCGTGGGTATGGCCACCAACATCCCACCGCACAACCTCCGCGAAGTGGCCTCGGGTGTCCAGTGGTTCCTCCAGAATCCGGGCGCATCGCGTGAGGAGCTGCTCGAGGCTCTCATCGAGCGCATCCCGGGTCCCGACTTCCCCACAGCGGCGACCATCCTTGGCCGCCGCGGCATCGAGGAGGCCTACCGCACCGGCCGCGGCTCGATCACGATGCGCGCAGTGGTCAATGTCGAGGAGCTGCAGGGCCGCCAGTGCCTGGTTGTCACCGAGCTGCCGTATCAGGTCAACCCCGACAACCTCGCATTGAAGATCGCCGAGCTCACCAAGGAAGGCAAGCTCACCGGCATTGCCGACATCCGTGACGAGACCTCTGGCCGCACGGGTCAGCGACTCGTCATCGTCCTCAAGCGGGACGCCGTCGCCAAGGTGGTGCTCAACAACCTTTACAAGCACACCCAGTTGCAGGACACCTTTGGCGCCAACATGGTGGCGCTCGTCGACGGCGTGCCACGCACACTCAGCCTCGACGCCTTTGTCCGCCACTGGGTGACGCACCAGATCGAAGTGATCCAGCGTCGGACCACCTACCGCCTGCGTGAAGCGGAGCGCGAGGCCCACATCCTGCGCGGTTACGTCAAGGCGCTTGACGCTCTTGACGAGGTCATCGCCCTCATCCGCCGCTCGCCTACCGTGGACGAAGCGCGCCAAGGCCTCATCGACTTGCTCGATGTGGACGAGGTCCAAGCCAACGCGATCCTCAACCTGCAGCTGCGCCGCCTTGCAGCGCTCGAAAGGCAGAAGATCGAGGAAGAGTACGGGCGCCTCATGAAGGAGATTGAGGACCTCAAGGGGATTCTCGCTTCCGAGGAGCGACAGCGTTCGATCGTTGCCGACGAGCTTGACGAGATCGTCCGCAAATACGGTGACGAGCGCCGCACGGACATCAGCCCGTTCGACGGCTCGGTGGATTACGAGGACCTCATCGCGGAAGAAGAGGTCGTTGTCACCATCACCCGTGGCGGTTATGCAAAACGCACCAAGTCCTCTGAGTACCGGGCGCAGCGGCGCGGCGGCAAGGGTGTCCGTGGTGCCACCTTGCGCAGCGACGACATGGTCGAGCACTTCTTTGTCACAACCACGCACCACTGGCTGCTCTTCTTCACCAACCTCGGGCGCGTGTACCGGGCCAAGGCGTACGAACTGCCTGAGGGCGGTCGCGACTCGAAGGGCCAGCACGTGGCGAATCTCCTCGCCTTCCAGCCGGACGAGGAGATCGCGCAGGTACTGGACCTCAAGACGTACGCGGACAAGCCGTACTTGGTGCTCGCCACCCGGCGGGGACTCGTCAAGAAGACTGACTTGCAGGCCTACGACTCGAACCGCTCGGGGGGCCTCATTGCCATCAACCTTCGCGAAGTCGAGGCCGAGGATGGCAGCGTCCATCCGGACGAGTTGGTCGCCGCTCGTCTCGTGGCGCCCGAGGACAGACTCATGCTTGTCAGTCGTAAGGGCCAGTCGCTCACCTTTGAAGCAACCGATGAGGCACTTCGTCCTACGGGCCGCGCCACGTCTGGTGTGAAGGGCATGAGCTTCCGCGGTGACGACGAGCTGCTTGCACTCGATGTCGTCACCGAGGACGCCTACTCGTTTGTGGTGACCGAGGGAGGCTTCGCCAAGCGCACCGCCGTGAGCGAGTACCGCGTCCAGGGCCGTGGTGGCATTGGTATCAAAGTGGCCAAACTTGCCGAAGAGCGCGGCGACCTCGTGGGAGCACTGCTCGTCCAAGACACGGACGAGGTGCTCGTCATCATGGAATCCGGAAAGGTGATGCGCGCGTCCGTCTCAGAGGTGCCGGCCAAGGGCCGCGACACGATGGGCGTCATCTTCTCCAAGCCGGATAAGAATGACCGCATCATTGGCCTTGCCCGCAACGTTGAGCGTCACCTCGAGGGCGATGAGACGGACGACGCTGCAGTTGAGAGCGACGCTGCAGTTGAGAGCGACGCTGCCGAGGAGAACACCGAGGCGAGCGAGGACTAAACGCGAGCGATGGCGTCGCGGACTTCCTGAACGAGGTCCGCGACGTCTTGCTCTGTCGTGTCAAAGGAGCACATCCACCGCACCTCGCCCGTCGCCTCGTTCCAGTCATAGAAACGGAAGCGCTCGCGAATCTGGTCAGCGACGCCGGGCGGCAGGACCACAAAGAGGGCGTTCGATTCGGTTGCTTGTGTCACCCGGACACCAGGAAGCTCACCTGCCGCGATCGCCTCATCGAGCCGCGCGCGCAAGAGCGTCGCCATCGCATTGGCGTGGCGGGCAGACGTCAGCCACAGATCGCCCTCGTACAGGGCAACGAGTTGGGCGGAGACAAAGCGCATCTTCGATGCGAGCTGCATCGACAGCTTGCGGATGTAATCGACACCGGCGACCGCCTCGGGGTTGAGCACCACCACTGCCTCTGCCCCGAGTGCCCCGTTCTTGGTGCCACCCAAGCTCATCACGTCCACCCCAGCGTCGGCCGTGAACGCGGCGAGCCCCGTGCCTAGGTGCGCCGCCGCATTTGACAACCGCGCGCCATCAAGATGGACGTACATGCCAAGGTCGTGGGCGTGGTCGGTGAGCGCACGGATCTCAGCGGGCGTGTAGCAGGTGCCAAACTCCGTGGTTTGGGTGATCGAGACCACGAGAGGTTGCGAGCGGTGGACCTCACCCCACCCCCACGCCTGCTCATCAATCAACGAGGGCGTGAGCTTGCCGTCAGGGGTGTCGACGGTGAGCAGTTTGATGCCTGCGACCTTCTCGGGCGCACCCGCCTCATCCGTCGCAATGTGCGCCATGCTCGCGCAGATGACCGCTCCCCAGCGCGGAAGCATCGCTTGAAGTGCCACGACATTCGCGCCGGTGCCGTTGAAGGTGGGGTACACATCAACGCGGGGGCCAAAGTGCTGCGCCACCACGTCCCGAAGTCGCGCGGTCCATGAGTCCTCGCCGTAGGCTGTTTCGTGGCCGACGTTGGCAACAGCAAGCGCGGCCAGCACCTCGGGGTGGACCCCCGCATAGTTGTCCGAAGCGAAGGTGCGCGATGGTGACGCGGTCATATGTCCATGGTGGCACCCGAGCGGGCCGCTACACGCCGCCTCGCCTTTATTTGAGTAACTAAAAATAACTGATAGGCTTGCGGCATGCCCTCACAACCCGATGCATCTGCGCTGCTGCGCGATGCTGGGCTGCGGGTCACCCAGCCCCGTCTCGCCGTCATCTCGGCGCTCGCGGAACACCCCCATGCATCGGCCGATGACGTGTTCGCCAGCATCATCCAGAGCCTGCCCGGCACATCCGTCCAGGCGGTCTATCACGTGTTGAACGACCTCACCGAGCACTCGATCGCGCGACGCATCGAACCCGCTGGGTCTCCTGCACGCTACGAACTCCGTGTGGGTGACAACCACCACCACATCGTGTGCACCAATTGCGGCGCCATCGCTGATGTCGACTGCGTGGTGGGCCACGCCCCGTGCCTCTCGCCCGACACCACACATGGCTTCACTCTCAACGAGGCCGAAGTGATGTTCTGGGGAACCTGCGGCACCTGCGCAGCCACGGCGTCGGCCGCGAGTTCCTGAAACCCGTTCCTCCCGACTTCCCTCTTAATACCAAGGAGACAGACATGACTGACAAGTTCACGACGACCAACGCCGGTGCGCCCGTCGCGTCCGACGCGCACTCGTTGAGCGTCGGCGCCGATGGCCCCATCTCGCTCACCGACCACTACCTCGTGGAGAAGCTCGCGCAGTTCAACCGTGAGCGCGTGCCGGAGCGGGTGGTCCACGCGAAGGGCGGCGGTGCCTACGGCACGTTCACCGTGACCAACCCGGAGATCGCGAAGTACACCCGGGCCTCCCTCTTTCAGCCGGGTGAGACCACCGAGATGCTTGCTCGCTTCTCGACGGTCGCCGGGGAGAACGGTTCGCCGGACACGTGGCGTGATCCCCGTGGCTTTGCGCTGAAGTTCTACACGCGTGAGGGCAACTACGACCTCGTTGGCAACAACACCCCCGTGTTCTTCATCCGCGACGGCATCAAGTTCCCCGACTTCATCCGTTCGCAGAAGCGCCTGCCCGGTTCGCACCTGCGCGACAACGACATGCAATGGGACTTCTGGACGCTCTCGCCTGAGTCCGCACACCAGGTGACGTGGCTCATGGGCAACCGGGGCTTGCCCCGCTCGTGGCGCGAGATGAACGGCTACGGTTCGCACACCTACCAGTGGATCAACGCCGCCGGGGAGCGCTTCTGGGTGAAGTACCACTTCATCACCGAGCAGGGTGTGCACACCCTGAGCAACGAAGAGGCGGGTGCGCTCGCCGGTTCGGACGCCGACCACCACATTCGCGACCTTTACACGCACATCGAGGCTGGCGACTTCCCCCGTTGGAAGCTCTACGTTCAGGTGATGCCGTACGCCGATGCTGCGACCTACCGCTTCAACCCCTTTGACCTCACCAAGGTGTGGCCCAAGGCTGACTACCCGCGCATCGAGGTGGGTGTGATGGAGCTCAACCGCAACCCCGAGAACTACTTCGGCGAGATCGAACAGGCCACCTTTGCGCCGAGCAACTTTGTTCCCGGCATCGGCCCCTCGCCGGACAAGATGCTGATGGCGCGCATCTTCTCCTACGCAGACGCGCACCGTTACCGCGTGGGCACCAACCACGCTCAGCTTCCGGTCAACGCGCCCAAGAACGCTGACCCGAGCGGCCACACCTACTCGAAGGACGGCTCGATGCGGTACGCCTTCGCCTCGGCAGACACCCCGGTCTACGCACCCAACAGCAAGGGCGGTGCCCACGCCGACCCCGTCCGTGCGGCTGAGTCTGGCGGTTGGGAGTCGGATGGCGAGATGGTGCGCGCGGCGGCAACTCTCCACGCCGAGGACGACGACTTCGGCCAGGCGCGCACCCTGTACCGCGACGTCTACTCAGACGAAGAGAAGGCACAGTTCCTCGCGACCATCACCGGTCACGTGGGCGGTGTGGTCTCCGAGAACATTCGTGAGAGGGCGATCCAGTACTGGACGAACGTTGACGCGGACTTGGGCGCGGCGCTGCGCGCGGCCCTCTCTGCATAACGACGCTTCCTCACCAAAGGCCCCGCGGTGGTCGCCACCGCGGGGCTCGTCGTTTCTCTGGGAGCGATTGAGCGGCGCGAGGCGTTGGCTCGGCGTGACCGTCGGGTTGCGCTCCGTTACTCTTGTAACGACGTGCGCCCATCGGGCGAGGAGGAGAGTTCATGAACGCGGACGACCGCGCCCCATTTGGCGAGTCCCAGCAACCGTTCGCACCTTCGCAAGGTGAGGCAGGCGTGCGCCGCTCGGGCATCATGCCCACGAGCAACTCGGTCCCGCAACGCACGGCCTTCCGTCCGGTGACCGGTACCCAGGCCACGGGTACGCAGGCCGCAGGTGCGCAGACTGCGGGAACGCAGGGCGGCGGCGCACAGCCTCCGTCGGCTCCCCAGCCCACGCACACTCGCCCATCCCCCGAACGTTCGGCGCAGCCCACCACCCAAACGTCGGGCGTGCAGACCACCCGGCCCGCTTCCTCGCCAGCCACCGGCGTCCCCGCGACGTCGGCCGCCGCGGCTGCTGGAGCGTCGGCCCTGGCGTCGGGCGAGAACGACACACGATCGGCCACTGCCTCCGCTGGCGTGGCGCGGCTCAAGAGCCTCCGCAACAAGGCCGCCACGTCAGTGAGCGAGGCCGACGTCGCCGCTGCAAAAGCGATCGGCCCCCGCAAGGTCCGCGTACTCATCAGCCGCTTGGACCCGTGGTCGGCACTCAAGATCGGCTTCCTTCTGTCGATCGCTCTCGGCATCATGTTTGTCATCGCTGTCCACATTCTGTGGAGTGCGCTCAATGCGATGGGCACCATCGACCTTGTCAATGACTGGGTCCAGCGCCTCTTCACCACGGAGCAAGAGGTCAACATCCTCCAGTTCCTCAACTACGGCAAAGTGATGTCGGCCGGACTGCTGGTGGCGGTGACCAATGTGGTGTTGATCTCGGGCCTGTCCGTCATTGGAGCGATGCTGTACAACACGGTCGCTCGCGTGGTGGGTGGCGTTTACATCACGCTGACCGACGACTGATTCGTCAGATTTTCCGCACTCAAGATCGGCGGGTCGCGGGCCACTACCGGTTTGGCCGCAAGTACGCGGGTGAGGTATCTTGGTGCGTCGCGGCCCTTGGCCGCACGGGCCCATAGCTCAGGCGGTTAGAGCGCTTCGCTGATAACGAAGAGGTCGGAGGTTCAAGTCCTCCTGGGCCCACCAACCCCCGCCGCGTCCGCAGCGTCGCTGGCGTAGCGGTGGTTGTCCTGCGGCCCTAGGTCGCACGGGGCCTTGGCGCAATTGGTAGCGCACCTGCTTTGCAAGCAGGGGGTTAGGGGTTCGAGTCCCCTAGGCTCCACACGGAGAGCCGGTTCGCATCGCGGGCCGGCTCTTGTGCTTAGTGCGCATCGTGCCGGCCTGCGCTCCACGTCCGTGTGCCCCCGCCTGTTAGCGTGCCCCAATGACGAGCGCATCGGACCACGGCTGGGTGGACACGTCGCGCGCCGGCCCGCCACCATCGCAAACGCACATCGACGCGGCGCTCGCTAAGTCGCTCGTCGCCGCCCAGTGCCCGGCCCTCGCCGACGCCGACATTGGCGATCGCTTTGACGGCTGGGACATGGCGGTATTCCGTGTGGGGGACGGGCACGCCTTGCGACTCCCGCGCACGGCCGCGGCTGTCACCTCGCTCGAAGTTGAAACCAGTGCCTTGCAGCATGTGGGGGTGAAGTGGAGCTTCTCCCGGCCCAGCATCGTCCACGTGGGCGGTCCTGGACATGGATACCCCTGGCCGTGGGCGATCACCACGTGGCTCGAGGGCGATGCGGCCGATGGCCGCCCGTTGCCCGCGACGGCAGGGGGCGAGGTGGGCGAGGCACTGGCGGAGGTTCACTCGACGCCGTGCGTCGACGCACCGTTCAACCTTGAGCAGTCGATCACCATGGCCGAGCGGAGCCCGTTGGTCGCGTGGGCTCTGCCGATCGTCGCGGAGCGTGAAGGCCCCGATGGGCAACGGCTGAGCGAGGCGGCGGCGCGCGACGTGTGGGCTGAGGCGCTCGCGGCGCCCAGCCCGGGCGACTCGGTGTGGTCTCACGCCGATTGCCACGGCTCCAACATCGTCAACGTTGAAGGTTCGTTTGGCGGCCTCATCGACTGGGGCAAGATGTCTGCCTGCGACAGGGCGGTCGACCTCGCCTTCCTCACCACGGCCATGCCGTGGGAAGGTGTTGAGCGCGCGGTGGCGACCTACCGCGACGCGACGGGTGTCGAGGATGCCGGCCTCGAGGCACGCCTCCGCGGGATTGCGCTCGCCAAGGCGGTGTCGTGGGCAACTCTCGAGCGTCCGGCCAATGTGATGATGGCGTGGCGCGCGTTCGCAGCGCTGGGTGTGGTGCGCTGAGCAAGAGGAAGCCCACGAGGACTCGCACGGCCGCTCAACCGAAGAGGTGGAATGCCGCTGTGTGAATCTCGATGCGGTCTAGATCCGGTCGATGAGATCCTCGACCAACGCGGGCACGGCCTCATCGATCGGCTCACGGATGATCTTGTACGCCTCGTCGTCATAGTTGGTGGGCTCGTCATTGACGATGATGAGCTTGGCGCCCGCGTGCACGGCGCTACTGACAAGGCCCGCCACCGGGTACACGGACAAGGAGGTGCCGATCGCGACAAAGATGTCGCAGGCTTCTGCCTCACGAACTGCCCGATCGAGTGCTTCCACCGGCAGCGTCTCACCAAAATAGACGACGTCTACCTTGAGGATCCCGCCACACCAGGAGCACGTGGGATCGGGGCGCATGTGGAGGCGCTTGAACAGGCTGTCAGTGGGAACAGCGATGTGGCACTTGCGGCACGATGCCGTGCGGATGGTGCCATGCAGCTCCACTACTTGGTGGTCCTTGAGGCCAGCGGCCTGTTGCAGGCCGTCGAAGTTCTGGGTGAGCACGCACGAGGCAAGTCCCGCTCGAACAAGACGGGTCAGCGCGTGATGGGCAGGGGTGGGCTTTGCGGTCCACGCGGGGTTGTCGCGCCAGTCGATCCACGCGTCTGCGCGCAATACGGCCGAGCCAAGATACGCATCGATGTCGAGAAGCCCCGCACGCTCCGGACTCTTCGTCCACACGCCATTGGGTCCACGAAAGTCGGGAATCCCGGCCCCGGTAGAAATCCCCGCACCCGTGAGGACCGCAACGCGTGGAAGCTTCATGACTTCAGGCTACGGCTCGACGGCACTGACGAAAAATGCACTGTGGCAACGACGGGCAACGCGTGAGCGCGCGAGGCGCCTTGCGCAGCGCGCGCTCCCATGCAACCTCCTGAAAACCAAAGCCCGGCTTCGCCGAATGGACTTACTGCCGCCCCCTCCTTACTGTCGGATGAAGGAGCCGGTGTTTGAGGCATGCGGCACATATTGGAGGCACACGATGAAGACATTCACATTGCCGGGCACGGATCTTGAGGTTCCCGAGGTGGTCCTGGGGCTCATGCGAATCCAGGACAAGTCTGACGCCGAGGTGCGCGAACTCGTCAGCACGGCGCTCGACGCCGGCATCACCTTCATGGACCACGCCGACGTCTACGGCAGCACGTATCACGGCTGCGAGCGCCGCTTTGCCGAAGCGCTCAATCTCAGCCCGTCCGAGCGTGAGCGCATGGTGATCCAGACAAAGGCGGGCATCGTCAAGGAAGGGCCGTACTTCGACTTCTCTTACGAGCGCCTCGTCACGCAAGTGGATGGCTCGCTTGACGCGCTCGGTACGGATCACATCGACATCCTCCTTCTCCACCGCCCCGACGCTCTTGTTGAGCCAGAAGAGGTGGCGCGGGCTTTCGAGGACCTCAAGGCGGCAGGCAAGGTGCGCCACTTTGGTGTCTCCAATCACACCCCGGGCCAGATGGACTTGCTCCGCAAGCACCTCACCGTGCCGATTGTGGCGAATCAGGTGCAGCTCTCCGTGACGCACGCACCACTCGTCGCCCAGGGGGTGGCGAACAACATGGCCGCGCTTGATCAGTCGATCTCTCGCGACAACGGCATCGTCGATTACTGCCGTCTGCACGGCATCGCCCTCCAGGCGTGGTCGCCGTTCCAGGCGGGCTTCTTCACGGGCGTGTTCCTTGGCAACCCTGAATACGCGGAACTCAACGCCGTCATCGACCGACTCGCACAGCAGTACGACGTTGAGCCGATCGCGATCGCGACCGCGTGGATTCTCCGCCATCCGGCACAGTGGCAAGTGGTTCTCGGAACGACGACCCCCGCTCGGGTTGCTGCGGCCGCGAAGGGCTCCGGTGTGGAACTCACCCGTGCTGAGTGGTACGAGATGTTCCGCGCGGCTGGCTACACCGTTCCTTGAGCGTCGGCTGCTTTGGGGTTTCCTCGGCATATGCCACACTGGTGGCCACGAAGGGGAGTAGCTCCGTTCGGCCCGTGAGGGCCTGAAGCCCGTCGACATACTGGCGCTCCGGCGCCCGGCGGTCTTCCCGGTCATCCGGGTGAGCGAGACCTTCGGCACAGTGGTGTGCCGAAGCGACCCCCCACATCGTCACTTCGGCGCACATGAGCGAACCGAAGGGACGTCATGTCGATCCTCACACTGATCGTCACAGCGATCGGGCTGTCGGCCGACGCATTTGCTGTGTCGGTCGGTCGCGCAATGCGGTGGCGGCACTTTGCGTGGAAGCCCGCCTTGGCGCTCGCTCTCACCTTTGGCGCATTCCAAGCGCTCATGCCGGTGCTTGGGTGGGCGCTCGGCTCCGCCTTTGCCGACGCCATTGTTGACATCGATCACTGGATCGCCTTCGGACTGCTCGCCATCATTGGCGGCAAGATGATCTGGGAGTCAATGCGCGAGCTGCGCGGCGACGATGCCGATGATGCGGAAGGCGTCACCGTGCCGCGCATCGGGGTCGGCGCGTTGCTTCTGCTCGGTTTGGCGACAAGCATCGATGCGCTCGCGGTCGGTGTCTCGCTCGCATTGCTCGGTGTGTCGATCATGCTCGCCGCTGTCGTCATCGGCGTCATGACGGGAGGCATCAGCCTCCTTGGGGTTGCACTCGGTCAGCGCGCGGGCCACCGATTGAGCGGGTCCGCCGAACTGATCGGCGGCACCGTGCTCATTGCGATCGGCGTGAAGATCCTCATCGATCATCTCGGCGGCTGACGCCGCCGAGACTCACTCGGCCTTCTTGGCGCGCGACGCCGCGGGCTTGGCGGCTGAAGCCTTCTTAGCCGCAGTAGTCGCCTTCTTAGCCGCAGTCGTGGCCGCGTCCTTCGCTTCCTTTGCCACCTCGGCCGCCTCATCCGCGACGTCGTCATCCCACACGTCGGCGGCGTCGTCCAGAACGTCAGCGATCTCGGTCGCCGCGCGGTGACGAGCAGCGTCAACGTTGTCGCGGACGCGCGACGCCTCAGCCTTCACCGTTGCGGTCGCCTTCTCTACGAGCGGCGCGGCCTGCTCTTTGGCGCGCTGGGCTGCGGTGACAGCCGCATGCGACGCCTTCTCCACATACGGGCCCGCCTGCTCCTTTGCCTTCTCAACGTAAGGCCCGGCCTGTTCGGCAACAGTGGTCGCCGCTGCCGTGACGGCGCCCGCAGCCTTGCGAGCGGCAGCCGCTGTCGCGTCGGCCGCTCGGTTGACGTCCCGGCGAAGGCGCGCGCTGAAGTCCTCGTCGCCCTGGTAATCCCACTCATCGTCGCCGGCCCACTCGTCTCGGCCCGGGTCTCGCTTGGCCCACATGACAAGGGCTGCGCCCGCCGCACCGGCGATGACGGCGGGGATCAGCACCGCTCCCCATGGGAATCCTCGACGCTCGGGCCGCTCCTCCTCGGCGGCGCGGTCAAAGGCCGCCAACACCGCCGGAATCGCCGCGCCGACGAGCGCGCCCTGTGCGTAGTCCACCCACTGCTCAGCCTTGGCGCCTGCCTTTTTCGCATACGGATTCGCCTTGCGCGCCGCGCTCTTGTAGGCGCTCCGGGCTCGCGGAGCCGCCCACTCACGTGCGTCCTCGAGGGCATGCTCGACTCGCGGAGCCGCCCATTCCTTCGCGTCTTTCACTCGCGGACCCGCCCACGTCTTGGCGGTACGCGCCGCTTTGCCAGCAGCGTCGGCCGCCCGCTCGGCGGCCTCACGCGCGGCCTCAGCAGCCTCAAGTGCTTGCTTGCGGTACTTGTTGACGTCCACGTTGTCCCAGCGTCGCTGCATCGGAAGCCTCCCGTTTTGCGCTTTCCACCCATCCTGCCACCAGGGACAACGCTTAGGCGAGCGGTAGGTGTTCCCTGCGCCGGGAGCGAACAGGGCGCAGCCGCCCTCAAGCAGTGCCCGCGTGCGTGACACAATGACGACATGATCGCGACTTTGCAGACAACCGCGGGCGATATCCGCATCGAGTTGTTCCCCAACCACGCTCCTGTCACCGTGGCCAACTTCACTGGCTTGGCGACGGGTACCAAGGAGTGGAAGGACCCCGAGACGGGTGAGATGTCCACCGAGCCGTTCTATGACGGACTCGTGTTTCACCGCGTGATCGACGGCTTCATGATCCAGGGCGGGTGCCCGCTCGGCACCGGCACCGGTGGTCCCGGTTACACCTTTGACGACGAGATCCACCCCGAACTTCGCTTTGACCAGCCGTACTTGCTGGCCATGGCCAACGCGGGCAAGCGACTCAACCCCATCACGGGTCAGCCCGGCGGCACCAACGGTTCGCAGTTCTTCATCTCGGTGTCGCCCACACCGCACCTCAATGGCGCGCACACGATCTTTGGCAAGGTAGCGGACGACGCTTCCCGTGCGGTGGTCGACGCGATCGCCACCACTCCCACGGATGGCCGCGACCGTCCGCTTGACGACGTGATGATCACCGGCGTCGTCATCGAGGACTAACCGTCACGTGAGTGAGCCGACGCCTGGCGCTGCCGAGCAGGCGCCACCCGTTTGCCCGCGGCACCCGGATCGTGTCAGTTACGTCCGGTGTCAGCGGTGCGAACGGCCCACCTGCCCGCAGTGTCAGGTGCCGGCTCCCGTGGGGGTGCTGTGCGTGGACTGTGCGCGGGCGGCCGACCAGGCGGCCCGGTCATCGCGCAACTCACTCGGCTTCAAACGCGGCGCGGCCAAGCCGTACCTCACGTACAGCCTCATCGCGGCGAATGCCCTGTTCTATCTATACGGCACGTCGATCGGCATGCGCGAATGGCAGGTCAGGTACGGCTTTGCTCCGATCGTTGCGGACGAGTGGTACCGCTGGCTGACCTCAGGTTTTGTCCACGGCAGCCTCCTTCACATCGGCCTCAACATGTTCATGCTGTTCCAGTTCGGAACACAGCTGGAGCAGGTCATCGGCCGCTGGCGTCTCGCTGCGGTCTATGGGCTGTCGCTTGTTGGCGGTTCGCTCTCGATCAACGTCCTCGGCGCCTCCAATCAGTTGCACGTGGGAGCGTCTGGTGCAATCTTCGGCCTCATCGCCGCTTTCGGGGTGCTGCTCTACAGGCTCAAACTGCCGTGGCAGTCGCTCGCGGGCACGGCAGGCATTTGGCTTGTCGCGGGATTCTTCATCCCAGGCATTTCCTGGCAGGGCCACTTGGGTGGCGCCGTCGCCGGTGGTGCGCTCATGGGCGTCATGGTCGCGATGCGCTCGGCTCGCCCGCGGCGTTGATCCCGGCCCCAGCGTCGGCCGCCTCCCGCGCCAGCCCGGCCCCAGCGTCGGCCGCTGGAAATGACAACGCTGTAGTTATCCCCCGTTGTGGAAAGACTTGGGGAGAACTACAGCGGTGTAACTCGACCGATGCGGGTGCGGTCTACTTCCAGCGAGTGAGCAGACCCATCGCGACCATCATGGCGCCAAAGCCGATCATCACGTTCCAGTAGCCCAACTGCAGCGGGAAATCGCGGCCCATGATGTAGTACGTGACGATCCACAGCGTGCCGAGCACCAAGAGGGTGATGATGGTGGGCAGCAGCCAGTTGGGGTTCTCAGACTCCGGCTTGTGGAGCTTGCGCGGAACCTTGTAGGAGTCGCTCGAACGCTTCTTTGAGACGGCCACAATGCCCTCCAGGACTGACGGGTGATCGGTGGGCCTTTGCGGCCACCGCAATGGGCTCTAGCGTACCGGCACCAACCGGGACAGCCCGTGCTTGATGACCTAGAGGGCACGCTCCCGTACCCTGGTGATCTCATGAGCGCTCCGTCCCACCCCCGCGCTGACAGCGAGCAGCCTGCGCCTGCGCCCGTGCGCCGGGGCCGACGCTGGGCCATCGCTGGCACGGGCGTGCTGGGCGAGGTGCTCCTCACAGCGGGTGTCGTGCTTGGGCTCTATGTCGTGTGGCAGTTGTTCTACACAGACATCCTCTCGGCACGCACGCAGAACGCAGCGCTGGAGAACACTCACTTTGCCGAGGATGCGCACCTGCCACCGGTCACGGTGACCGACGGCGCAGTGGTCGCCGACGCTCCCGATGCGCCGATCGATCTCATTCCCGACACCCTCAAGGTGTATTCGCCCGAGGGCGCGCCCATCAGTGCGGAGCCTGAGGCCCCGGAGACCTTTGGCCGTCTCTGGGTGCCGCGCTGGGGATCCGACTACGTGAAGCCGATCTCTCAAGGAACGGACCGGCGGATCACTCTCGACTCGCTCGGCATCGGTCACTATCAGTCGACCGCGATGCCGGGGGAAGTGGGCAACTTCGCGCTTGCGGGACACCGCACGTCATACGGGAAGCCTTTTGCGGATATCGACGCCTTGGCGCCGGGCGACGCACTCATTGTGCAAACCGACGAGGCCTGGTTTGTGTATCGCGTGACCGAGAGCCAGATCGTCTTGCCGCATCAGGTTGAGGTCATCGCGCCCGTGCCGAACTCCCCGGGAGCGGCGCCCCAGAAAGCGTCGATCACGCTGACGACATGCCACCCGAAGTTCTCCGCTGCAAAGAGGTTTATTGTGCATGGGGAGCTCGAATACTGGGCTCCTACCGGTCACGGCTATCCGCAGGAGGTGTTTGAGCAACCATGATGTACTCCTGGCTGTGGCGGCACCTTCCGGGACCGACGTGGGCGCGCGTCACCATCGTGACCCTGTCCGTTGCGCTTGTGGTGTTGGCCCTCTTTGAATGGGTGTTCCCGTGGGTGTCCGAGATGTTGCCATATCAAGATCAGACGGTGGGTGAGTAATGGCACGAATACTCGTGATCGACAACTATGACTCGTTTGTTTACACGATTGTCGGTTACCTGCGGCAGATGGGCGCGGAGACCACAGTGGTGAGAAATGACGTGGTCGACCTGGACGAGGTGCCCCGCTACGACGGCGTGCTTGTATCGCCAGGTCCGGGTACCCCTGCCGCAGCGGGTGCGTCAATGGACGTCATTCGCACTTGCGCCGAACACGGGGTGCCGATGCTTGGGGTGTGCCTCGGTCACCAGGCGCTCGCCGAGGTCTTTGGCGGGGTCGTGTCCCACGCTCCCGAACTCATGCACGGCAAGACGAGCAAGGTCGAGCATGACGGTGCTTCTGTGTTGGCCGGGCTGCCCTCACCGTTCACCGCAACGCGCTATCACTCCCTCGCGGTCGAGAATGCAACGGTCGCTGACGAGCTTGAGGTGACATGCGCGACCGCGAGCGGCGTCATCATGGGCCTGCAGCACAAGACCTTGCCGCTTACCGGAGTCCAATTCCACCCCGAGTCTGTGCTGACTGAGGGTGGTCACCGTCTGCTCGCCAACTGGCTCGAGGTATGCGGCATGCCCGATGCGGCAGGTCGCTCGGAAGGCTTGTCCCCGCTCGTCCGCCACTAAAGCAGGCAACGCACCGTCAGGCAGACCACCGTCAGGTGGAGCGCCAGGAGACGATGATGAGCACGGTGACGAGGAACCCCACTGGCTGATTGAGCCACAGGAAGGTTCGCCATCCTCGGTTGGCTTGCTCGCACGTGGCATCGGTGATGCGCACAAAGCGCGCCACCGATGCGACATAAGCGAGTGGCAACACGGCCGCGAGCACACCGGGCCACGGGAGCACGAGCAGCACGGCGCTCGCGGCCGCGTAGAGAACCACGGCGAACCACACGGTGGCTCGCGCGCCGATGACGGTGGCAACGGAGCCAATGCCGCCAGCACGATCCGCCCGCACATCCTGGACGGCCCCAAATGCATGCGAGGCCATGCCCCAGGCGATGAACGCCACCCAGACGGGCCACACGTCGCGAGCCACGAGCGATGTCTCCGTGAGAACAAGTGCGTAGAGCAGCGGTCCCACAAAGTGCATGGCGGAGGTGAGCGAATCGATAAATGGCCGTTCTTTGAATCGCAACAACGGCACCGAGTACGCGAGCACCCCGGCGACGACAAGCACCAACGTGAGCCGCGCGGCCCACGACCCTTGAGTGAGGAGCCAGGCCATGAAAGGCACCACGGTGATGACGCTCGCCCACACAATCGCACGGTGAACGCGGTGGGCCTCGGCGCGGCTGCGGACCACGTCCCCCTCGATGCCACCCTTGCGCGGGTTCGCGAGGTCGGATTCGTAGTCGAAGACGTCGTTGATGCCGTACATGAGGAGGTTGTACGGGATGAGAAAGAAGAGGCTGCCCACCACCAAACGGGCATCAACCTCGCGGGTGATGAGCAGATATGCGGCAGCGAAGGGAAAGGCGGTGTTGATCCAGCTGACGGGCCGTGAGGCCTTGAGGACGCGCATGATCATTGCTGGGCCCCGGTGTCTCGTGGCGCAAGGCGCGCCAACCACGTCCACATCGCTGGCACGAGGAGCACCGCGCCCACCGCATACGCGAGATCCTCAATGGGGGCGATGGGCATGCGCACCCCGGAGATGAGCGACTCGTCGTAGTCGACAATCCCCGTACCCACGATGAGGTTGTCGAACACCACGGTGAGCACAAGCAACACGAGACCAGTCAAGGCGAGAGGCCGCACACCCAGCCCGCGCAGCGTCCGCCACGTGATCGCCGCCAGGCCAGCAAGCACCGCCACCGACAGCACGACGTACGTCACGCGGCACCTCCCGCTTGCGCGCGCGCCGCGCCGCCAGCCGTCCGACGCCGGGCGAAGGCGAGGTAGAGCAAGAGGGTTTGGTAGGTGAGGAGGATGAGGAAGAACACCTCTTCAATCGGCACCTCGGGAGCAATGACCAGACCGCTCAGGTAGGGCGCATCGCCAACGAAGAAGATCCCAAGCCCCACTCCCACGAGATCCCACACGAGAAAGAACGCCACCGCAACGCCTACGGTCGCTGCAGTTCGGACGGGCTCAGCAAACAGCGCGACTCGGTAGCGGAAGTCGAGCGCGGCAAGCCCGGCGATCGACACGAGGAGCGCCGCGAGATAAGCGAATGTCATCGTCGTCGGCCTCCTCGGGCGATTTCTCCCAGCACGTCAGCACGGGATGATCGCGCGAGAAATCCTTCAGGTGCCGGGGTCGGCAGGGGTCCCGCCGACGTTGACCCAAGCAGTCGCTTGGCCACCAGTTCTGCCGAGATGAGGCAGATCGGCATGCCGATTCCCGGCAGGGTGGACGAGCCGACATACAAGAGGTTTCGCACCACCTTTGATGCGTTGCCCGGACGGAAAATTGCCGACTGACGCAAGGTGTGTTCGAGGCCGAGAGCCGATCCCTTCCACGCGGAGATCTCGCGAGCGTAGTCAGCTGGCGTGGTGACACCGTGAATGGTGAGGCGGTCCATGAGGTCGGGCACGCCGGCCCACGCCCCTGCCTGGTGGAGGTATCGCTCCGCGTAACCACGCATCTGCGCGCGCGACTCGTCGGTAGCGCCGAGTGTTGCGTCGGCCGGGAAAGGGACAAGCATGACGAGGTTCTCATGCCCTTCCGGTGCCGCGCCCGGATCGGTCGCGGTGACCCGCGAGACATAGACGGACGCCGGAAAGGGGGGTTCGAGTTGCCCGTCGCCCACGATCTGCGCGAAGTTGCGAGACCAGTCCCGCGTGAAGAACAACGTGTGGTGGGCCAGTTCGGGAAGCCTCCCGCGCACTCCGGCGAACACAAGAAGTGCGCTCACGCCAGGCTGGCGTTTGGTCCACCGCTCTTCGGGCTGCCACTGATGTTCCCGCGACAGCAGTTCGGTCTCCGTGTGGTGCATGTCCGCACCGGAGACAACGAGATCGGCGGCAACCATCTCACCGTGTGACAACTCAACGCCCTGGGCGAGATCGTCATCGTCAACAACAATCCGCGTCACGTCAGCGTTGGTGCGAATATCGACCCCATGCGCAACGGCCACTCGCTCGAGAGCCCGAATCACCTGGTACATGCCTCCGCGGGGATATCGCACGCCATCGGTGAGGTCGAGGTGAGACATAAGCGAGAAGAGGCTCGGAGCACGCTCCGGCGACGAGCCGAGGAACACCGCATGGAAGCCAAGAACCTTGCGCAGCCGCTCGTCACGCACCTGCCGCGCCACTTTGGACCCGAGCGAGCGGGTGAGGAGGGTGGAGAGCCGCGGCAAGCCGCGCAGCACGCGCCGATCGACGACGCGGTCGGGCCGTTCGAAGGTCGTGTAGAGGAAGCGGTCGAGCGCCAAGTGATACAGCTCGGCTGACTCGGCCGCGTAGCGTCGCATCGCGTCGCCGTCGCCGGGGGACAGCTCATTGAAGTGCGCATAGTTTGCGTCAGGGTCCGCGACCACGTCGAGCATGTCGCCTGGTCCGTTGGGGTCGTCACCCTCGAAGTAGATCCGGTAACGGGGATCGAGTTCGATGAGGTCGAGCTCGGCTTCCGTCGACGTGCCCATGAGCGCGAAGTACTGATCGAAGGCCTCGCGCATGAGGTACCACGAGGGCCCCGTGTCCCAGCGGAAGCCATCGTGCTCGAACAGGCCAGCTCGACCGCCCACCTGGCCGTGCCGTTCGAGCAACGTGACACTCGCGCCACCGCGAGCCAGGAGACCCGCTGTTGCGAGCCCGCCAACCCCACCCCCGATGACAACAACGCGCGGCCCCGAGCCGTCCCGCCTGCTCACAGTTGCGTCCTCATGCGGTTCTCCTCAACGACCTCACCCCAGGGAACGCATTGCGCACCGCATAGGCGAACTTCACAGGGTTGGCGACTCTGATGCGCGCCGCGACAAGCCGCTGCGCTGGAGTGTGGGCGATCTTGGACAGCAAGTGCCGGTAGATGTCCACCGTTGTCGTCACGGCGATGCGAGCGCGGGACGGCAGCGCAGGCAAGCATGCTTCTGCCGCATTGATATCGAGGCGCGCATCTTCGACAAGTTCAGCGAGCTTGGCATCGTCCAAGGTCGCGGCGGTCACGCCGGGGAAGTACGAACGCCCAAGCGTCCCGTCATCGTCGGCAAGGTCACGCAAGAAGTTGATCTTTTGATACGCCGCACCAAGGCGGCGCGCACCCTCACGGGTCTCATCTGGAATGTCGCCCGGGCCCTCCGGCGTCGCAAGAAACGCAGCGAGGCACATTTCGCCCACCACCTCGGCAGAACCAAAGACATACCGGTCAAAGCTTGCTTGGGTGTGGTCGCAGGTGTCCAGATCAGTGCGCATCGAGCAAAAGAAGGGCTCCGTCTGATCGCGGCCAATCCCCACTTCTCGCGCCGTCAGCCCAAATGCGTGTGCAACGAGATTGGTGGAGAAGTGGCCTTCCATTGCGGCATGGACATCCCGCTCGAATCGGTCGAGTTGCTCACGCGCGTCTTCCCCCCGATACGTGTCGACAATCTCGTCGGCAACGCGAACCATCGCGTAAATGCTCGTAATGTGCGTGCGGGTCCTGCGATCAAGGAGCCGTGCTCCTAGGCCGAACGACGTTGAGTACCGTGCGATGACTTGCGCCGCCGCATCGCGCGCAGTGTCGTCATAGAGCGCGAGTGATGTCGCATTGTCGTGATCGCGAACCTTATGGTCGCCTCCGCGACGGGTGCTCACGATGTGCGCTCCTCAAGCCAGTCGATGAGCTCGATCAGATATCCCGACAAAGGCGCAGCAACCCGCTCCTGCGCAATGCGCCTTGCCGTGCGGGCGTGCTGACGCGCGACTTTCAAGGCCCGGCTGCGGGCGCCCGACGCTTCGAGCACCTCGCGCACGGCGGCGGCAGCGGCCTCGTCAAGGTCAGGATTGCCGACGGCATTTGTCAGGGCATCTCTTCCCGCAGCGTCGGCCATGTGGAATCCCAAGCGCAACAGTTCTGTGCGCTTGCCCTCGCGCAGATCGGACAGCACCGACTTGCCCGTGACGGCGGGGTCGCCAAAGACGCCAAGATCATCGTCAACAAGTTGGAAGGACAAGCCAAGGGACGCGCCGATGCGCTCGAGGTGGGTGACCATCGTCGGATCTGCGCCGGCAAGCTGAGCACCAGCGCGTAGCGGAACAACGCACGAGTACGTCGCGGTCTTGAGTTCCGCCACGAGCAGCGAGTTCGCCTCAGTGGGTTCGATGAGATCGCCATACATATCGAGCAACTCGCCCGCGATGGTGGTGCGGATCGCTCGCGTCACGAGGTCGAGGCACGCCAAACGGTGGTGGGCGGGCAGGGTAGCGCGTGAAATGAGGTCATACGCCGACGCAAGAGCGAGGTCTCCTCCGAGCAGCGCCGCCGCAAGGACGTGGTCGTCGACGCGCTGCGGGCTGAGCGGGCTGCCGTCGAGCTCTGCCCTGCGAAGGCCCGCCACGTTGAGCCTGCCTCGGCGCACCTCATCGTGGTCGAGCACATCGTCGTGGATGAGCATCGCGATGTGAAGCATCTCCATTGCGGCCGCGACGGGCAGGATCGCCTCGTCATCGTCGCCGCCGAGCCCGGCGTAGGCCGCAAGAGTCAGTGATGGCCGAAGGTTCTTGCCGCCACCCACCTGCTGGCCGATTGACTGCCACAGGTTGCGGTAGTCGGCCCCGGCGGAGGGAAGCTCTCCCATCGCTGTGGTGATGTGGTCATCGAGGGTCTCGAGCACAGCCTCGAGCCGGGCATTCACGTAGTCACGCAGCCCTGCGGAAGTGAGCAATCCGTTCATGGTGCCTGGTAGGACACCGCGCGGCCGCCACTCATTCCCGCGCGGTGCTCCAGACATCTCACCTGCCTTGTTTATGGGCCAGGATCTGGCGGCGGCGTAGTCGCCGGACCGGTGGACACGGTGATCGTGACCGTGGTCCCCACCGCCACCTGAATCCCTGCTGACGGGTTGGAGGAGATCACCTTCCCGTCCTCGACGGTGTCGGAGGTGGCGTTCGTCTGCTGGACCTTGAGACCTGCCCCTTGGAGCATCGCCGTTGCCTCGTTGATCGTCTTGCCCACCACATTGGGCACGGCGACCGTTGTGGGCGCCTTGGCCACTCGCAGCGTCACCACGGAGCCTTGGTCAACGAGCCCGGGCAGGGGGCTCTGCTCAAAGACGATGCCCGGCTCGTACTCGGTTGTCTCAACCTGCTGGACGTCGGCAAGCAGACCAAGTTTGATCAGCTCTTGCTGAGCCTCGGCCGCGGACCGGTTGCGGAGCTCGGGAACCTCCACCTGACCGGAGGACACGTAGAGGACGATTTCCGTGCCAGTCGCCACCTCGGTGCCCGCCACAGGGTCCGTCCTCGTTGCGCGTCCCTTCTCGACATCTGGATCGTTGTCATTCTCGAAGCCGGTGACCTTGAGCCCGAGTTCCTCGAGCTGGTCGATCGCCTCTTGTTGCGTCTTGCCACGCACATCAGGAATCTGAAGTTGATCCGGCCCCGAGGACACAATGAGAAGAACGGTGCTGCCTTCCTCGACCTCTTCCCCAGCGGGGGGTTCGGTACGAATGACACGGCCCTTATCGACGTCTTCAGACATCTCTTCTTCGACTTCGACTTTGAGTCCGTCGTTAGTGAGACGCTCCTCCGCATCTTCTTGCAAGAAGTTCTGCAAGTCGGGGATTGTCACCATCGTGACGTCCGGCTCGACTGGACCGTCATCGCCTGGGCCAGCGAGCTTGAAGATCGCAAACACCAACAAAATGAGCGCGATGAGCGCGGCGACCGCGATGCCGATCTGGATGAGCAAGCGGCGCCTGCCGTCGGTGTCCTCCACCAGCTCCTCGTCAGTGACGATCGTGCTGGTCACCGGCCGTGGTGCGACGGGAGGCGTCGCACCTCCCATGACGGAACCCCACGAACTGCCTCCCGCGGGAACCGCCGCGGGCATGACCGCGGTAGGTCCCGTCTCCGGCTGACCTTCGCCCGGGGTGGACGGAGCACCATAAGGTGCGTAAGGCGAGGACGGTGCCTGACCTGCTCCCGCCGCCATCGCGGCGCCAGCAATGCCCGCGGCGGCAACCCCGGCCGCACCCGCTCCGTATGCTGCGGAACCGATCGCAGCAGGATCAGCGGCGGATGCCGTGGGATCAAGCACCCGCTGCAGATCGGCCATGAACTCCTGAGCGGTCGAGTAGCGGTTCGCTCGGTCCTTTTGCAGGGCCCGTTCTACAACGGCATCGAGCGCCGCCGGAACGTCGGAAGCAAACTGCGAGGGGCGAGGCGCCGCTTCGCGAACGTGCTGGTAAGCAACCGAAACGGGTGAGTCACCGACAAAGGGCGGGCGTCCCGTCAGCAGCTCAAAGAGAAGGCAGCCCGTCGAGTACAAGTCAGAACGCGCGTCAACGTTCTCGCCGCGTGCCTGCTCAGGCGACAAATACTGGGCCGTACCCACGACTGCTTGCGATTGGGTCATCGTCTGACCAACGTCGGCCAAGGCCCGCGCAATGCCAAAGTCCATCACCTTGACGGCGCCGGTGGGCGTGAGCATGACGTTTGCGGGCTTGATATCGCGGTGAACGAGCCCTGCGTGGTGCGCGTAGTCGAGACCGGACAGCACGCCCATCGTGATCTCGATTGCCTCGTCGATGGGAGCGGCTACGTCGCCCTTGAGGATGTCGCGGACGGTGTGCCCTTCGACGTACTCCATCACAATGAACGGCACGGCCTGGAGACCGCCCTGCTCCGTACGGATTTGGTCCTCGCCGGTGTCGTACACGGCAACAATCGCGGGATGGTTGAGGCCAGCGGCCGCCTGTGCTTCGCGGCGGAAACGGGTCTGGAAGCTTGGGTCGCGCGCGAGGTCGGCTCGCAGAATCTTGATGGCGACATTGCGGCCCAGCCGTGTGTCATAGCCAATGTGGACCTCGGCCATACCTCCGCGGCCGATGAGATCCCCCACCTCGTAGCGGCCCGCCAAGAGCCTCGCTTCGTCGTTCATCTCAATCCTTGCGTCTGCGTCGACAGAGTCGCGTCTGCGTTCATTGTGTCATTTCCCGTCAGGTAAACGGCCCGAAGGCGCGTCGGGACGGGGTCGATGTCGCTTGGGAGCAATCGATGGCGGCATCGCGCGGGCGGGCGCGCGGCCGCTTCGTCGCGGGCTGATCGTCGCGGGAGCGGTGCCGCGCTCACGCATCGCGCGCTCGGCCGGAGACGGCAAGCGCAGGCGACTGAGAATGTCCTCGAGCTCAGCCGTCGTGCTTGGTCTCTTGCGGGGATTCTTCTCCAGCAGGTCCATGATGAGCGCCGCGAGTGCAGGCGACACCGTTGCGGGCAGCGGCGGCACCGGTTCATTGACCTGGGCGATGGCGATATCGACCGGGCTCGATGCAGTGAAGGGGCGCTTGCCCACCACGCTTTCGTAGGCGACGATCCCGAGCGCATATAGGTCCGACGCTGGGGTTGCGGGCTTGCCGAGCGCAAGTTCTGGCGCGAGGTACTGGGCGGTGCCCATCACCATTCCGGTGGCGGTGAGTGTGGTCTGATCGCTCGCGCGGGAAACGCCAAAGTCGGTGATCTTCACATGATCCTCGCCCTGGATGAGGAGGTTTCCCGGCTTGATATCACGGTGCATGATGCCCGCGCCGTGAGCGGCACCCAGCCCGCGCGATGTCCCCATCATGATCCGCACCAAGCGGTGTTCGTCGATTGTGGTCTCGCGCTCGAGGATGGTCGACAGTGGCTCCCCCTCGACCAGTTCCATGACGAGATACGCGGTGCCCGCATGATCGCCATAGTCATAGACCTGCGCAATGTGGGGGTGCATGAGCCCAGCGGCATTCTTCGCTTCATTGCGGAAACGCTTGAGGAACACCTCATTGCCTTGAGCGTCGTCCTTCAGCACCTTGACCGCGATGGGCCGGTCAAGCTCCGAGTCCACCCCGCGCCACACCTCGCCCATTCCGCCCACCGCGAGAAGTGAGCGGAGCACATACCGTCCGCCGAGCGTCGTGCCCCCGTGGAGTTGCATCAGCCCCTCCCCGCTTGTGCGGCCATTGCGGCTTCGATCACTTGACGCGCGATCGGTGCCGCGACGCGCCCGCCCGTGGCCTCGTTGCCAAGATCGCCGCCGTTCTCCACGATGACGGCGACGGCCACCACCGGGTTCTCAGCGGGCGCGAAGCCGATGAACCACGTGTGGGGAGCGGTATTGAATCCCGTCTCTGCTGTACCCGTCTTGCCCGCGACGGACACTCCCTCAATCGCGGCGGCGGCGCCACTGCCATTGCTCACCACCGCCTGCATCATGACGGTGAGAGCGGCAGCGTCGTCCCGCGACAGTGGCGTTGAGAGCGTGGACGGATTGGTCCGCTCGACCACGCGAAGATCGGGATCGCGGACTGTGCTGACGAGGTAGGGCTCCATGAGCTCGCCACGATTGCCGATCGCGGCCGCAACCATTGCCATCTGCAGAGGTGTTGTTCGCACGTCGAACTGGCCGATGCCGGACTGCGCAATCTGCGGCTCGTTGGGATCTTGCGGCAAGCGCGACGGCGTCACACCCAAGGGGATGTTGAGGCTCGAGCCCCAACCAAAGTCCGCGGCGGCCTCCTCAATGGCGGGCCAGCCAAGATCCATCGCGAGCTGTGCAAAGGCGGTGTTGCACGAGACTCGGAGCGCGTCAAGCAAAGTGATCTGATCCGTGGGCCCGCACCGAGCGCCGCCGTAATTCTTGATCGTCGCGGTAGTGAGCGGCAGGTCGAGTTCCTGGGGGGCCTCGAGGAGGGTGTCGGGGCTGTAGCCCGCTTTGAGGGCCGCGGCCGCGATGATGAGCTTGAAGGAGGAGCCGGGTGCATACGTGTCACCGCCGATGGCGCGGTTGATGAGCGGCTTCGTCTCGTCTGCGAGCAGCGATTGGTAGATGCGATTCGCCTCGGACGTCGAGTGGACGGCGAGCGCCGCCGGGTCATAGGTCGGCTTCGACACCATCGCGAGAATCGCGCCGGTACGAGGATCGAGCGCGACAACGGCACCCGTGTGATCGCCCAGTGCGTCATAAGCGACTTGCTGGACCGCGGCCGAAAGGGTCAACTCCACCGTGGCGCCCTCTTGCTCAGTACCCGCGAAAAGCTCGCCCAAGCGTGTCCAGAACAGAGCGTCGGCCGTGCCGTTGAGAAGTTCGTTCTTCGCTTGCTCGAGAGCCGACCGGCCCGGGCCAATCGAGTAGTAGCCGGTCACCGGCGCGTACAGCGGCCCGTTAGCGTAAACGCGCTGGTAGTTGAATGGATCATCGACCGGAACCGACCGCACAATGGCGTTCCCATCGACAACGATGGGACCACGGAATGAGCCGAACTGTCGGTATAGCGTGCGGACGTTGCGTTGGTCCTGGCCAAGTTGATCAGCTTTGACGAACTGCACCCACGAGGCCGAGGCCATGAGGGTGAGAAACAGCAAGAGGACAACGACGGAGAGTCGGCGAATCGGCTCGTTCACGCGCTCACCTCCTGCACCGTGGCCCGCGGAGACTCAAGGGCCGTGGCCCGCGCGAGATCGGAGATGCGCATGAGCAGCGCGACCATGATCCAGTTGGCGATCATCGAGGAGCCGCCGTAGGCCAGGAAGGGCGTGGTGAGGCCCGTGAGAGGGATCACTCGGGTCACGCCGCCGACGACGACAAAGAGTTGGAGGGCCATCGAGAAGCCGAGGCCGGCTGCGATGAGCTTGCCAAAGCCGTCGCGCACACCGATGGCGGCACGAAGGGCACGCTGCACCACAACAACGTAGAGCGCGAGCACCGCCATGAGCCCAGTGAGACCGAGCTCCTCCCCAAGTGTGGCGACAATGAAATCGGATTCGGCATAGGGGACAAGACCAGGGGAGCCTTGCCCAAGGCCTGTCCCAAACAGTCCGCCCGAAGCCATCCCAAAGAGGCCCTGGACAAGTTGATACGAGCGGCCGGAGTCATACACGGCCGGGTCAAGCGCGTTGAGCCAAGCGTCATAGCGCGAACCCACATGCGAGAAGGCAGTACCCGCGAACACGGCTCCCGCCGCAAAAAGTCCTACTCCAACGAGCACCCACGAGAACCGTTGAGTGGCGACATAGAGCATGGCGACAAAGAGACCAAAGAACAGGAGCGAGGCACCCAGGTCGCGCTGTGCCACCTGAACAAGCAAAGCGGCGGCCCACACGATGAGCAGCGGTCCGAGGTCGCGCGGCCGTGGCAAGCGGATGCCGAGCACCTTGGGGCCCGCGAGAGCGAGGGTGTCACGATTCGACACGAGGTACCCAGCGAAGAAGATGACAAAGAGGATCTTGGCGAACTCGCCCGGTTGAAGGGACCTGCCGGCGACGGAGATCCAAATGCGAGCGCCGTTGACCTCGCGGCCGATGCCGGGCATGAGGGGCAGCATGAGGCCGAGCAGACCGAGCACTCCGGCGGTGTAGGTGTAGCGGCGCAACAGGCGGTGATCGCGGACGAGCCCGATGACGGCCATGGCGGCGATGATGCCAATGACGGCCCACCCCGCTTGGGTGGTGCCGAAGTCCGTCTCGCGACCGCGTGCGGCATACGCGAAATCGACACGGCGAATGAGGGCGAGGCCAAGCCCTGTGAGCGCAAAGGCCGCTGGCAATAGCACCGGGTCGGCTGCCGGAGCGCGCAAGCGCACAAGGACATGTGCCGCAATCGCGAGCGCGACCACAGCGCCGGCATAGACCGCGAGCGACTGGTCGATCCCGGGACCGGCATTCGCGTCGACAAATGCGCGTGCACCTACAGTGATGCCCACGGCGATCACCAACAGGACGGCTTCTGAGGCCCGTCCCGCGCGTGCAGTGACCTCGTGAACCGTAGCCACTACGGACCGTCCCTCAGCGACTCGACAATGTCGCGAGCATCGTCTAGCGAAGCAGTGCGCAGGCCGCCTGAGACACGATCACGCTCAAAGGGGCGCAGGTCATTGACGTCAATGTCTGTGGTCTCAACGACGGCGTCGAGATTGAGCGGCCCAAGGTCCTCCGGGATGCCCCGGAAAATCGCCACCTGGTCGCCGTCCACGCCCACGTAGTACTGAGTCTGAGTCCACGCATAGGCGCCCCAGAGGCCGAGCATGACGGCAACGAGTGCCGCAAAGGGCAACAGCCAGGCGCGCCAGCGCGCAAAACGGTGGACTCGGTCCTCTTCCTCGTCATCCTCCACAGGCGCTGTCGCGAGCTTTGCCGCGCGCCCGGCCGCCGATTCCGAACCGAGCGATGGCCGCTTGCGGTCCCGTGCGGCCGAGCCGACGATCTGATTAGCAGGGGCCTTCGCTTGATCTGCCGGAGAGGCGTCGAGATCGACGACGTCGCCGATGATGCACGTGACGTTGTCGGGAGCGCCAGCGGCGAGAGCAAGGCTCACGAGCGTGTCCGCGCAGTCCCCTGGATCGTCAACTTCCTGAAGCGTCTGCTTGATGGTGGAGCGCGAGACAACGCCACTGAGACCGTCGGAGCACAGCATCCAGCGGTCGCCCGCGCGGGCTTCGCGTACCGAGATGTCAACGGGAACGTCCGCATCGATATCGCCGAGAACACGCAACACGAGGTTGCGCTTCGGGTGATTCTCAGCGTCGGCCTGCGACAGCCGACCGGTGTCGACAAGGTGCTGAACAAAGGTGTGGTCGGTGGTGACCTGCTCAAAGTCGTCGCCGCGCAAAAGGTAGCCACGGGAGTCGCCGATATGCGCCATGGCGAGACTGCTTCCCGAGCGCAGTATTGCTGTGACAGTGGTGCCGAGTCCCGACAGTTCGGGATCGTTGTGGGCGCGCTCAACGATGTCATTGTGTGCCTGTGCGATCGCCTCCTTGAGGCGGTCGAGCGCCTCATCGGCGCTGAGCGCCTCGCCCTCAAGGGCGGCAAGGCGGCCCACCGCGATGGACGAGGCGATGTCGCCTCCCGCAGCGCCGCCCATTCCATCCGCGACAACGAGCAGGTGCGGTCCCGCAAAGCCTGAGTCTTGGTTGTCGGCGCGCACGAGGCCCACGTCCGATCGCGCGGCATAGCGCAACGTGAGGAACATGTTCAGGACCTCAATTCCAAGGTGGTGGCACCTATGCGAACGCGATCGCCAGGGGCAAAGAGAACGGGGTCATCCACCTTCTGGTTCCCGAGGAAGGTGCCGTTTGTCGATCCCAGATCTTCGACGTACCACTGACCGTTCTCCGGAAAGATGCGGCAATGGCGCGCGGAGAGGTAGTCGTCCTCGATGACCACAGTGCAGGTGCTGGCGCGGCCAACGAGGATCGCCGATTCGCCCAACGGCAGGGTGGTGCCCTTGAGCGGACCGGTGGAGATCGTCAGATGGCCAGCGGCGGGGCTGTGGGTCGAAATGGCGCCCGCGCGCACGCCCGTTGAGGACCGCAATGGAGCTGCTCGCTTCTCCGTGCGCGGATCAGGACGCCGACGCCGCAGGCCGCGACCGCGTGACGTCACCCGGGTGCCATAGAGGTCTGAACGCAAGACGCCGATGGCGACCAGCACCATCGCCCACAACAGCACCAAGAAACCGAGGCGCAGCAGCGTCACGGAAAGTTGACTCATTAGGCGTCCTCGTCAGCAGGCAGGCCATCCCAGTAGAGGATGGTGGTGCGCCCAATCGTGATCGCATTGCCATCGAGGAGGGTGACCTCCTTGATGCGCTGGTCCTCGACGAAGGTGCCGTTGGTTGAGCCGAGGTCACTGAGGATCGTGCCAAAGTCAGTGCGCTCAAAACGCACATGCTGGCGGCTCACGCCGGTGTCATCGACCACGATGTCCGCTTCCGAGCCGCGGCCCACGATCGTTTGAGTGCCTGTCAGGTGGTACCGCTTGCCGTCGATATCGAGAAGCGGGTAGCGGGAATTGGCGGTGCGGCTCGTAACGGGCGCCGCAGCTGCCCGCGTCGACCGTGAGGAAACAGAGAATCGCCCCGTTGCCAATTCTTCGTCGAGCTCAAAGCGCACGCTGACGGGTCCCACAAAGCTGTAGCGCTGGCGCTCGGCGTGGTCGTGCAAGGCATCCTCGAACTCGCGGGCGAGAGCGTCGTCACCCCACTCACGCACGTGTTCCATATCCGTCGGGGACAACGTGATGGAGTACTCATTGGGCACCACGGTGCGTTGACGGTCGACCACCGCCGCCCGGGCATCGGCTTCGCGCTTGAGCGCGCTGGCTAGCTCAACGGGTTTGACCCCGGAGCGAAACGTCTTGGCGAACGCGGACTGCATCACGTTCTCGACGCCCTTCTCAAAGCGATCGAGGACTCCCATGGCCTGATCGTAACGCGAGGAGTTTTGACGACGCGTTGCGCAAGGCCCGGTGTGCCGGGAGACATGCCTGCATGCGGGGGATTTGCCATCGCCCACTGCAAGCGCTTACATTCTGCGGTGCGCCGCAAGCCTCTCCTGTCACTGACGGGGGCCCATGCGCTGTCAGCGGCCGCGCCACACCTGTCCGTCACCATGCAAGGAGGCATCTCGTGACAATCACCGCTCCCGGAACCGAATGGTGGCGCACTGCCGTCTTCTACCAGATCTATCCCCGCTCCTTCGCTGATGCGAACGGCGACGGAATGGGCGATCTGCCCGGCATCACGAGCCGCCTTGAGCACCTCAAAGACCTTGGCGTAGACGCGCTGTGGTTGTCGCCCTTCTACCGCTCGCCGCAAAAGGACGCGGGCTATGACGTTGAGGACTACTGCGATGTGGACCCGCTTTTTGGGACCTTGGACGACGCCGACGCTTTGATTGAGGGTGCGCATCGCTTGGGTCTGCGCGTCATCGTCGACATCGTCCCCAATCACACGTCCGACCGCCACCGCTGGTTTCAGGCCGCCATCTCCGCCGAGCCTGGCTCACCTGAGCGTGGTCGCTATATCTTCCGTGACGGTCGCGGCGCGAGCGGCGAGCTTCCTCCCAACAACTGGGAATCGGTGTTCGGCGGCCCCGCATGGACCCGGGAAGTGCGTCCGGACGGCACCGCAGGTCAGTGGTTCCTCCATTTGTTCGACTCGACTCAGCCGGACCTCGATTGGTCCAACGAGACCGTCAAGAGCGACTTCGATGACGTGCTGCGATTCTGGCTTGACCGCGGAGTCGATGGTTTTCGCGTTGACGTGGCACACGGGCTTGTCAAAGAAGAAGGTCTGCCTGATTACGTCCCCGCCGCGGCGGGCGGCTCGATGGGCGGCGACGAGGATGCTCCCACTCCGTACTTTGGACAAGACGGCGTCCATGACGTGTGGCGGCGCTGGCGCCGGGTGGTTGAGGAGTACGGCCCCGACCGCATTCTTGCCGCCGAGGCGTGGATCAATCCACTCACGCGAATGGCGAAGTGGGTGCGTGCCGACGAGATGCACCAGGCGTTCAACTTCGCGTTCTTGAGCGCGCCTTGGGACGCCGAGGCGCTTCGCGAGGTCATCTCCGAGTCGCTCGCGGCTTTCGGTGGTGTGGGCGCCCCGAGCACGTGGGTGCTGTCAAATCATGACGTGGTGCGCCATGCGACGCGCCTCGCGCTCACTTTTGAGAACCCGCAGGGCCACGGCATCGGGCCACTGTCGCCGGGCATGCCAATCCCAGAACTGGGCCTTGCGCGGGCCCGTGCGGCGACATTGCTCATGCTGGCGCTTCCGGGATCTGCCTACCTGTATCAGGGCGAAGAGCTCGGCCTTCCCGAGCACGTCTTCATCCCTGACGACGCGCGCCAAGATCCAACGTGGTTCCGCACGGCGGGTGAGCGCTACGGCCGCGACGGCTGTCGCGTGCCGATTCCGTGGGAGAAGGATGCTCCCGCGTACGGCTTCAACTCGACGGGGAAGACGTGGCTTCCCCAGCCCGACGATTGGGCTCGGTTTGCGCGGGATGTCCAGGCAGCGTCGGCGGATTCGACCCTTGCGCTGTACAAGCACGCCTTGGCGACGCGGGCAGAGTATGGCCTTGGCGGCGGAGAGCTCACGTGGGTCGACGCGCCCGAGGGCGTAGTGGCTCTCGACAATGGGCGGGTTCGCGTGGTGGCCAACGTCAGTGCGGCCGACGTTTCAGTTGCGGGACGCGTGATCGCGAGTTCGGGTCCGCTCACGGCCGAAGGGCGCGTGCCGGCGGACACGACAGTCTGGCTGCACCGCTCAACAGCCGCATGAGAACGTTTCCATTCTGAGTGACATGGGAGCGCATCCACAGAGGCTCTTGAACGCCGCTTGAGGCGCACTCTAGCCACTTCGATTACTGAATCGTGACAACAAGCGCTTGCATTCAACCGGTTCTCCTGCTTACGATGCAAACGCTTTCAGTATCCCGCGCGTCATGCACGGGCCGGCAGCGACGCCGATGGAGTCGCCGCCGTAAGCGTCAACTCCAAAGGAACCCACCATGCTGATGACAAAGAAGTCTTTTGTTGCCACGGTTGCAGTCGCTGCGAGCGCCATGCTCCTCAGTGCCTGCTCCTCGAGCGACTCGGACACCACACCTTCTGCCGCCGCGCCGAGCGCGGACAACACCCCGCAGACCACTCTCACGGTTTGGGTGGACGCCGAGCGCGCCGAATCCCTCGCCGACGTGGCCAGCGATTACGAGGCGGCGACCGGAATTGCCGTTGACATCGTGTCTCGGGACAACGCGACTCTCAAGGATGACTTCATCCAGCAGGCCAACTCTGGCTCTGGTCCAGATGTCGTCATGGGTGCGCACGACTGGTTGGGCGAGCTCACCACAAACGGTGTGATCGCTCCGGTCGAGCTCGGTGACACCGCGGCCAATTACCTGCCTGTGGCTGTTGACGCAGCCGCATACGACGGCACCGTCTACCTGCTCCCCTACGGTGTCGAGAACGTCGCTGTGCTGCGTAATGCGGACCTCGTTCCCGAGCCCGCAGCCAACTTTGACGACATGATCGCCAAGGGCACGGCGTCGGGCGCCGAGTTCGCCTTTGTGGTCGAACAGGGTGAGAACGGCAACCCGTACCACCTCTACCCGCTGCAGACCGCCTTTGGCGCACCCGTCTTTGGCCGCGACGACTCGGGCGCTTACGACCCGACAAAGCTTGAGCTTGGCCTTGGTGGCGACTTCGCCGCATGGCTGTCGAGCCAGGGCGTCAACGGCGCTAACACCATCTCGACCGAGATCACGGGCGACATCGCCAAGGACAAGTTCCTCACGGGCGAGGCCGCGTTCTGGCTCACTGGCCCGTGGAACGTGAAGGCCGCTACCGATGCGGGCGTCAACGTTGTGGTAGACCGCATTCCGTCCCCCACCGACCAGCCGGCGCAGCCTTTCGCGGGGGTCAAGGGCTTCTTTGTCAACCAGTACTCGGAGAACAAGGTCGCCGCTAACGACTTCCTCGTCAACTACATCGGCACCGTCGACGTCCAGAAGGCGCTGTACGCCTCGGGTGGCGTGCTGCCGGCGCTGAGCGCCGCTGCCGACGAGGTTGCGGGCGACCCTCTCGTCAAGGGCTTCAAGGAGGCCGGTGAGGACGCCGTGCCGATGCCTGCCATCCCGGAGATGGGCGTCGTCTGGGAGTACTGGGGAATTGCTCAGGCCCAGATCCTCAATGGTGCCGACCCTGCCGCCACGTGGGCCAAGCTCGCCGAGGATGTGCAGAACGCACTGAACGGAAGCTAAGCCACTTGCCCCTGGGCGCCAGTGACAAACCGGCGCCCAGGGGCGCATCTCATCGTCCGAACGGAAGCCGAACATGACTGTGCGTCACGCCGCCCCCGCCGCCGCTGCGCAGGCGGGCGTCACTACCCGCATGGGCCCGCTTGTCACCAAGATTGCGATGCTCGCGCTGCTCGATGCTTTTGCTGTCTTTGCGATGAGCATCTTGATTGGGCGCGGCGAAATCGTGCCGTGCATCATTCTTCTTCTCGCCACGGTTGGCATCAACGTCGTGTACCTGTCCAAGCACGCGTTGCCGGCGAAGTACATCACCCCGGGCCTCGTGTTCTTGGCGATCTTCCAAGTGTTTGTCATCGTCTACACGGTCTACATCGCCTTCACCAACTACTCCACTGGCCACATCCTCACCAAGGACCAGGCGATCGAGGCCTTGCTCACCCAGTCGCAAAGCCGCGTGCCTGATTCTCCGCAGCTTCCCGTCACCGTGGTGCGCGACGGCGATCAGCTCGGCTTCCTCGTCACCGCTGCCGATGGCACGGCCCGGCTCGGCTTCGCCGATGAGCCGCTTGAGCCGGTCGATGCCACATTCGACGGACGCAAGGCCATTGCGACGGAAGGCGTGACGTCGCTCAGCTTCAACGACATCCTCGCGATGCAGCAAGAGGTCTTCGACCTCTCGGTGCCGGTCTCTGACGATGCCGCCGATGGTTCGGTTCGCACTCAGGATGGGCGCTCCGCTTTCTTCTATACGTCTGACCTGCGCTACGACGACGCCACGGACACCTTGACGAATACGACAACCGGCGTCGTCTATACCGACGGCGGTCGCGGCTCATTTGTCGACGACGCTGGAAACGAGATTCTGCCTGGTTGGCAGGTTGCGGTCGGTTGGGACAACTTCACTCACGCGCTCACCGAGTCGAGCATTCTTGGTCCGCTGCTGCGCGTCATCGCGTGGACCTTCGTCTTTGCCACGCTGTCTGTGCTCGGCACCTTTGCGCTTGGCATGGCCACTGCCCTCTTGTTCGACAAGCGCGGGATGCGCGGTCGCGCCCTGTATCGAATCATCATGATCTTGCCGTACGCATTCCCTGCGTTCCTCGGGGCCATGGTGTGGGCGGGCATGTTCTCCAAGAGCTTCGGCTTCATCAATCAGGTATTGCTCGGCGGTGCGGCGATCCCGTGGCTCACCGATCCGACGATGGCCAAGATCGCCGTTCTGCTCGTCAACCTGTGGCTTGGCTTCCCCTACATGTTCTTGGTCATCACGGGTGCTCTTCAGGCGGTGCCCGAAGAGGCCATCGAGGCTGCCCGTATGGATGGTGCCCGCCCGTGGCAGGTATTGCGCTTCGTCAAGATGCCACTGGTGCTCGTGTCGACAGCGCCCATCCTCATCTCGTCTTTCGCCTTCAACTTCAACAACTTCAACATCATCTACCTGGTCACAGGGGGTGGTCCACGGGATGTCAGCGCATCGATGCCGGTGGGCCATACCGACATCCTCATCTCGCTTGTCTACAAAGTGGCTTTCACGGGGCAGCAGCGTGACTACGGCCTCGCAAGTGCCTTCTCGATCCTGATCTTCATCTTGGTTGCGACGATCTCGATCATCAGTTTCCGTAAGACCAAGACGCTCGAGGAGATCGACTGATGAGTACCGTCACCTCACGCATTCGCCACCAGCCAACCCGGTCGGAGCGCCTCATCCGCGCCTTCAAGCGCACCGGTTGGCGTCATCTCGCGGCGTGGGTCCTCTGCGCATTCGCACTCATGCCCTTGGTCTATGTCCTGTCGGCCGCGCTGAACCCGCAGGGCACTCTCACCGGATCGAACCGACTCTTCCGCAAGGTGGGACTCGACAGCTTCGAGCGCTTGCTCACGTCAGATCAGTACCCGTTCCTCGTGTGGTTCAAGAACTCGATCGTCATCGGCGTCACCACGGCCGTGTTGTCAGTCTTCTTGGGGGCGATGGCGGCCTACGCGTTCTCTCGCATGCGTTTCAAGGGCCGACGCACGGGCTTGCTGAGCTTGGTGCTCGTCCAGATGTTCCCGCAGTTGCTCGCGGTGGTGGCGATCTTCATTCTCCTCACCAAGATCGGCGAGATCATCCCCGCACTCGGTCTCAACACGCATGCGGGCCTCATCGCGGTGTACCTCGGTGCGGCGCTTGGAGTGAACACCTATCTCATGTACGGCTTCTTCAACACCGTTCCCTCGGAAATCGACGAGGCAGCCAAGATCGACGGCGCGGGCCACGCGCGCATCTTCTTCACCATCATTCTGCGTTTGGCCGCGCCGATTCTCGCCGTGGTGTCCTTGCTGTCGTTCATCGCCTCATTCAACGACTTTGTCATTGCCTCTGTCGTCCTCGTCGATACGGACAAGCAGACTCTCGCCGTGGGGCTTTACCGAATGGTGTCGAACCCCAACTATGCCGATTGGAGCGCTTTCGCTGCAGGTGCCGTCATCGCCGCATTGCCTGTGCTCGTCCTCTTCCTCTTCCTCCAGCGGTACATCGTGAGCGGGCTCACGGCAGGTTCCGGCAAGTAAAGCGGCATCTGCAGCCGTGTCAGCGCGGCTACCCTTGATCCGAGCAGCGGGAGGCACGTGACCATGGCGGGGATCGAGGACGTGGCGCAGCGTGCCGGGGTGTCCATCGCCACCGTCTCGCGCGCACTGAGCGGCCGTGGCCCCGTGTCGCCAGCAACCAAAGAGCGCGTCAAAGCGGTTGCGGATGAGCTTGGATACGTCGTCTCACCCAACGCATCGGGCCTCGCCAGCGGGAAGACGCGCACGGTGGGCATTGTGGTGCCATTCCTCAACAGCTGGTTCTACACCGCGGTGATCGAGGGAGCGCAATCCGTGCTGCTCGCCAACGGTTACGACGTCACGCTCTACAACTTGTTTGGCTCTGGCACAGCGCGCGAGGCGGTGCTTGAACGGTCCTTGCGCAGGCGCCGGGACGACGCCTTGATCGCCGTCAGTTTGGAACTCACCGATCCCGAGGTGGAGCGTCTGCGCCAAACGAACAGGCCAATGGTGGGCGTGGGCGGTCCGTTGCGGGGGATCACCACATTGTCGGTGGACGACATGGGCGTCGCCCAACTCGCCACCGAGCACCTCATCATGATGGGTCACCAGCGGATCGCTCATCTCGGTGGTGATGTGGAGCACGAGCTCGACTTCCACATCCCATCCAAGCGTCGTCTGGGTTACGAGCACGCATTGCGCATGGCGGGGCTCGAGGTCACCGAGGACCTGTTCCGCATTACGGAGTTCAGCATCGAAGGCGGATACCGATCGGCCAAGCAAGTCTTGGGAGATCCGCGGCGACGTCCCACGGGAATCGTCACAGCGTCGGACGAAATGGCCTTTGGAACGATGCTTGCTGCGCGCGACCTCGGCTTGTCCGTCCCCGGCGATCTCTCTGTTGTTGGCATCGACGGGCATGAGCTGAGCGAGTTCTTTGGACTGACAACGGTGGCTCAGTACCCCGAGCGTCAAGGCGCTCGCGCGGCGGAAGAAGTGCTCGCGTTGCTCGATCCAGGACGCGAAAGGCCGGGATCGATGGACATTCCCGTTGAGTATGACCTCGTGGTGCGCGGATCGACTGGACGCCCGCCCGCCGTCAACTAGTCAGTGCCGAGCGGTGCGCGCAGCGGCCACTCATCGCCATCGAGCACCACTTGCGCGGCAGCGCCGGTGACGGGGTTGACAACGATCGGCGCAAGCAGGTTGACCGTGGTGGGCTCGCCTTCACCGGGCGTCACCACAGCAAGCAACACCGGCTGCGTGTTCGCGTCCATCCCAAGCGCCTCGCGGACGTGCTCAGAAGCCTCGGGCGAATACGTGGGGAAGTACGCCTGAGGCGGGATGACGAAGAGTCGCACCCCACTCGTTTCTAGGCTGCGCAATGCGAAGAGGAAGCCGTTGTCGTCGAGAGCGTCAAGATCGAAGCGGGTGAGCTGAACCATTCCCGGAGGGGGCTCGATGAAGGTCAGCACATCGGGGAGCTCCCTCAGCTCGCTGCGGGCCCCGTCGATCGCCACGGCCACACTCATCGCAAGAAGTCCATCAGCGTTGGCTGGAGGACGCGCGCGGCGGCGCCCAAAGCGCCTTGATAGGCGACTTCCTGCATCTGCAACTCCATGACCGTCTCAGCGAGATCGATGTCCTCGATACCTGAAATGCTGGACGTGAAATTCTGGACCGTCAACTCGAGCGTCTTCTGGGCGTCGGTCACTTGCTTGTACCGGATGCCCACGTCCGCGAGAGTCGAGAGCATTGCATCCATCCGATCGTCGATTTCGCCAAGACGGTTGCTCACCTCATTGCCCGCGCGCAGGTCTGCCGCAATGTCATCGATAAGTTGGAACACCGACGCAGCCGCTGTGCCGAAAGCGCCCGCACCGTCCGCATCCACTCGAACCGTGGCATCGGGGCCGAGGCGGCGGCTCACGGAGGCGTCGGCGGTGCCATTCCACGCGTAGGGGGTCGCGGATGTTGGACCTTCGAAGGCGACGGCGTTGCTCGACGTTCCGGCGAACACGAGACGGCCGTTGACGTTCGTGTTGGCAAGATCAAGAAGAGTGTCGCGAATGCCGTCGAGCTCGGTCGCAATGGCATTGCGAGGCGTCTGCCCCATTGCGCCGGTGCTCGCACCCTGAACGGTGAGGTCGCGGGCCCGACGCAGAACTGAGATCGAGCTCTGCAGAGCGGTGTCAATTTGAGCAAGCCATGCCACGCCGTCATCGGCATTGCGACGGGCTTGCACGGCCGCGGCCTTGTCAGCACGCATCGCCATCGCCCGGCCCACAGCGCTTGGGTCATCAGAAGGGCGTTGGAGGTTCTTTCCCGACGAGAGCTTTCCTTGCAGATCAGACATCGTCGTGAGGTTGCGCTGCAAGTTCGTCAGCGCAGTGCGCTGAATGGTCTGGTGCGTCACACGGTTAATCACGGCTTACCTCCCCACCAGACCCGTCCGGTTGATCAGGGTGTCGAGCATCTCGTCCACTGCGGTGAGTACCCGGGCCGCGCCCTGGTACGCCCGTTGGTAGGCGAGGATGCTTGTCATCTCCTCATCAATATCGACGCTTGCGTTGGCGCGTTGAAGGTTCTCGGCCGTTGCCCGCGTCACCTCAGAGACGTCCGCGCGACGGCGTGCCGCTTCGGTCGTCACGCCAAGGTCCACCACAAAGGAACGCCAACTCTGGTCGGGAGCGCCGGTGCCTTCGCGCAACTGTGAGATCTGGTCCGCGATCGAACCATCCCACGCGCCGTTGGTGCCGTTAGAGGCCGCCACCATATTCGGATCGGTGATTGCCACGCGAAGTCCGAGAGCGGGTGGCATACCGGCCGCGAGCGCAAAGAAGTCGACGCCCGTGTCGTTTGGCGGCGCGGCAAGAGTAGTGCCGGTTGCGTGCACGCTGTTGACGGCGGAAGCCAGTTGAGTGGCGAGCCCGTTGACAGCAGCGACCGCGTTGGCAATGGGACCACCGAGTGAGCCAGGCTGCAGAGACGTCATGGTTCCGGCAAGGGAACCACCGTCAAGAACCAGTGGTGCATTGCTCGCGCCCCAAGCAAGGCGAATGCTGTCGGCGCCCGGAGGTTCCGCAAGCGCGCCTGTCATCACGTAACTTCCCTCGACCTTGATGGCATTGATGCGGTCACCCGACACGATCGGGTTGCCGGCAACCATCACATTCACCGTGCCGTCCTCCTGGGGGCGGGACGTGGCGCCCACCAAGGAGGACAGCTGGGTGATGAGCTCACTGCGCTTATCAATGAGCTCATTGGCGGACCCTCCCGACACGAGGACGCCACGAATCTGCTGGTTGAGGTTGGCCACCGCTTGCGCGGTGGAGTTGACCTGCGACACCAAGGCGTCGGCCTCGGTGCGAGCCTGGCTCCACTGGCTCTCAAAGGCGCGATACGTGTCACCGATCTGGCTCGCAAGTGCATTCGCCTTGCCCATGAGAGCAGTGCGGGTCGCGGGAGCGTCGGGCGAATTCGCGACGTCCTCCCATGCGCTCCAAAACTGCTGCATCCCGGAGGCGAGTCCGGTCGATCCCGGCTCTGTCACCACAGACTCAAGCCGTCCGAGCGTTGTCGCATTTGCATTGTTATAGGAGGACAGCGACGTCTGCGAGCGCAAGCGTGCGTCGAGGAACTGATCTCCCAAGCGGGCAATGTCAATAATGTGGACGCCATCGCCCGAGCCCATGGGCGTGGAGAACATCGATGCGACGGACGTCGAGTTGATCGACTGCATGTCGACGCGCTGGCGCGTGTACCCAACGGTGTTGGCGTTCGCAATGTTCTGGCCGGCTACGTCTAGTGCCTGGCGCTGCGCGGTGAGCGACGACAGCGCGGTGGACAGACTCGAGAACGTGCTCATGACTACAAGGCCTCGTCAAAGAGGAATGCCGAATCGATGCGGTCGCCCGATGCGCCTTTGGGGTCATAGGTGCTTTGCGTCGAACTGATGCCAAGGAGGGCCTCTTGGGTGGCGCGTACTGACTGGGCAAGTACATCCCGGTTGCTCTGCGCGAGCGCATCAATCTGGGCGGTGACATCGGTGAGGGCAACGTGGTGGCTGCGAAGCAGGTCGTTCCACGGTGACGGTGCGGCCTTTGACAACTCAAGGAGGCTTGAGCCTTCAGGAAGGCCCACCTCACGTGCAGCGTCGTCCGCTTCAACCGCGCGCCCGAGCTCGACACCGCGAATCTGGTCAAGCACGTGCTCGACCTCGCGCGTGGCGCGACCGATCCACCGCGTGCGCCCGCTCGCGAGAATCAGTTCCTCTTCTTCGAGTTTGAAGAGCAGCGTCTCGAGAAGCTCCCGCTCGCGCCAAAGCACGGTCGACAGTTCATTGAGTCCCATGGTGACTCCTTATTCATCACGTCCACGGACCTGTCGGTGGTCCGGTACTGCCTTCCTATCGGCAGTGGAGCACAAGTTGTAATGACTCCGTGCAATACGACTGTGACAAGAGTCACTTTGCTAATTTCTCACCTTCTCGGCGTGTCTGCTGGTGCCCCCCATTTGGGGCCCCCCATGTGTGGGGTATGGAGTACGTCACAAACAGCTTCTGGACGAATCGGACATACCGATTTGCGGTGTGTCGTGTGACATTTCCCGAACCCCGTTCTGCTAGGGCCGCCGTGTGACATTCCGCCTTGTCGGACGTCCTATTGGTACCCAAGATGGCGCCATGAACGAAGCGATGAACCAGTCCAACGCCTTGGTGGAGGAGCACCTGGCGTTAGTGGGCTACAACGTGAACGAGGTCCTCGCTCGCGTTCCATCGCACGTCTCTCGGGCTGACCTCACCTCGGCTGGAGCGATGGCGCTGGTGCGGGCGGCACGATCTTTTGATGACTCCAAGGGCGTTCCTTTCGCCCGTTACGCGTCGATGCGTATTCGCGGCGCGCTTGTCGACGAACTGCGTTCGATGGACTGGGTGCCTCGCGGCGCGCGTCGTCGTGCACGTCTCACCTCTGAGGTGTCCGACGCCCTCACCGCACAACTTGGCCGTACTCCCACCAAGGTGGAGCTTGCCGAGGCGCTTGGTGTGTCGGTAAGTGACGTGGACGCTGCCAATGCCGACGCTGACACACGGGTCTTGTCGATGGACGCATTCGACGGTGCCGTGTCTGACATGGTGGTCGACTCGACGGTGGGCCCACTTGATGCGCTTGTCAGTGCAGAGCAGACCGAGTACCTGCGCGCCGGCATTCAGTGCTTGCCTGAGAAACTCCGCTATGTCATTGAGCAGCTGTTCTTCCACGACCGTCCGGTGGTGGAGCTCGCCGACGAGATGGGACTCACGCGCTCGCGCATCAGCCAGTTGCGTACCGAAGCTCTGTCACTTCTCAAGGATGGCCTCAACGCCAACCTCGAAACCGAAGAGGTTCCGCGCGTTGACCCGGCCGAAGGCGTCGTTGAGCGCCGGCGCAAGGCCTACTACGCGGCAATTGCGGCCCGCACCGCAGAATCTCGCGGCGCGGCCGCCGTCGCCCCCACGGTGGACGCCGTGTCTCACTCGTGGACACGCGCTGCCTCATAAGTCTCCCTCAAGCGCCCTGGGTCCATGTGGACCC
>JAEYOR010000026.1 GCA_023411615.1 Actinomycetes bacterium
CCCGCCAACCCCCCGGGGCCGGGGGGGCCCCCACCGCCGCACTCGTGTGGGTGGCGCGCACGGTGTCGGCCCTTCCAGACCCGGACTTCTCGCCTGCTCTCGCGGTAGCCGCCGGAGCGGGCCAAGCCGCGCTCGGCGTCGGCCTGCCTGCGCTCGTGGGAGTCGTCCTCAGGGGCCGCGCTGACATGCATGCCGCCCGAGAGCGCGAACTCATCGCGCGCGCGGATGAGCAGGAGGCACGCACCGAGGCCGCGCTCGCCGCAGAGCGCACCGCGATCGCCCGCGAACTCCACGACATTGCGGCCCATCACCTGTCCGGAATTGCCATCATGGCGTCGGCCATCTCGCAACAGGTGGACACTGACCCGGCCGCAGCCAAGGCCTCCCTCAAAGACGTCCGCACTCAAACCCGCACCCTCCTCGACGAACTCCGCGGCCTTGTCACACTCCTCCGCAGCGATGAGGGCGCCACCGTTGCCGTCGAGTCGCTCGCGGGCGTCGAGACTTTGGTGGACAGTGCACATCTGCGCGGCCAGGCCGTGACACTCACCCTCGCACCAGCCCCTGACACGGCCGGCGCTCCCCCCGGCACTACGGCCGACGCTCCCCTCACCCACGCCACCGCTCTCGCCTCACTCGCCGCCGGCATCGGCCCGCTGAGCCAATTCGCGGCCTACCGCACCATCCAGGAGGCACTCGCCAACGCCGCGCGCCACGCTCCGGGCGCGCCCTGCGATGTCACTCTCACCGGCACGCCGCGAGCACTCGAGATCGAGATCATCAACGCCCGGGCACACCCCGCCAACGGCCCCGCGCAAGCGCACGCGGCGAGCCACGCGGACTCAACCACCACGACGCATACCGGCTTTGGTCTCCGTGGCATGCAGGAACGCGCCGCTCTCACCAAGTCACGCCTCACATACGGCCCCACTGACGACGGCGGCTGGCGCGTCGCACTCGCCGTGCCAAGGGAGGAGTCACGATGATTCGCGTTCTCATTGCCGATGACCAAGCGCTCGTGCGCGCCGGGCTCGCCGCGCTCCTCGACAGCCAACCGGACATCGAGGTGGTGGGCACGGCCGCCGACGGCGATCAAGCTGTCGCGATGGCCCGCGAGCTCCGGCCCGACGTCGCCTGCGTAGACGTCCGCATGCCCGGCAGGGATGGCATCAGTGTCACCCGCGAGCTCAGCAGCACATCAACCGGCACCGCCATCCCCGTCCTCATCCTCACCACCTTCGCAATCGACGATTACGTCTTCGCCGCTCTCGAGGCTGGCGCCGCTGGCTTCATGTTGAAGGACTCCGAGCCGGAGGACATCGTCGCGGCAATCCGTACAGTCGCCGCCGGCAACGGCACGCTCGACGCTTCTCTCACCCGCACGGTGATCCGCGAGTTCTCGCGCCGTCGCCAAACGATGCCCGTCACCGTCACCAATCCGTCGGAAATTCTCTCTCCGCGAGAGCTCGACATCCTCCTGCTCCTCTCGCAGGGCCTCTCCAATGAGGACATCGCGCGCACGCTCGTGCTCGAGGTCTCGACGGTGAAGTCGCATATCTCGCGGATGCTGCCCAAAATCGGAGTCAGTTCACGTCTCCAAGCCGTGGTCTGGGCGTATCAGCACCGTGTGGTCGACATCCAGCAGCAGTAGTCGCCGTCCAGCAGCAGTAGTCGCCGTCCAGCAATAGCGCCCGTTCCTCCTTTAGGTGGAACCTTCGAGGTGACCACTTTGGACGCTAGAGGCGCGCCACCCCCTCTCCGTAGCGTCGGCGTTATCGGCGCAACAGCGTCGTCCCCGACCAAGGAGAGCCCCATGACCCTCACGCCAGACCTCCAGGCCCCGCCCCGCGCGGCGGTCACCCTCACCGATGTCCACAAGACGTACGCCGCGGCCGCCGGGCCCGTGTACGCCCTCCGTTCTGTCTCGCTCACGGTCCCCGCGGGTTCCTTCATCGCCGTGATGGGGCCTTCGGGCTCGGGCAAGTCCACGCTGCTCAATTGCGCTGCAGGCCTTGACTCCCCCACGTCCGGCCGCATCGTCGTGGGAGGCACGGATATCAGCAGGCTTTCGGCCGACGCTCTCACCCGTTTTCGCCGCCGTCACGTGGGATTTGTGTTCCAGGCGTACAACCTTGTGCCGCACCTCACCGTGCAAGAGAACCTTCACTTGCCGTGGTGGCTCGACAGCACGGCGCCTGACCTCGCGCGCCAAGAGGAACTCCTCGAAGCGGTTGGTCTCGCGGGCATGGGCCACCGCAAGCCCACCGAGCTTTCGGGAGGCCAGGCCCAGCGCGTGGCGATTGCCCGCGCCCTCGTCAACCAGCCCGACGTTGTCTTTGCCGACGAGCCGACCGGCGCCTTGGACTCGCACACCGGGGCGAAGATTCTCGCGACCCTGCGTCAGGCAGTCGAGCGCTTCGACCAGACGCTCGTCATGGTGACCCATGACCCGGTGGTTGCCGCGGCCGCGGACGAGGTGGTGTTCCTCGCGGACGGTGCCGTGGTGGACCGTGCCGTTGCAGCGTCGGCCGCCGAGATCTCTGACCGCGTACTGAACTTGGGACGGTAACCGCCATGAAGAAACTCTCACTCGCCGCTTTGCGAGCACACTGGCCCAGCGCCACAGGCGTCTTCCTCACCATCTTCCTTGCCACCACGATCGTCTCCGCTGCGGCGGTGCTGGTGGTCTCCGGCGTGCAGGCGGAGGACCGTTTCTCCCCCACCGCCACCATGCTTCCTGCGCTCATGACGTCCTTTGGCGGCGTCGCGGTCATGATTGCGACGTTCGTCGTCTCGACGGCGGTCGCGGGCGCTCTCCGGGATCGCCGCCGCGAGTTTGCCCTGCTTCGCGCGGTGGGAGCCGACTCGCGTCAGGTGCGAGCGCTCGTCACGGGCGAGGTGATGGCGGTCGCCTCGGCGGCGATCATCCTGGGCTCAGGTGCTGGGTATGGCGGAGCATACGCGCTCGTCCCACTCCTGCGCCGGAACGGTTTCGTCGAGCCGGACTTCACGCCTGCACTGTCAGCGTGGCCGCTCATCGCGAGCGCGGCACTCCTTTTGCCGGCCGCCTTTGTTGCGAGTCGACTCGCAGCACGTGAGATGGCACGCCTCAACCCGACTGCCGCGGTGGGCGCCGCTGCCGTCGACAAGAGCACCCTTGGAGCGGGCCGCATTGTGAGCGCGTGGATTTGCGGGGCCGCCGGGCTCGCGTCTGTTGTCACGCCGCTCTTCGTCCCCGGAATGATGGGCGCGGCAATGGGTGCGATGTCGTCCATCCTGCTCATCACTGCCGTTGCACTCGCTGGCCCCGCCGTTGTTGCTCGCGGCGCAGCATGGGCGGCGGGACGTGGGCATGGCCGACGCCGCGCGGCAGTCGCACTCGCTACCGCCAACGCTCGGGGCTTCTCGCGTCGCCTCACCGCGGTTGTTGTTCCCCTCGCGCTCCTTGTGGCGCTCGGCACCATCCAATCGGGCACCAACGCAATTGCCGCCGAGGCGGGGCGCCAGCAAATGACCGACGCCATGGCGGGAGATCTCGTGTGGGTGGGGAACGCCGCCGACGCTGGAGCCGTCACCGAGCAACTCGCGGCTCAACCCGGGGCTGGGGATGTCGCGGTGATTCGCGACGAAATGGTGCAGGTGCGTCTCGATGAGAGTGACGAAGAGATGCCGTTTATGAGTGGCCTTGCGTGGGAGCCTGCCGTTGTTCGCGCTGTGGATCAGCCGAGCGACGCGCTGGTGTTCGACCCGGACGTGACGCGTGGCTCCCTCGCGGACCTTGCGGCGCCGGGCACGGTAGCGGCGAGCACCGACGCCCTGTTCGGTACGGGCAAGGGCATTGGCGACACCATCTCGGTGCGTGACCGTGACGGGGTGGAGACAGCCTTGACGATTGTGGCGCTCTACGAGCGCGGCATGGGCGTGGGCCCGTTCCTCACCGGGCCGGATGGCCTTGGCCTGGGAGACCCGGCGACGGCGTCGGCCATGGTGATTGTCCGCGCGAATGCGGACGGTGCGGAGTCTCTGCTTGCCTCGGCAAGCGCGCTCGGGTTGATGAGCGTCGACGACTACGTGGGCGCGGCGACGCAGAACACCGGCGACACGTTGTCACTCGTGTTGCTCCTTGCCTTGCTTGCCTTCGTCGGGATCGCGGCAGGCAACACCCTCGTGCTCGCCACACGCAGCCGCCGCAACGAGTTTGTCCTCTTGTCTCGCATCGGATCGACTCGCCGACAGGTGCGGTCGATGCTCGGTGTCGAGGCAGGACTCATCGCGGTGGGCGCTGTGGGCATCGGCACCCTGGTGGCGTTGCCGGGACTGGTGACGGCGTCCGTCGCGATGGTGGAGGGCTTCAGCCTTGGACTCGACCCGGTGCTGTATCTCGGACTTGCCGGCACCGCCGTGGCGACATCGTTCCTCTGCGTGCTCGGCGCCCGGCCGCTACGGCGAGTGCGGCAGGCAATCTAGCCGCAGCGTCGACCTCAGCGTCGGCCACAGCGTCGGCCGCTTAAGAGGTCAGTGGGCCTGCCGCCTTGAGTCAATCGAGGCGGCAGGCTCGCGCCGCGTTAAATCAATCGCGCGGGGCACAAGGGGCTCGCGCACGCGCGGGAACGCAATCACGCCCACCACCACGGCGATTCCGGCAACAACTGCAGCGGCGGTGTGTGCGGCCGAAAGGCCTGCGTGGGCAGCCGCCAGCACCCCTTCGCCACGGCCAAGCGCTGCCACTCGAATGGCGGAATCGACTGCTCCAAACACTGCAATGCCAATGGCTCCACCAATCTGAGCGGTTGCGGATGCGAGACCGGAACTCACGCCGGCATTCCGGGCGGCCATGCCGTCGGCGATCACCAACGTGGTTGGCGTGAAACTAAACGCGACACCACTTGCTGCGAGAACGAGCGCCGGGAGCACGCGCAACACGTAGGAGTCTCCGGGGTTGACGGATGCCAAGAGCAGGTGAGCAACAACGAGCAACCCCACGCCAATAACGGCCACGCGCTGAGGGCCGAGCAACGCTAACGCTCGGGGCAAGACCACCGCGCTCACAGCAAATCCCGCCACCGAGGTGGGAAGCATCGCGAGGCCTGCGGATGCCGGACTGAACTGCAGCACCTGCTGAATGAGCAGCGCGACCAGAACAAAGCACGCGACGCGAGCCGCTCCTCCCAACATATTGACCACAACCCCGCCACAGACACGGCGATCGCGCAGTGCCGCGAGCGGCAGGATCGGGTCCACTGCCCCACGTTCGGCCTTCACAAAAACGATGACGCTCGCCGCAGCCACCGCGCTTGCCGCAACCACCTCAACCGACGCGAAGCCAACGTTCGGCGCACTGAGAACGCCATAGACGACTGCAACGGCCCCCGCGGTGATCGCGCCCGCCCCCGTCACATCGAAGTCCCGTCGAACGCCACGTTCATCGGCTGGAAGCAGCACCCCACCCGCAACCGCGAGAATGGCTGCCACGCCACCGGTCAAGAGCATGACGCTGTGCCAGCCAGCTCCTCCCGCGAGCACGCCTCCAACGCTCACGCCGGTCGCGCCGCCCACCGTTGAGGCCGCTCCCCACCAACTCATCGCACGGGCACGGGAAGCACCCTCGAATCGCGACAAGATGAGAGACATCGCGGCCGGACTGAGGGCGGCAGCACCCGCTCCTTGAAGAAGCCGGGAAACGACGAGCTCCCCACCGCTGGACGCCATTGCCCCCAGGGCGGAACCGAGCACAAGCACGGCAGCTCCCGTGAGAAACATGCGTCGCCTGCCAAGAACGTCGGCGGCGCGTCCCGAAATGAGCAGCAGCCCGCCAAATGTGAGGAAGTAGGCGTTGAGGACCCAAGCCGTGCCAATTGCTGACAGATTCAGATCCTCCGCGATAGACGGAACGGCGACGTTCAGCACGCTGGAATCGAGCATCACCACCATTTGCGCCGCGATCAGGGTGAGGATCAGCGGCATCGTGCGCTCACGCATGCGTGTCGACCACCTGTACCGCAACGCCCTGTGCGAGGTGACGGTTGTACGCCTCGGGCGTCCACGCCGCAGTCGTCTTGGTGCTCAGCGTCGCACCCAAGCGCAAGTAGAAGCGGTGACCGGCATGATTGTCGAGGCGCGCACCCCAGATGACGATCAGGTCCTCGCGTGAAGCAAACGCGGCAACCGTGTTCATGAGGAGGGTGCCGATCCCCTTGTCCCGGTATCCCGGGCGCACGTAGAGATCATCGAGCGCGAGAAGGTCGCCGCCACTCCACAAATGCAGCCGACGCAGGGTGGACACAAATCCCACCGCGTCGCCGCCTGCACGGGCAATGAAAACAGTCACGTCAGGCCGGGCCAGAACTGCTTTCCACGACTCAGCGGTCGCATGGACGTCGTCAAGGGTGTTCTCGTGGGTTGCGAGTTCGCGGACCATCGCGTCGATGTCGTGCGCGTCCTCGGTCGTGGCGAGCCGGATTGAGACCATGGGGATTCCTTACATCGTTCTCATGTTGCCGTACGCCGTACGGCCTCGCGTAAATCATGCCCCGTACGCTGTACGCTGTCAAGAGGAGGTTCGCATGGCACAAAAACTGACCCAGCGGCGCATCGCGGAGGCCGCATTGGCTGCGATCGACGCCGACGGTATTGATGCGCTCACGATGCGACGGCTTGCGGAGCGGCTCGGATCGTCCGCCATGTCGCTTTACACGTACTTCCCCGACAAAGAGGCCGTTCTTGATGGAGTTGCACAGCTGCTGCTGGCCGAGGTCGAGTCGCCCCCAGAGGACGCTCACTGGCGGGACGCGATGCGCTTCATCATGCGCTCGGTGCGGCATGTGGCACTCGCGCACCCGAACGCTGCTGGGCTGATCCGCCAGTTCCCCCCGCACACGCCCGATGCTCTTGCGTTTGTCGAGGCCGGCTTCCGCTGCTTTCGCCGCGCAGGATTCGACGCGCTCAGCACCGCACGGTGCTATCGCGCCCTCGCGGCCTATTCGCTCGGGACGCTCGATATCGAAGTGGGCGGGTACTTTTCGGCCGACGCTCGGGCCGCCTCCCCCACGAGCCGCGCCGAGATCGCGGCGCCAAGCGTGGAGAAGTTACTCCCTCTTGTCACCGAGATCGGCCCCACGCTCAGTGCTCAAGACGACGCGGCGGAGTTCGAGTACGGACTCGAGTTATTGCTGGACGGCTTCGCTGACGCGATGGCTCGTGCCGGTCGGACGGTGTAGCGACCTCCTCATCGGGCGCCATCGCCGCTGCTCAACCTCTACGCACACCGTCGTATGGCGCAGCCGTTACCTCCGCGCGAATCTAGCGATATGTCCCGTTCTGCACCCCTCTTTCGTCATCATGTTGTGGTTGCCGTCGCGTGCGCCTCGCTTGCCGCTATAGCCCTCGTCGGATGCGATCGAGACGAGCCCGAGTCCGACGAAGTGGTCATTGTGACCCCGAGCGGGAGCGCGAGCCCGGCGGGATCGGATGATGACGGCACGATCACCCTTGAGGCGATCACCCCCGCACCAAGCACGGATGACGAGTACTGCACCGCCGTCATCACAGCAATGACGGACTACAACACCGCACTTCAGACGTACGTTGACGACGTGATCCCGGCGACTCTCACCGCGGCTGAGACCAACGACTTGTCAGGCATCAATGACCTCGGGGGGACGGTCAACGCACTCGCGCTCGACGCCTTTGATCGCGTAACGGCGGCCAAGGCGCTCGTCGATGACAAGGCCGCGAGCGAGGGCCTCAACGGGATGCTTGAGTACCTCAACTCGTACCTCATCCCTGCGGCGCTCATTATGAACGCGGCCAATGACTTTGATGCGTTCAATGACGACATCACCGCGCACACCGAGGCACAGTTGCCGCTCATCCAACGCCAGTTCGGCCACGTAGAAGCAGTCAAGGACTACACATCCGAGCGTTGCGGCGTCGACCTCGAGGTTCTCACGGCCGGTTGATTCTCGATCTGCCAGCACGCGCGGGTCCGCTGTAGATTCTTGTCATGTCGCAGGCCGACGCACTCGCTGCAGCCGATTACGCAGCTGTGCTGTCCATGCTTGAGCGTGCCGCCGCCGCGCGAGATCGGGCTGGCTTTGGACTCGCGGTATGCAAGTCGCTGTACGACATGCTGTCCCCGTGCGTCTCGGTCTCATACACAGAATCAAGTGACGACGCCGCCCGAGCTGCTGCCGTCATTGTCCCCATGCCGAAGTCCTCTTGGTTTACTGAGTATCAGAGTGTTTACGAGGCGCACATGAGCGAGAACCCGGTATTTGCGCTGGCCGTGCGCGGCGGAGGTCGCCTCGAATGCGCCACGGCGTGGACCGACGTGGATCCGGAGGGCAGCTTCGCGGGTAGCGAGTTGTACCGCTCGTTTTATGCACCGAACGGGATTCATAGCCAGATTGCGGTGACGGTCCCGGTGGAGCACGGCGGCATTGCCGGGCTTGCGGTCAATCGCGACGGAACGGGTTTCGATGCGAGAGTACGCGCGATTCTCAACGCCGCAACTCCCCTGCTCGGTTGGGCCCACCGTCACGTACTTGAAAGCTCTGCGCCGTTGGTTCGGCCGGCTGGGGTGGAGTGGGGCGAGTCGTGGCTTTACGAGGACGATGCGTCACGGGCCATGCGCGAGCGGCTCCTCGCCGCGGGACTCACCGCACGGCAGACCGACGTCGTTTTGCACGTGGCAACGGGCGCAACTAACCGGCAAATTGGCCGGACCCTCGGCATCTCACCCGAAACGGTACGCAAGCATCTCGAGAATGCGTACGCAACGCTCGGTGTCACCAACCGGGTTGCGGCAGCGGCAATCGCGCTTGGCGCGTCACTGGCCTCCGCTTAGGACGCGAACTCACACACCCAGGAGCCGGTGACCTGCGCACCGGACCGGTCCTTCACGTCATACGTGCCCGATTCGAGTCCAGCCGCCACCGTCATCGTGCCGGAAAGATCGAAGCTGTCGCCATCGGCCTCGGCAAAGCGCACGTCTGCCGTATAGGTGCCGGGGCCGTTGAACTCTTCGGTGATCTCCAACTGAGCGAGGGTGAGGCCGTCAAGCACCTCAACGTTCATCGCAAGCACCGCATACGAGCCCTCGAGCCCTCCCTCGTCACGGGCGCCCACACAGGCGATCGTCGTGAGCGACTCGACACCCACCTCAGCAACCTGGGCCGCTGTCACCTCAATGCTGATCGTGTTGCCCGTCGCCGGGATGCTCCCCTCGACCGCCACGCGATTCAGACCCGAGGTCAGCGCTCCGGCGCCGCTGAGATCTCCACTGCCAGCGTCGGCACTATCAGTTTCGGAGCCCGCAGCAGGCGTGTTTTCCAGGGCAATCGCAGCCGTCTCAGTGAGACCGATGATGGACGCACTCGCGATCGACGCTGGGTCTTGGGTGAGGACAACGGCCGCGTTGGCACCCGCAGGCGCCCACACCTGGGCGTATGTGTCGCCGGCCGCGAGACCGCGCATGCCACCCGCTCCGGCAGAGATGCCCGCCCCAGCGAAGTCGTTGTACGCCGCGCTGCTCGTCACGGTGAGGGTGACGGTGTGCTCGCCTTCGGGATCGCTGTAGATGCAGCGTCCAGGCTCATCCGTCACGACTCCCCAGCCCGTGCCTCCCGCCGCGACCTCCACGTCCGCGACACCGAGCAAGTCGCATGCCGACGCGAGATCGTAGCTAGCGACAACGCCAGCGTCGGGCGCGGGAGCACCGGCGGCGGCGCTTGCCGGTTCGGCGGTCTCGCTGTCCCCGCCCCCGCCGCTGCAACCCGCGATGAGAAGGGATAACGCGAGGGCATAGGCGAGTGCGGGTCGCATGGAATCTCCCGGGGACAGGGCGACGGCGCGGCTTTCGCGCCTCAGCGCGAGGCTAAGCCGGTTGGCAAAGGCAAGGCCATACGCCGTGTGTCGTACCGGGCGGCTTCCGGCTGGGGCATGCGGCCGACGCTCGTTTCGCCCGGCGTGGCCGCGGCGCCCGTTCTAGGCTCGGTTTGTGAACGACGCCCACGTCCCCGTCCGCCAAGCGACCAGCGCCGACGCTGGCGTGCTAGCGCGCTTGCTCACCGATTTCAACACCGAGTACGGCGACGACGTCCCACCGATGAGCGAGCTCACTTCACGCTTTGCGCAGCTGCTGGATTTGCCGACGTTCGACGCATTCCTTGTGGGCGAACCCGTGTGCGGCTTCGGGACAGTTTCGCTAAGGCCGTCGATCTACTACGACGGACCCGTGGCGCTGTTGGAGGACCTCTATGTGGCACCGGCTCGGCCGAGTCAGGGTCACGGCAGTGAACTCATGAGTGTGCTGCTTGCCCACGCCCGCGAGAGCGGGTGGAGTGCGATTGAGATTCAAGTCGACGAGAGCGACGTTGATGCAATGCGCTTTTACAAGCGGCACGGGTTTGTGTGGCGGGATGAAGAGTCCGGTGATCGGGCACTGTTGTGGTGGCGCGAGGTCTGAGCAAGGCGCGCCACCGCGGCAAGCCCCACCGCCGATCGCGCGCGGCCCGCGCCGTTCGACGCAGGCGCGATAAACCGAACGCAATGAGCATGCTGGAGAGGCTTACGCGCAACGACTACAGCGCCTTCAGCTCCGCCTGGATCGCCGCGAACTCCTTGTTCATCCTGGTCACGCCAAGGCCACCACCCAGGATGCCCGCCATGCCCTTGCTGAAGTCGACTAGCGTGATTCCGTCACCGGCGTAGACGGCGACATTGAACTTGAAGCGTGTTGCGAGTCCTCCGAGAAGAGCCCGACTGACGGCACTCCCTTTGCCATAAACGCCGTTGGCGGCCGTGCCCTCCTCAAGCGCGTAGCCGCGCCAAGCAAAGAACGCGTGCACTGCGGCTCTCACGGCGTCGGCATCGGCAGTCTCGAAGATGTAGCGCACGGCGCTCGCATTAATGACGTGGGCGTCCTTGAGCGCAAACTGCGTCATTGGTGTTCCCTCTCCACGATTTGCGGGCCAGGATCGGCGAGGCCAGCCTAGTGGCGACGTTGTGCACGGTGACGCGAGCGTCGCTTCCACGAGCGGCATGGGTACATGTGGCGGGATGGGGCGTCCGGTGATCGCGGACTGTTGTGGTGGCGTGAGGTAAGAGCCAACACGTGGCGTCACTCCAACTCGAAGTCAGCGCGGTTGCGGTCGATGGCCGCGATGGAGTCGATGTCTTGCGAGCCAACCCACGCCGATCCCTTCCAATGGAACCGCGTGTCCTCCAGTTCGGGAACGCCAATCTGCGCCTCCGCGATTGCCGCCTGTCCTTCCGCCTCGGTCAACCATGTGAACAGCTGCACGGCCTCGTCGTTCATGCCAGCGTCGGCTCTAATGCCCACGTACACGTCCGCGAAGGACCAACTGCCTCCCGGAAAGAAGTCCGCAACCGCCCATTTGGCATTGCCCACGTCCGCAGTACCTAGCGCTGCAACCATGACGTTGCGAATTCCCGGGGTACATGGCGTGACCGCAAACGAGTCGTCGAGAAGTGCCGCCCCACCGCGCCAGTCCCACCACGACTCGCCAGCACTGAGACCGTCCTCGACGGCCCCGTCAAACAAGCCCTGCCTTCTCGCCAAGTCACCTTCTCCAAGACTGGCCACGTCACGGTCGCCCGCCGACACAGACTGTTGAACTTGGCCCTCCATCGAGGCCCATAGCAATTGGTCGTCGCCGAACCAGGCGTCGCCCGTGATCTCCCGGTAATCCCTTCCCACAGCGAGAAATTGGTCCCACCCGCCTCCGTTGCTCGCCAAGAGACTCGCAAATGCGGTCGGGTCGGACGGGATCCCTGCGGCCTCGAGAAGGTCCTGACGGAAACAGATTGCCGCCGGATCTTTGGCAATTCTCTCGATGCGTTCAAACGCCTCGCTGGCAATTGCATGCTCACGCGCATCGGCCGGAAACAGGACCACATCCGCGACGGGGCCAGCTCCGGTAAGAGCGTCGGCGAGCGTTGGCCGGAACGAACTCGATGGACTCTCCCCCTGGATATCAACGACAATGCCCGGACGAGACGTGGCGAACTGCTGGATCAATTCCGCGACAGGTGAGACGGAATAGTCAGCGAACGTGACGGTGGCGGGCGGCGATGGCACACGGGAGGTGGCCCCCGCTTCCGTGGGCGTGGGGTCACTCGACGTAGCGCAACCCACAATGAGCAGCGCCAATAAAGCCGATGGTTGCCACTTCAAGATCGCCCCCTAGAGTCCAGAAGGACCGCTGAGTGAAACGCTACTCTCGCGAAGGTGTCGCAGTCTCCGCACGTACTCGGTCACCGTGAGACACGCGTGACACCCATTTCCGGCAGGAGCCCGCACCACCACGTGGCGGAGCCTTGCTACCTCAGCACAGCCCCGAGCTCTCCCTCAGCCGCCGCAATCACAGCCTTGCGCACCTCGAGCACCTCGTCAGCCGAAAGCGTGTGGTCGGCAGCTCGCATGCGCACGTTGACCGCCAGCGACTTCTTGCCCCCGCCCACCTGGGCGCCCGCGTAGACATCGAACACGCGCGCCTCTTCCACCAGCGCTCCCCCGGCTCGGCGCACCAGCGCCTCGAGGTCACCCGCCAGCACCGAGGTGTCCACCACAAAGGCGAAGTCCTCCTTGGCCAGCACCTGACCCGAGACCGCCTCTGCCGAGACGATCACGCCTTCGGACGCCGCAATGATCGGGTCCAGCAACACCTGGAACGCGACCGACCGCGCAGGCAGGCCGATCGTCTCGCACACCTTGGGGTGCAGCTCACCGGCGTGAGCGCACGGCGTGCCGTCCGCCAAGGTGAACACGGCGGCACGGCCCGGGTGCCAGGGCGCATAGGAATCAGCGCGACGCGTGAGCGTCACCCCGGCCGCATGCGCCACGGTCTCCACCAGCGCGAGCGCGTCCGACCACTCCCACGGCAGCGCCTCCTGGTTCCACCCCGCAGGCACGCGCGCACCCGTGAGCACACCCGCGACCATGCGCGGCTGCTCAGGTAGCGCCGCTTCAAGATCAGCGAGCTGAGCCTCGGTCACGGTCCCATCAACCGGTGGCAAGCCAGCGGAACCGGTGCCGGTCGCCAAGTAGCCGCGACCCACCTCGAACACCGCGACATCCTGCGCGCCTCGGCCAAGGTTCACCCTCACCGCGTCGAACAGCGTGAAGAGCACCCGCGGGCGCAGCACCGGCTTCTCCCCCGCAAGCGGGTTGGCAAGCCGCACCAACCGACGCCTCTTGTCGTCCGCCGGCACCAAGCACTCATCAAGACGCTCCGGCGCCATGAACGGGTACGTCAGCACCTCCGTGAGCCCAGCGTCGGCGAGAGCCCGCGCCACGGAACGACGCACCCGCTGGCTGTGGGTGAGCCCACGGCCAGGCGGGGCCACCGGCAGCACCGACGGCATTGCGTCGTAGCCGCGCAGGCGCGCCACTTCCTCCACCAGGTCGATCGCCGAGCGCAGGTCCGGACGCCACGAGGGCGCCGTCACCGTCACCTCGCCGCTTGAATCAGCGCCGCCCGTGCGCAGCACACCACAGCCGATCTTCTCGAGCGACGCCACCACCTCGTCGGCATCGAACTCCATCCCCACAATCCGCGAGGGGAAGTCGAGCGCCATCGTGATCGCGGGGCGTGCGGGAACGTCAACAATGTCCGTGTACACGTCCTCGATCTCGCCGCCACCGAACTCCTGCATGAGCCGCAGCGCACGCTCAATCGCGACGGGCGCAAGCGCCGTGTCAACGCCGCGCTCGTACCGGCGCGAGGCCTCGGAGCCCAGCTTGTGACGGCGCGCCGTCCGCGCGATCGTCACGGGGTCCCAATGCGCCGCCTCGAGCAGCACGTCCGTGGTGGTCTCCGAGATCTCCGTCTCCAGGCCACCCATCACGCCACCCATGCCAACGGGACGCGCACCGTGCCCGCCCTTTGAGTCACACACGAGGATGTCTTCGGGCGAGAGCACACGCTCCACGTCGTCGAGGGTCACCAAGGTCTCCCCGGCCGACGCTCGGCGCACCACGAGCGGTGCGTGCAACGTCGCGAGGTCATAGGCGTGAAGCGGGTGACCGAGCTCAAGCATCACGTAGTTGGTCACGTCGACGGCGAGCGAGATCGACCGCATCCCCGCCTGCTCAAGACGCTTCTTCATCCAATCCGGGCTCGGCGCCTCGGGGTTGAAGCCTCGCAGGACGCGCGCCGCAAAGCGGTCGCAGCCAACATTGCCGCGGATGGGCGCCTGGTCCTCGATCACCACAGGGAACGCCGACGTCCCGGCCGGGTTCGCCACAGCCGTTCCGGTCAGTTCAATATCGGCAGGGTCACGGAAGGTCGCCCCCGTCGAGTGGGAGTACTCGCGCGCCACACCACGGATCGAGAAGCAGTAGCCACGGTCAGGCGTGACCGTCACCTCCACCGTCTTCTCATCCAAGCCAAGCAGCGAGATCGCGTCCTGACCGGGGGTGAGCGAGTCGGCGTCGTACCCCAGATCAGCGGACTGACCCGAGGGCGAGGCGAGCACGATGATGCCCGTGTGGTCGTCCCCGAGGCCAAGCTCTCGCGCCGAACAGATCATGCCGTCCGACCAGTGGCCGTACGTCTTGCGCCCGCCAATGGGGAACGGTCCGGGCAGCACGCCGCCAGGCAGGATGCACACCACGTAGTCGCCCTCATGGAAGTTGTGCGCACCGCACACGATGCCCTTTGACGCGGGGTACTCGACCTTGTTGTCAGGCTTGTGACCGGGACCTGCCGGGTCATTGTGCTCGCCCACGTCCACGCGGCAGTAGTTGATCGTCTTGCCGTTGGACTGCTCCTCCTTGACGATCGACAGCACACGGCCCACCACGAGCGGCCCGGTGATGTCGCCACCGTGGATGCCTTCTTCCTCAAGGCCCACCTTGACGAGCGCCGCGGCAATCGCCTCGGGAGCGTCGTCAACAAGGTCGACGAACTCGCGCAGCCAGTTCACAGGAATCTTGGGCATTGCTCAGACCTCCATTCCGAACTGCTGCGAGAAGCGCACATCGCCCTCGACCATGTCACGCATGTCCTTCACCCCGTGACGGAACATCAGGGTGCGTTCAATACCCATGCCAAAGGCGAAGGCGGTGTACTCGTTCGTGTCAATGCCAGCGGCACGGAGCACATTGGGGTGGGTCATGCCGCAGCCACCCCACTCAATCCACCCTGTTCCCTTGCACGTGCGGCAGTTGGCGTCCTCACCGCCGCACACGAAGCAACGCAGGTCCATCTCCGCGCTCGGCTCGGTGAAGGGGAAGAACGACGGACGCAGTCGCGTCACAGCATCTGGTCCGAACAACGCCCGTGCGAAGTGGTCGAGCGTGCCCTTGAGGTTTGCCATCGTGAGGCCCTTGTCAACGGCGAGACCCTCGATCTGGTGGAACACCGGCGTGTGAGTCGCGTCGAGCTCATCGGTGCGGAACGTCTTGCCCGGGCAGATCACATAGATGCCGCGACCTTCCTTGACGAGCGCTTCACGGCGCTCGATGGCGGCACGCACCTGAACCGGCGACGTGTGGGTGCGCAACACGATGCCGGACGTGCCCGGCTGCGCTGATTCACCACCAGGCCCCGTCTCAGCCCCGGCGTCGTCTCGCTCCCCCGCCGCGACAAAGAAGGTGTCCTGCATCGCGCGCGCCGGGTGGTCCGGGTCGAAGTTGAGGGCGTCGAAGTTGTACCACTCCGCCTCGACCTCTGGGCCTTCGGCAACCTCCCAGCCCATGCCGACGAAGATGTCGCACATGTGCTCCTGGAGCGTCTCGAGCGGGTGACGGGCACCAAGCGGCGCACGCAGCACCGGCAGGGTCACGTCAACGGCTTCCTCAACGAGCACACGCTCATCCCGCTCAGCCTCAAGCTGGGCTTGGCGCTCATCGAGCGCCTGCGCGATGCGAGCACGCGCGCTGCCCATCGTCTTGCCCGCGACGGCCTTGTCAGCCGGCGGCACATCCTTGATCAGACGGTTTGCGAGCGTCAGCGGCGCCTTGTCGCCCGTGTGGGCAAGGCGCGCATCCTTCAACGCATCCAACGTGGTGGCGGAAGCGATGGCCGCGAGCGCGGCCTCGACCGCCGCATCAACGCCAGCAGCGTCGAGCGGTGACAGTTCAGGCATGGACTACCCCTCGTAGGGAAGAGACTTGTGTGAATTCTAGCGGCGCCACGAGGCCTCGCCCGGAGGGGTCACGGCGCGTGAAATCAGGCCCGGCGGGTCTCCCCGGGCCTAGCTAAAGAATCGGCCGACGCTGGACACCGCGGCCGCTTTCATGTCACCGGCGTGAGCGCGCGCCACAGCGAGCGAGATGGCTCGGGGCGCGGCTGTGTTCATACGGGCAGTGTACTCGCGCGTCTGCGGCCGATCGTGCCCTGCGTCGCTACAGTGACGACGTGATCGAAGTTGGCCGCGTTGTCCGCACATCCACCGCTCCGTGTGAGGCGTTCTTTGAGCGCTGGATCGATTTGCCCAGTCACCCTGAGTGGGCGGCAAGCATGGAGTGGTTCGACATCGAGACACCTGTTCGCGTGGGCAGCCGAGGCGTCTCGAAGTCGACGGGTAACGAACCCGCACCGTTCCGGGTGACGTCGCTGGACGCGCCCCATGTGTACGCCGACACCACGGAACTGGAAGGCGTCGAACTCACGGTTCATCACGAGGCACGCCCAACGCCAGCGGGTACACGGGTTGAGCTCCGCGCATGGCTGGAGGGTCCCCGCGCCGCTGAATACGAACCAGGGATGCGTGAGGTGCTCTCGGCCGCACTCCCAACGGACCTCGACGCGTTGATCTTGCTGCTAGAGCGCTAGCACGACCGGGCGGAGTGACCGTTGGCTAGTCCGTAGGCGGAAGACTCGAAAACCGGTGAGACCACGATCAGTCGCCGCCGCTATCGACCTCGCGTTCCGAGACCGGAGTCGGCACGATCAATTCATGAAGACAAGAGCCGCCACAAGGAATGCCGCCGCGACGATGATGGCCCCGGAAATCGAAAAGATCGCCGCCAACACGGGTCCTCGATCACGGGCATTGGCGGCCCAAAGGGCCGCCCCTTGGCCGCCGTA
>JAEYOR010000032.1 GCA_023411615.1 Actinomycetes bacterium
GGGTATGGGGGGTGGGGTGTAGGTGGTGTGGGGGCAACGAGGAAGCGGAGGTGACGAGCGGTCCCGGCGCTGCGGGGGGTGCTGCGCGCTTGCCCCAGCCCCAGCGTCGGCCTCTCGCCCAGCCCCAGCGTCGGCCGCCCCTGCTAGAACGACGCGAGAAAGGCCTTGATCTCCGAGCGGGCGCGGTCCGCAGATAGCGGGTTGTAATCGCCGTGCATGGGAAAGGTGAACAGGTGCGCGGAACCGGGGTAGCGGAATACCTCAAGCGCGCCCTCGGGGGCCGCCGCAATGAACGCGCTGATCTCGTCCTCGTTGGTCCACGGGTCCTCCGCGGAGACGTGGAGTTGGACGCGCATGCCGGTGGGCCACGGCGGGTCACCCATCCAGTGGGGCGACATCGCGCCAAACATCAGCACCGCGCCGGCCACACCGGGCTCCGTGAAAGCGGCGATCTCACTCACTGCCGCGCCAAGTGAGAATCCCATGAGCACTACGGGGCCGTCGAGTTGGCGCACCTCCATGCGAATAAGGTCCACATACTCGCTCATCTCGCGGGAGTCCGCGCGGGCCACGCCTTCATCAAGTTCTTCGTACTTGTCGCCGCCGTAAAGATCGGGCGTCACCACCACGTGGTTCTCACCGCGCAGCCATTCCGCCCACGATTCCACGTTGCCCTCAAGCCCGAGCGCGGAGTGCGTCAGCACCACGTTTACCATGGTCCCAACCTCCCTTCACGCATGCGAGTCGCTTCTAGCAGTCTCGCACGCGACGTGACAGAGCGCAGGTGGAACGCAGTGGCTGGCCGAGCGGACTGGGTCAGGACAACACGACGGGACGGCGACGCCTGGGCAAGCACGCGGGGACTAGGGGCGGCGAAGCCACTTGACGAGGTGGTCCGTCTCGAGGCGCAACACGGCCGGGTCCGCGAGCGCCTTGGCGAGCGCAGCCGCACCTTGAAGAACGCTCACGAGGTGCACGGCCCGCGCGCGAGCCGCGGCCGTCGCAAAGTCGAGTTGTTCAAACTGCGCTGCGCACCAGGCGACCATCTTCTCCATCACGGCAGCAGCGTCGGCCGCAATCGCGTCGCCCTGCTTCGCCAAGTCCGCCACCACGGCGCCCATCGGGCATCCCCACGTGCTCACTTGCTCGCTGTTTCGCGCGTAGTTGTCCACGAGCGCGAGCAGCCGATCGCGCGGATCGTCGAGAGCTGCCCACTCACCCATCAGCTCGCCATACTGCGCCTCGACCGTCTCGAGGATCGCCGCGGCAACGTCGTCCTTGGTCTTGAAGTAGTAGTAGACCGAGCCCGCCGAGATGTCCGCGGTGGAGGCGATATCAGTGATCGATGTCGCCTCAAAGCCATTGCGGTAGGTGAGGTCGAGCGCGGCCGCCGCGAGCCGTTCCCGCTTGTCAGTTGCTGGCCGAGGCATCAGCACTCCTCGAAATAGTTGATCCACTACCTATGGTATGTCTGCCGCGCGTGTCACGCACTCCGTCTACGATCATCCCAGGCGCGTCAACGAGGAGCGAATGATGTTCACGGGGATCAACGAATCGATCTGCAAGCGGGCATGGGACCTCATCATGCCGTCAATTGCCGAGGCTGCGGAGAACGGCATCATCAATGGCTACCGCGGCGCTATCGCCGTGGTCAACGTCGACAAGCCGGACGGCAAACCGATGTTTGTCGCCACGTTGGGAGCGGACCCAGAGAACTTCCCCGAGTGGGCACTGTCCAAGGCCCGCCTCGCCTACCGCACGCGCATGGACACCACCTCCCTCCGCCACGATCTCGCTCACCTCTATCGCCCGGGCGACATCAAGTGGCCCGGCGGCATTTGGCGCGACGGCCTCGCCGTCGGCTTCTCCGGCGTTGAGGGCGAGTACGACGTCATGATCGCCGAGTGGTTCGTCTCCGCCGTCAAGGCGATCTGTCGCCTTGAGTTCTTTGGCGAGGAAGGCGAGGGCGCCCAGCCGACGCCGTACTTGGGCAGGGAGGGGTAGGCGGCTTTCGCGTCGGGGGCTTTTGCGGCGGCGGGTTGCCGCCCGCGGCGGGCTCGGGTCGGGTCCCTGCGCCCGGGAACTGGGCGCGCGCTCGCCGCGTTGAGATGGGGCCGCGACTTCTGGCCGCGACTTCTGGAGGTGCTTCCGTGGAAACCGTGCCCACGCTGTCCATCCCGATCGACCATCAACTTGACGCCTATGTGCGCGCTGGCTACCCCGCCCTCGCGGGTCTCGATGAGGCCGGTTTCCGTTCGCTTGCCGCGCCGCTCGTCGCCGTGGCGGCGGAACACACGGACGCGCTCCTTGTTGTCACCCGCTCCCTCATCGACGATCAAGCTCGCGTTCCCCTGCTCACCCTCGCCGGCTCAAGCAAGCCAGGCATTCTCGACAAGAACCATGCGTCCGACGCTCGGGCCGGGTTGTCGCACTACGTCCCGCGCGCCGAGCTCGCCGTGCCGGACGCGCCGCTCTACCTGGTGACTGGCGTTGAGCGCGGGGACGAGTACCGCAACATCGCCCCCGCCGAGGCGCTTGAGGCACTCGCGTCCCGTGGGCGCACGCCACTCACCATCGATGAGGGACTGTCGCTCGCAACCGTCGCGCCCGAGGTCCTCGTCAAGAACCACTGCTTCTCGCTCGCGGGCTCAACACGCGGCGACAAGCGCGTGCCCGCACTGTGGATCTCCGACGGCGCACCCAAACTCGGCTGGTGCTTTGACCGCGTGCCGCACACGTGGCTCGGCCTCGCGTCTGCCCGCGAGCGCATCACCGCCTAGCCGGGCTGCCCCGCAAAGCCCTGCCACAGCGTCGGCTGGCTGAAGGGGGCCCGCCGCGTAGCCCGACACCTAGCCCGGCCCCAGCGTCGGCCGGCTGGACCGCGCCCGGCGCTCAAGCGTCGGCGAGAATCCCTTCAAGCCGCGCGTACGAGGTCTCCATGCCATCTGTCATACCGGTGCCGAGGACGATGTCGCGCTGCTCGGCGTTGGCGTACGTGATGACGATCGCGATGAGCGTGCCGTCGCGCCGAGGGGTGAGCGTCATCTCGTTGACGGTGCCGGGGTAGTCCATGCCGATCATGCGTTCGGTGGTGACGGCGCGGACGTTCTCGACGCTCTCGAGAAGCTCGCCCTCAAAGCCAAAACCGCCCTCGCCGCCGCCTTCGGGCTCCCACACGTAGCGGTACGTGTCGCCCACGGTGGTTGCCACTTCGCACACGGGCATCGTCCAGCCGTCAGGGCCAAGCAGCCAGAGCCTCATCAGCTCGGGGTCGTGGTGCGCGCGCCACACCTGCTCGGCCGTGCCGCGGATGACGCGGGAGACGCGGATCGTCGTGTCGGAGAGGATTTGTACCTCCGTGCCGCGCCCGGCCGCAAAGGAGGCGAGGTCGGCGAGCACTGTGTCGATCTGCGACATTGCGGAGCGTGTGCCCTCCACAATGCCCATCTCGATCACCGTCTCCAGCGCCTCGAGCGACTCGAACTCGGCCACGTCAGTGAGGCGGCTGCCCGTGGGGGTAGACTCGAAGGTGAAGGTGACGCGCATCCGCGGCATGTCCTCGTTGAGCGTGCCGTCCTCTTTCGCAAAGCCGTCGAGCACCACAAAGGACTTACCCGGGTCCACGCTCTCGTACTCCCAAACGCCAGCCGAACGCTCGCCGTTTGGCCCCGTCATCACGTACTCGCTTCGCCCCCCGGGCGTCATGTCGTGCCGGGTGAACGTCGCGGGCCACTCGACCGGGCCCCAGAACTTCTCGATCTGGCGCGGGTCAGCGTACGCCTCCCATAGGCGCTCAACGGGAACGGAAAAGTCGGCAACCACGGTCATCGTGAGCGCTTGTGGGTCAGTGGTGATGGACGTGACGGGCATTGCGGTGCCTTTCAAATGGGGACTAGGTGCGTGTGCGAGGGTCCTCGGCGAGGAGCGCGTCGAGTCGGTCAATGCGCGCCCGCGCGATCTGTGCGTACCGGTCGAGCAACGATTGCGCTCGGCGAATTGCCTCGGGGTTTCCGCGCACCATCCGCTCCCGGCCGCTCGGGTGCTTGGTCACGAGTCCCGCACCCTCGAGCACCGCTACATGTTTTTGCACCGCGGCGAACGACATGTCATATGCCGCGGCGAGTTCAGACACCGACGCTTCACCCACGAGGGTGCGGCGAACAATGTCCCGACGCGTTGCGTCGGCGAGGGCGCGGAAGATCCGATCGACCTCGTCGTCCGTCAACTCAGTTTCTACAACCATTTGGTTGTACGTTACGGGTGGAGGCGGCGGGTGTCAAGAGGTTGCGGCCGACGCCGGGGCTGGGTTGGCGGCCGACGCCGGGGCTGGATTGGCGGCCGACGCCGGGGCGGGCGGGCGACGCCATGGCTGGCTCGCGCGGATTTCTCCAATAGCTCACCGCAAAGTGGCTGGGGAGGTCCGTAAACCTCCAACAACTCACCGCAAACTCGGGTGAGGGGCGGGTCAGCTGGCTTGTGCGGCGGGTGGGGGCTTAGCGACGTGCGACGAGGTGACGTGAAACGTCGGATACGGATGGGCGGTCGTGGCGCTCGGGCGCGAACGGCGCGGAGACGTCGTCCATCACATCGAGGACGCGTGTCAGTGTCTGCTTGAGCTCCCCCCGCTCTTGCGGCGTGAGGCGATCAAGCATGCACTCGTCTGCAGCTGCGTCGCGACTCATGTCCCTCCCTTCGACGTAGTTTGCCCGATTTAGAGGCTTTTAAACCCGTAGGCACGACTGGCGTGGCGGAGTTCTCGGTTTCCTACAAGCGTGGAGCGGTCCACATTGTGGGTGGGGTGGTGAACCTCGCGCGGAGAAGAGCGATTAGGCGACCGGCGTCAGCATCGAGGCGTATGTGTCGATCTTGCGGTTGAGGAACGCGAGGTGTTCGCGGTCCTCGGCCATCCGCTTCTCAAGTTCGGCGCGGTAACGCGTGAGCACCTCAACGCGATCGGCGATCGTGTGGTCGCCCGCCCATGTGAGAGCCATGAAGTCCTTCATCTCGCGGATCGGCATGCCGGTGGCGCGCAACAACTGGAGAAACTTCACCCAGCCGAGGTCCGCCTCGGAGTAACGACGGTGACCGTTCACGCCCTTCGCCACCGGCGGCAGGAGACCCTCACGCTCGTAGTAGCGCAGCGTGTGCTTGGTGAGGCCCATGCGCTCGGCAGCTTGCTCGATCGTGTACTCGCTCATCCGCCCACGGTAAGACTTCGAGTGCACTCGAAGTCAAGGGATGCAGCGTGCGCCTTAGGGCGTGACGCCGCGAGCGGCAAGCAGCTCCTCCACCACCATCGCCACCCCGTCCTCGTCCACCGACGCGGTGCTGTGCGTCGCAACCGCCATCACCTCTGGATGTGCATTAGCCACGGCATACGAGGTGCCTGCCCACAGAAGCATCGGGAGGTCGTTGGGGGCATCGCCAAAGGCGACCACATCCTTGGCATCCACCCCAAAGTGCGCCGCCATGCGTGCAAGGCCCGATGCCTTGGTCACACCTGCCGGCGCGAACTCGAGCAGCGGCACCTCGGCGCTCGAATGCGATGCCTCGACGAGGTGGCCCACAAGCGGTTCGGCGATGGCGAGCATCTCATCGTGATCGCCCACCTCAAGGGCAGCGAGCAACTTGATGACTGAGTCATCGCGCGCCGATTCCATCGCCTCAATGCGCGCCACCTCGCGCGGGTTGAGCCCTCGCGCGTCAGTGGGGAACTCCTCCTCCAAGGCGATGCCGCGCGTCGTCTCGACCGCAAACACCGAGCCCGGCAGTGCATCCCGCAGCAACTGAACTGTCTCGACGAGCGGCTCGGCCGGAATGGTGATCGCATCGATGATGCGGCGAGTGCCGAGGTCGTATTGAACGGCACCGTTAGCGCACACCGCCGTGCCCTCGATGTTCAACTGCTCAGCCACGGCATCAAGCCAGCGCGGCGGCCGGGCGGTGACAAGCACCAATGGCACCCCGGCGTCGGCCAGAGAACCGAGCGCGCGCTTGGTGCGCTCGGACACGAGGCCACTGCGCGGCAGGATCGTGCCGTCGATGTCGGTTGCCACAAGAGTCACCGGGACAGCGTACGTGGGGCGCACCGGGACTGCGCGCCACCGCTTCACCGGCCCCTTGACTTCGAGCGCACTCGAACTCCTACCGTCGATGACATGACGAACAACACCAGCCGCCCTGCCTTCGCGTGGGGCACCACCGACACCTATCTCACCCCCATCGCGCTCGGCGCGATGCTCATGGGCACGCGCACACCCGAGCCGGAGGCGCGGCGCATCCTTGACCACTTCCTTACCGAGGTGACGCCTCGCTACACCGCACCCGATGGTTCGCCCGTACTCGGCATGGTCGACACTGCTGACTGCTATTGCTGGTGGGAGATGCGCGGCGAGCCGGGCGGCCACTCCGAGGGCGTCCTCCAGCGCTACTTCGCGGACGGTCCGCGCGATGCGGCCTTCCTTGCCACCAAGGGCTCGGCGCTCATGGACAACCTCGACGTTGTGTGGCCGGACCCCGCCGGCGTGCCGGACTGGGACACGGCCCGTTCCCACTACGTCGGGACGTCGGCCGCCGTGCTGCGCGACAGTCTCGCCGCCTCTCTCGACCGGCTCGGCACGGATCGCGTGGACCTCTACTACGTCCACGTTGACGACCGCCGCACACCGCTCGAAGAGACCCTTGAGGTGCTCGCGTCCTTTGTTGCGGACGGGCGCATCGGCGCGTATGGCTGGTCCAACGTGCCTACGTGGAGGCTGGCCCAGATCCGCGCACTTGCTGAGCGGAATGGCTGGCCGCAGCCGGCCGCGCTCCAGCAACAGCACTCCTATTTGCGCGCACGCGCCGGGCTCCACAACAACTCGATTGTGGGTCCCGATCAGCTCGATTACCTCCGCGAGTACCCGGACCTCCAACTCGTCGCCTACTCGCCCGTGCTGAAGGGCGTGTACTCGTCGCGCGAGCGCCGGGAGTCGTTCTACCTCATGGACCAGTACCGCGGTCCCGACGCCGACGCTCGGTTTGCCGCGGTCGATTCAGTTGCGTCACGCGTGGGCGCCACGGGCAATCAGGTGGTGCTCGCATGGATGCTGGCGCAAGAGTCACCGCGGGTGCTGCCGCTCATCGGTGCGCGCACCTTTGACCAGTACCTCGAGTGCATTGAGGCTCTCGACGTTGCGCTCACGCCGGAATTGGTGGAGGAGCTCGACGCCGCAGGCGCCGTCAGCTGAGCAACACCTCGCGCACCGGCCCGGCTCCCACCTCCCAACGCCGGGTCGGTGCGATCGCGTCCACAAAGGCGGCATCGTGACTGACCACGAGCAGAGCCCCGCCGAATGCGCCAAGTGCGTCAACGAGATGCGCTTGAGAGTCAAAGTCGAGGTTGTTCGTCGGCTCGTCGAGGACGAGCAATTGCGGCTCCGGCCGCGCCAGCAGCACGCTCGCGAGCGCGGCCCGAAACCGCTCGCCGCCGGAGAGGGTCCCAGCCATAGCGTCGGCCGAATTGCCCCGGAACTGGAAGCGACCGAGGAGGTCACGAATCTCCTGCGGGGTCGCGCTCGGAGCACGCCTGCGCACGTTATCCACCACGCTGACGGCGTCATCAAGCACGGCGAGGTTCTGTGGCAGGTACCCCACGGGAACGGCCACGTGCACCTCACCCGAGACTGGCCGCAGCAGGCCAAGCACCGTGAGCGTGAGAGTGGTCTTGCCCGCTCCGTTGCGGCCCGCGATGTGAATCCTCTCGGGCCCCCGCACGAGCGCGTCGAGCGTTGCGCCGGTGCGTGTTTCCAGTCCGCGGGCCTCGAGAATGAGTCGCCGCGGCGGGACGTGCGTTCCGGGGAGGTCCACCCGGATCGAACGGTCCCGAGGCAGCGCAGCGCGCGCCTCCTCGAGCCGTTCGCGAGAAGCCGCGACTCGTGCTTCATGAACTTGCCGCACGCGCGCCTCCGTCCGCTCGGCCTGGCGTCGCTTCGCGTCTGCCGCGAGTCCCACCACCTTGCGTTCCTTTACCGCTTTCGCACCCTGACGACGCTTGGCTCCTTGTCGCTCCGTGTGCGTGATGAGGTCGCGGCGCTGGCGGGCAAGTTCCTGCGCAGCCGTTGCCGCCGCTTGCTCGGCCGCATTGCGTTCGCCCGCGAGCGCCTCCTCAAAGGCATCGAGCGCCCCGCCGAACCAGCGGACCTCCGTGGTGCGGTCGGGCCGCTCACGCAGTTCCCCGATGTGTGCCACCTCGTGAAGCAAGGCACGGTCGTGGGTGACGACCACCGTCACCCCTTCGCGCTCTGCGAGCTGCGCGGCGAGCATGTCGCGGGCCTCCGCGTCGAGGTTGTTGGTCGGTTCGTCAAGGAGCAGCACGCTCGGGCGGGCCAGTAACGCAGCGCCCACGGCAAGCAGCATCGACTCACCGCCACTCACCTCACCCACCGTGCGGTCAAGTGACATGGGTGGCAGGCCAAGCGCCGCGATCATCGCTGCCGCGCGTTCCTCCACGGCCCAGTCATCGGCCACCGCGTCGTAGTGAGACTGTTCCGTGGAGCCAGCCTCGATGGCGCGCAAGGCGGCCACAGCGTCGGCAATGCCCAGGGCCTGCGCCACCGTTGCGTCGGTCGCGAGCGTCACCCCTTGCGGCACATACGCGAGATCCGGTGGGCGCGTTGCCGTACCCGTGGTGGGGGTCAGCTCTCCAGTGCACAGGCGCAGCAACGTCGACTTGCCGATGCCGTTGCGGCCCACCACACCCGAGAGGCCGGGCGGCGGCGTAAAAGAGAGGTCGGTGAAAACAACGCGGCCATCGGGCCACGCGAAGGTGACATGAGAAAGGGAAAGAGCGGGCACAAGGGACTCCAAGGTCTGGTGGGTGCGATGACCATTGCCAGACGACGTCTGGCGTCCCTACTTCTTCAACGGTGCCTCCTGCTCGGGCCGCTCTCGCGGTGGCGTGAGCAGGTTACGACGCCGCGTGTGGCTGGCGCAAGGGGTGTGTGCCTGCGCGGAGTCCGCGCCTGCGCGTCGCGTGCCCCCGCCTCTCGCCTGCCCCGCGCGCGTCGCGGGAGCACCCGAAAACGCACTCCCACCCAGCTCCGCTCCGTTCAACCCCGTTGGCGCGAGCAAATTTGGGGTGCGCGCGCGACGCCAACAGGGCCGAGACCTACGCTCCGCGGGCCCGAAGCGGCGCGAGATCCCCCCTGCGTAAACCCCACGCCTAACGCCTCTAGGACGGTCCCAGCGCGGGACTTCAGTCCATTACAGAGTCCTGGGACGCACGCCTACCGTCGTAGTAGATGTGCACACATCCAGTAACAGAAGCGCCCAGGACTCTGTCCCGCGGTCCCCACCGCACCTAGGCGCCGACGATGACGTCGGAGGTTAGAAGTGACAGAGATGAGCGGCGAAGGCCGGATCAAGGTGACGGTCAACGACCGTGAGATGGACGTGGACGCGGGAACCAACATCCTCCAGTCCTTGCGGCAGGCGGGCGTGGACATTCCGTCCCTGTGCCACGACGTTCGCCTCAAGCGCTCGAACGGCAGCTGCGGGTTGTGCGTGGTCGAGGTGGGCGAAGACGCGCCACGCGATGTGAAGGCCTGCGTCACGCCCATCACCGAGGGCATGGTCATCAAGACGCACACCGACCGCCTCGAGGAGTACCGCAAGGTGCGCCTTGAGCAACTCCTGTGCGACCACAACGCGGACTGCGTCGCGCCATGCGTGCAGACGTGCCCCGCCAACATCGACATTCAGACGTATCTGCAGCACGTGGCGGACGGCAACTACGAAGCAGCGATCCGAGTCATCAAGGACCGCAACCCGTTCCCCTCGGCGTGCGGGCGCGTGTGCCCTCACACCTGTGAGGACGCGTGCCGCCGCAACCTTGTGGACGAGCCCGTGGCGATCAACTACGTCAAGCGCTTTGCCGCCGACTGGGACATGGCCCGCAAAGAGCCGTGGCGTCCCATCGTCGCCCCGTCCACGGGCAAGCGGATCGCCATTGTCGGCTCGGGGCCCGCTGGCCTCACCGCCGCGAACTACCTTGCCATTCAGGGTCACGGCGTCACCGTGTTTGAAAGCCAGCCCGAGCCGGGCGGCATGATGCGTTACGGCATCCCCGAGTACCGCTTGCCCAAGGCAACGCTCGACAAGGAAATCGACCTCATTGAGGCGCTCGGCGTCACCATCGTCTGCAACAAGGCGCTCGGCACGCACCTCCAACTCGAGGACCTCAAGCGTGACTTTGACGCGGTGTTCCTTGGCATCGGCTCATGGCGTGCCACGCCGATGGGTATCGACGGGGACAATGTGGAAGGCGTCGAACTCGGTATCGACTACTTGCGCCACGTCATCAAGGGCTACGGCGCCTCAAATGAAGGCCTCGACGTGCTCGTCATCGGCGGTGGTAACACCGCGATCGACTGTGCCCGCACCGCACTGCGTAAGGGTGCGAAGTCCGTCAAACTCGTCTACCGTCGCACGCGCGAAGAGATGCCCGCGATGGCGTTCGAGGTGGAGGAGGCCCTCCGCGAGAACGTCGAGATGGTGTTCCTCGCCGCTCCCCAGTCGATCACCGTTGACGCCGCCGGGCGCAAGCAACTCCACTGCATGCAGATGGAGTTGGGTGAGCCCGACCGCTCGGGCCGACGCCGTCCAGTCCCAGTCGAAGGCTCCAACTTTGTCATCGAGGCAGATCTCATCATCGGTGCGATCGGTCAGAACACCGACACGGGCTTCCTCTACAACGACCTCCCGGTGCGCCTCAACAAGTGGGGCGATGTCGACATCGACGGCTTCACGATGGCAACGAGCGAAGCGAAGATCTTCGCGGGTGGTGACTGCGTCACGGGTCCCGCCACGGTGATCCAGGCGATCGCCGCTGGCCGCCGCGCCGCCATCGCCATCGACGAGTACGTCGTCAAGGGCTACATCAAGCCCGGCCACGAGGACTACTCGTGCTCACGCGGCACCCTTGAGGACCTCCCGCAGGCCGAGTTCAACGACATCCCGCGCCTTGACCGGACTCACATGAATGAGCTCGATCTCGAAGCCCGTCTCAACGGCTTCCCCGAGGTCGAACTTGGTCTCACCGAGGAGCAGGTCCGCGCAGAGGCCGCGCGTTGCCTCAACTGCGGCTGCTCCGCGCAAAACCGCTGCATGCTGCGCACCGAAGCAACGAGTCACCAGGTGGTCTTTGAGCCGACGCTGCACGTGCGTCCGCGCACGCCTATCGTCCGCGACCACGACTTCATCATTCGCGACCAAAACAAGTGCATCTCGTGTGGTCTGTGTGTGGCGGCATGCTCGGAACTCATGGGCCCCGGAGTACTCGCCTTCCAGTACCGCAACGGCCAGCTCCAGGTGTGCACGTCCACTGGCGAACCGCTCAACATGACCGACTGCGTGTCCTGCGGACAGTGCGTGCGTGCCTGCCCCACCGGCGCACTGGATTATGCGCGCGAACGCGGTGACGTCTTCACCGCCATCAACGACCCAAGCAAGGTGGTCGTCGGCTTTGTCGCCCCCGCCGTCCGTGCCCACGTGGCGAAGGAGTACGGCCTCACCCACGCTGAGGCGGCACCGTTCATTGCGGGCATGATGCGCAAGATCGGCTTCGACAAGGTCTTTGACTTCGTCTTCGCTGCGGACCTCACGATCATGGAGGAGACCACCGAACTGTTCGGCCGCCTCCAGGGCGACGGCCCGCTCCCGCTGTACACGTCCTGCTGCCCGGGCTGGGTCAACTACGCAGAGCGTCGTTACCCCGGCATGATCCCTCACTTGTCGAGCTGCAAGTCGCCGCAGCAAATGATGGGCGCCACGGTGAAGAACCACTTCGCCAAGCGCGAGGGCATCAGCCTCGACAACCTCTACACCGTGTCGATCGTGCCGTGCATGGCCAAGAAGGGTGAGGCCGCACGGCCCGAGTTCGCCCCGAATGACCTGCGCGATGTGGATGCCGTCATCACCACCACCGAGTTCCTCGAAATGGCGCAGATGCTCCGCCTCGACAAGGAAGAGATCGTCCCGTCCGAGTTCGACGAGCCTTACAAGCAAGTGGCCGGTGCCGGCGTGCTGTTCGGTTCGTCGGGCGGTGTGGCCGAGGCCGCAACGCGCATGGCGGTTGAGAAGCTGACGGGCGAGAACCTCCGTGAGCGCCTTGACTTTGTGCCCGTCGAAGGCTTTGAAGGCGTCAAGGTGGCGACGGTTGAGGCTCCAGGCCGCACGCTGCGGATCGCGGCGATTTCCGGTCTGGGCAACGCCGACGCTGTCATTCGCCGCCTTCTCGACGGCGACGACATGGGCTTTGACTTGGTCGAGATCATGGCGTGCCCCGGTGGTTGCATCAACGGCGCCGGACACCCCAAGCCCCAACACCAAGGCGAAAGCCACATCCGCGAAATGGTGCTGTCGAACATCGACCACGAGGCGGCCGTCCGGGACTCGCAACAGAACCCCGACATCCTCCGGTTGTACGACGACTTCTTCGGGGAGCCCAACTCGCACCTCGCACATGAGTTGCTTCACACCTCGTATAAGCCGTTCCGCGGCGACGTACTCCCCATCACGGAGGTCCACCATGCCTAAGTCCCTACTCACCGACGCACGTCCGCCGAAGGGCCGCAGCGTCGTCGCTGCCCTCGTCACGCTGGCCGCTTTCGCACTTTCGGCCTGCGCGTCGGGAACTGACGCACCAGCGTCGGCCGCAGCGTCGTCCGCCGCACCGGAACCATCACCGGTGGTGACGCCCGCGCCCGACCCGGTGACGATGTCGATTGCCTCGATGAAGGGCCCGACGACGATGGGCCTCGTCGGTCTCATCGATTCAGTTGACAAGGGCACGGCTGGCGAGGACTACCAGGTGACGATGTACGGCGCCCCCGATGAGGTGGTGCCGCTGGTGGCCCAAGGCGCGGTGGACATCGCACTCATTCCATCCAACCTCGCTGCTGTTCTGTACAACAAGACAAAGGGCACCGACGCGGCCATCTCAGTGCTCGCGATCAACACCCTCGGCGTCCTCAACGTGGTGGAGAACGGCGACACCATCTCGAGCATGGAGGACCTGCGCGGGCGCACCATTTACTCGACCGGCAAGGGCGCCTCGCCTGAGTTCGTCCTCAACCACCTCCTCACCGCCTCGGGTCTCACGCCGGGTGTGGACGTGACAGTCGAGTACCTCTCGGAGCACACCGAGGTGATGGCGCGTCTCACGCAGACGCCGGGCTCCGCCGGCGTGCTGCCGCAGCCTTTTGTCACGATCGGCCAAGCGAAGAACGCTGATCTGCGCGTGGCTCTCGACCTCACGGAGGAGTGGGACGCCGTCTCGCCCGAGTCGCAGCTCATCACCGGTGTAGTGGTGGTTCGCAATGCCTTCGCGGCAGAGCACCCGGAGGCTGTCGCACAGTTCATGACGGAGTACCAAGCGTCCACTGAGTGGGTCAACGCCAATCCCTCCGACGCTGGTGTGCTGATCGCCAACGCGGGCATCGTGCCGGAAGCCGCTCTCGCGGCCAAGGCAATCCCCAACTGCTACATCACGTTTGTGGCGGGCGCCGAGCTCAAGACGTCGCTCGGCGGCTATTTGCAGGTGCTGTTCAACGCAGACCCCACATCGGTGGGCGGAAGTGTGCCGGGAGATGACTTCTACTACGCGGGATGAGCTGATCGGGCGCACGCGGATCCGTGCGCTTGGGCTCGGCGCGCTCGCAGTTGGCTTCTGGCTTGCCGTATGGCAGATCACCGCGGCCGTGGTGGGGCAAGACTTCTTGCTTGCCCCACCGTGGCAGGTGGTGACTCGCCTCGTTGAGTTGGTCCCCACGCTTGAGTTCTGGCGCATCGTCGGGTGGTCGCTCACTCGGATCGCCATTGGCTTCGCAGCCGCAGCCATTGTCGGTGGGGTGCTTGCTGTGGGTGCGGCAGCCTCGGGCGTCATCAAGGCGCTCATCGCGCCGGCAATCTCCGCCATCCGTTCTGCGCCGGTGGTGAGTTTCATCATCTTGTTGCTGCTGTGGACGGATTCCTCGCGACTTCCGATCTTCACCGCGTTCCTCATGGTGTTGCCCGTCATGTACGCGACGCTGTCCGAAGGGATCTCTCGCCGCGACAAGGCGCTCCTCGAGATGGCCGCCGTCTTCAACGTCGGCTGGCTGCGACGCGTGTGGGCCGTGGATGTGCCCGCCGTGGCGCCCTATGCCGCCGCCGCAAGCCGAGCCGGTGTGGGCCTCGCGTGGAAGGCAGGCGTCGCGGCCGAGGTGATCGGCGTTGCGACCGGCTCGATCGGCGAGCAGATGTACATGGCGAAGGTGTTCCTCAACTCAGCTGACCTCTTCGCGTGGACGGTTGTCATCGTCACCTTGTCCGTCCTGTGCGAGCGACTCGTGCTTCTCGCGCTGCGCCGCGTGCCTGGCGGCGACGCCGTGGGGGTGAAGCGATGACGGCGCCTGTCACCACCCCCGTCGTGGCGCTCGAGAGTGTCACCAAGAGCTTCGGCGAGCGCGAGGTGTTCTCGGGCTTCTCGCTCGAGCTTGCTCCCGGTGAGGTACTGGGCGTGACAGGGCCAAACGGCTCGGGGAAGACGACGCTTGCTCGCCTGCTCTTGGGGCTCGAGACGGCCGACGCTGGGGTTGCGTGGCGCAGTGACGGCATGCGGTGTGCGGCGGTGTTCCAAGAGGACCGGCTGTGCATGCACCTGAGCGCGGTGGCGAATGTGCGACTCGTTGTGGGACGGCATGGAGACCCTGAGGAGGAGCTGCGAGCCGTTGGCATTGCCGAGGACGACCTACAACGGCCCGTGCGCGAGCTGTCGGGCGGACAGCGACGGCGTGTGGCGATCGCGCGGGCCCTCGCCGTTGGCGCCGACTTTATCGTGTTCGACGAGCCGCTGACCGGCATCGATGTCGACTCGCAGACGGGGCTCATCGAGCACATCCGCGCCCGTCTTGGTGACGCCGCCGCGATGGTCATCACGCACGAGCCTGCCGCGCTCGCCCTCACCACGCGGTCGCTCACGCTGCCCGCCTGACCGGGCCCCAACGTCGGCCCCACCCCCAGCGTCGGCCCCACCCCCACGCGAAGTTCCGAACCGCTGGGAGCCGCGACACGCCGAGGTTCGTCGGCGAGCCGCGCCTGGACACGGCGCGTCGCCCACGCGAACGGTTCCCAACGTTTTGAACCGGCGTGAGCGGTTCGGAACTGTGGGCGTGGGCTGGTCTCGAGGCTGAGATGTAAACAACTCTTGACATCATGTCAAGCAGCGCTTACCTTTGCGGTGTCAATAATTCTTGACATTGGAGATGACATGACGCTCACCCAGCGCTACCAGTGGGCCTACGGAACGGCCGTGGTGCTCACCACCGCCGCCTACGCCGTGTGGCTCGCCATTCAACTGAGCCAGCGCCCTGCTGCGGACATCGACTTCACCCGCGCCCTCATCACCACGCTCATCGCGTCGTTTGTCATCCACACCTTTGCCCGCGGCTCAGCTCGCGGCGGCGTGCGCAACGAGGACGCGGTGACCGATGATCGCGACCGCGCGATCAATGAGCGTGGCGACGCCCTCACCTTCTACGTGTTCTCAGGCCTCGCCGCAGTCCCGCTCGCGCTCGGCCTCGCCAATGTGGACCCGTTCTGGATCACCAACTCGCTCTTCTTCGCCTTCGCTCTCGCCGCAATCTTCGGAATCGTCGCCAAATCGGTCCTTTACGGGCACCACCTCAAGGAGTTCTGACATGGAGTTCGAACTCCGCCACCACCTCGTGGGACTCTTCGCCGGGCTTGGCGCCTTTGTCGCGTACTGGGCGATCATTCTCACGCGCGCCGCGACGGACGACGCTGCCTTCACCGAGGTCGCCTGGCGCGGCCCCCTCCTCCTCGCCCTTGGCGTCGGCGGCGGTCTCTACGGCGTCATCTATCTGCTCGGCCTCGCGAGGAATCGGGGCCGCGTCGTCACCGACGTGCGCGACGCCGAGATCCGCCGGGCCGCAGAGGAGGCCGGCGCGGGCCTAACCGGCATGGCAAGCCTCGCTGCCCTCATCCTGCTCGGCCTCGATGCGTCCGCCTTCTGGGTGGCGCACGTCCTGTTCGTGGGAGGCTATCTCGGCTCGCTCGCGTACTCAGGAAGGGCTATCTCCGCGTACCGAAAGGGTCTCGAATGAACGCCAAGCCACTGCGCCTGCCGCTCGACGATGAGCCGCAGATCATGACCGCCGAACAGCGCTCCGTGTGGATCTACCTCGCCGCAACCATCCTCGCCACTATCGCCTACGCCGCAATCATCGTCCCCCGCGCTCTCGACAACCCGATTGACGAGGTCAGCTGGATCCGCCCCATGCTCCTCGCAATCGCCGCGACGATCGCCCTCACCATCCTCGGAACCATCGGGTGGTCGATCGCCGCTGGAGTGCAGCTCGGCCTGCGCGGGCGCGACCCCGAGGTCGAGCTCGAGTCCGACGTGCGCGACAAGGAAATCAACAAGCGCGGCACCACCGCGTCGTCGACGTTAGTGGGAGTGGGCCTCTTTGGAGTCCTGATTCTCACCATGGCCGGCGCCGATCACTTCTGGATTGGACAGGCTCTCTACGTCACGGGGGCCGCCGGCGGCATCACCGAGGCGATCACCAAACTTCGTCTTTACCAGCGGGGTTTCTGATGCCCCCCAAGCCCACCAAGGTCACCAACAACATTCGCGCGTTGCGCTTTGCCGCAGACGAGATGACGCAGGCCGAGCTCGCCCAGGCGATCGGCGTCACCCGTCAAACGATCATCGCAATTGAACAGGGCCGCTACTCACCGTCTCTTGAGATGGCATTTGAGATCGCGGCAGCGCTCGCGCGCCCCCTCGACGAGGTCTTCCAATACGAGCAGGGAGGTCCCACTGACTGACCTGACACGCGCGCCCTAACCGCCAACCCCTCACCTCCCACGGCCGACGCTTCCCGCACCTGGCCGGGGCGAAGCACGCCCATTTTTCCCGCGCCTTGTGGCGCAGTCACCACCCCCGAAAACCACCTGAGGCCGACGCCGAGTGCCGGCGACGCGTCCGCCTCACCACATCACACAAGGAGAAATCCCCATGTCCACCACCAACACCACCGGGCGCCTCGCCCGGGCGGCCGCTCGCCGGCCACGGGTCACCCTCGCGGTGTGGCTCGTGTTGCTCGCGGCCGCTCTCGGCGCCGCAAGCACGACGGGCGGCAACGTGACGCCCGCCCAAATCAATCTCATCACCACTGAGGCGGACCGTGCCGAGGATCTTCACCAGGAGGTCCGCGTTCAGGACGACGCCACCCGCTCAAGCGAGCAGATCATCGTCAGCTCGGAGGTCTTTGTCTTTGGCCAGCCTGAGTTCGACGCCGTTGTGGCCCGCGCCGTGGCGGGCTTGCGCTCCGTCGAGAGCGTGGCCGACATCGAGCTTCCGTCTGGGCCGGCGTCTATCGCGGCGAACGGCCGCGCTGTCACGGTCGCGTTCACGATCGACGACGACACGGCTCTGCTCGCCGAGGCACGCGATGCCATCGCGGCGGCCGCAACCGAGGAGGTCGATGCCTTCATCTTTGGCACTGACTCGGTGACCCTTGCTCTCAATGAGTTGGCCGTCGAGTCGCTCGCTCGGGGCGAGGGCATTGGCGTTGCCGTCGCACTCGTGGTGCTCGCGCTCGTCTTTGGGGCGTTGCTGGTGGCCGGGGTGCCGCTCGTCATGGCGCTCGTGTCGATCATCGTCGCCACGGGACTGAGCGCCGCGGCCGCGACTGTGCTGTGGAACAACGGCGTCCAGGTCTCGGACTCGCTCACCATCTTCGCGGGCATGATGGGCCTCGCGCTCGGGATCGACTACTCGCTGCTCACCGTCCAGCGCTTCCGTGAAGAACTGGGACGCGGGCGCAGCGTGCTCGACGCAATTGAGATCACGGGTGCCACAGCGAACCGCGCGGTGCTCCTCTCCGGCGGCACTGTCGTCATCTCCATTGGCGGCTTGCTCTTTTTGCCGCTCAACATGTTCCTCGGAATTGGTCTCGCCATCATCGCCGTTGCGCTCACCTCAGTGGCAGCCGCGCTCACTTTGCTTCCGGCGTTGCTCGCGATGCTCGGCCACCGCGTCAACACGTGGCGCCTGCCGATGCGTCACCCCGGCGGTGTGTCCCGCTTCTGGAACGGGGTGGCACACCGCGTCACGGCGAACCCGGGACGGTCCGCCGCGGCCGGCGTCGGCCTCCTGCTCCTGCTTGCCGCACCCATCCTGTCGTTGCGCCTTGGCCCGCCCAATGCCGAGGACTGGCCGAGCGACTTCCCGATTCACCGCGCCAACGAGGTCTTCACCGAGGACTTCGGCTGGACCGACTCGACCACGATGATCGCCCTTGAGCGAGCGTCGGACGCACCGGGCGCTGTCACCGCGCTCGCGCGAGCGCTCGAGGCCGACCGCGACTTTGGCGGCGTCCAACTCGAGTGGCACGGCGAGACAGCGTTCATTGATATGCACGACGCTGCCGAGGGCGGGACGCGCGGAGCGGAGCGGGCTATCGATCGGCTCCGCGATGAGGTGATCCCCGCCGCGCTCGATGGCACTGCCGTCACCGCGCACGTGGGCGGATCGCGTGCCTATCAAGTGGACGAGCTCCAGCTCATCAAGGACGCAACACCGCTCGCCGTGGGCTTCATTGTGCTCGCGACCTTTGTGCTGTTGCTTGTCATGTTCCGGTCCGTCGTTGTGCCAATCAAAGCGATCCTCATGAACGCCATCGGCACTGCCGCAACATTTGGGGTGCTCGTCGCTGTGTTCCAGTGGGGATGGGGAGACGCGATTGGTCTCACCACCGTCGACAACATCTCCGCATACATGCCGGTGATGGTCTTTGCGCTGGTGTTTGGGCTGTCGATGGACTATCACGTGTTCCTGCTGAGCCGAATCCGCGAGCGCTACGACGCGACGGGTGACACGGCCAGCGCGATCGTCGAGGGCCTTGCTCGCACGGGACCGCTCATCACGGGTGCCGCGCTCATCATGATCGGCGTGTTTGGCGGCTTTGCGGCTGCGTCCATCCCCGAGCTCGCTCAATGGGGCTTTGGCCTCGCCGCCGGAGTGCTCATCGACGCCACCATCATTCGCGTGCTCCTCGTCCCAGCCGCGATGCGGTGGATGGGCGACGCCAACTGGTACCTGCCGCGATGGCTCGGCTGGCTTCCCCACATCGACCACGGTGCATCTGCTGCGGCGCTCGATGTCACCTCCACAGACTCCGAGGG
>JAEYOR010000046.1 GCA_023411615.1 Actinomycetes bacterium
CACCCAGGCCCTTCACCCTTCACCCGCGCCTCTCAACCCAATTGGCCCGCCGCGAGCCGCGCATACGCCCTGCCTGCCCCGAGAAGTTCCGTGTGCGTGCCCGATTCCACGATGCGGCCGCCTTCGACCACATGGATCACGTCGGCGTCGGCGATGGTCGAGAGGCGGTGCGCCACCACCAACGTCGTGCGACCCTGTGCCGCCGCGTCGAGCGCTTGCTGAACAACTCGCTCGCTGACCGTGTCGAGCGCTGATGTCGCCTCGTCGAGCAAGAGCACAGGCGGATCCTTGAGCAAGACGCGTGCGATTGCGATGCGTTGTTTCTCACCGCCCGAGAGTCGATACCCCCGCTCCCCAACTACCGTGTCGTATCCCTCGGAGAAACTCACGATCGCGTCGTGGATATTCGCCGCACGGCAGGCACGTTCGAGATCCTCCATCGTGGCATCGGGCTTGGCGTAACGGAGGTTCTCCGCGATCGTCGCATGGAACAAGTACGTCTCCTGGGTGACGACGCCAATGTGCTCAACCACCGACTCTTGCCTCAGTTGGCGCACATCCTCCCCTGCGAACAGAACCGCTCCGCCACTCACCTCATGAAGCCGCGCGGCCAAGTACACAATCGTCGTCTTTCCCGCCCCGGAAGGCCCAACAAAGGCATGCGTTTCGCCCGGTTTCGCGACAAAGGAGATGCCGTCGAGGGTGGCAGGCACTTCCGGAGGCGAATCGGGATAGCGGAAACTCACATCCCGAAACTCAATCTGCCCGAGTGGACCCGAAGCGTCGGCCACGGCCCGCGCATCGGGTGCATCGGCGATAGCCGGCTTGAGATCGACGTACTCAAAGATGCGAGCAAACAACGCCTTGGAGGTCTGCACCTCGAGGGCGACTCGCATGAGCGCCATGAGGGGAAAGAGCAACCGGGCCTGAATCGTCGTGAAGGCGACCACTGTGCCTGCGGTGATGGCAGCGTCGGACCCATCGCCATTGCTGAGTAGCCATCCCGACGCGAGGTAAATCACTGCGGGAACCGACGACATGATGACGGTGACGAGGCCAAAAAACCATTGCCCGCTCATCGCTTGCTGCACTTGTAGCCGGATCTGAGTCTGGTTCTCGTCCGAGTAGCGCTGCGACTCGAGGCGTTGACGGTTGTAGACCTTGCTCAAGAGGATGCCGCTCACGGAGAGCGTCTCCTGGGTTATCGATGTCATCTCGGACAGCGACTCTTGAGTTCGCGCGGCGATGCGTTGACGAACGAGACCCACGCGGCGTTGTGCCACGACGAGGCCTGGCATCAGCACAACCGCGAGCACCGTCAGGCGCCAGTCGAGCACAACCATTGCGATGAGGGACGCGATGACGGTCGCCGTGTTGCCGACAATGCTCGACACAAAGGTGGTGAGCACGCCAGCGACACCGCCCACATCGTTTTGCAGTCGGGACTGGATGACGCCCGTCTTGGTCCGCGTGAAGAAGGCCAACTCCATGCGCTGGAGGCGTTCGAATAGCCGTACCCGGAGGTCTCCCGTGACGCGGTTCCCCACGCTCGAGGTGAGCCATGTTTGCCAAATCCCCAGGCCCGCCGCGCCCAAGAAGATGGCGATCATGATGAAGACGAGCTCTGTCAGGAGCCCCATGCGCGGCGCTAGGACAGCACCTGCCGCGTCCGTGGGGAACAGGGCGTGGTCAAAAATCCGCTGGACGATGAGTGGCGGCACCACTGTGAGCGCGGACGACGCCAGCACGAGGCTCGCGGTGAGGAACAGTTGGCGCCGGTACGGGATGAATAGCTCGCCAACACGCGCCCACAGCCGCGGAATGTGCGGAGCCGCCGCGTTCTCGGCGCGCAAGGCCTCCGGGTCTCGGCTGCCGCCCGTGAGGCCGCGCCCGCTCATGCCGGAACCCGTCGCCGCGCGGCGTGATCCGACAGGTGGATGAGACATGAGGTCAGCCTAGGTCAGGGCTCCCACACTGGGATCCCGGCCCCACACTGGGACTCCACTCCCAAGCCCCTTATGGCGTCGGCGTTCTCGCGTCGTACTCCCTGAATGTTCCCTGCACCTGGGTGAGCACCGCAATGAGAACGATGATTGCGACTCCGCCAAACAGCGTCGGGCTCCATAGCGCGAGAGCCGTGGCAAGTGCGCCAGCGAACATGTCGCCCACGCGCGGGCCCCCGGTGACAACCACCATGAACACACCCTGGAGCCGGCCGCGCATCTCGTCGGGGGCGGCTTGGATGATCATCGTCTGGCGGAAGATCGCGCTCACCTCGTCGGAAGCGCCCATGCCTGCGAGGGCAATACTTAGCAAGATGAGCGCTGGCCAGTAAATGCCGCCCCAACCTTCACCGGCCTCGTGGTCAATCAGTTCCATCGCGAGGGTGACCGCGCCAAACATCACGACAAAGCCGCCAAAGACCATGATGGCGCGTGAGATTGCGACGCCGTGATGATGAACACGGGTGACGAAACCGGAAAACAGGCTCGTGAGGATGGTGCCGACGGCGCCCGCGGCGGTGAGGGCGCCCACCGTCAGCGCGCCGCCGCCCACGATAAGGGCCCCAAGCGCGGGGAACATCACGTACGGACGGCCAAAGGTCATCGCAATGATGTCGACAATGAAGCTCATGCGAATGTTGGGAGCGGTCGCGAGGAACGCGAATCCTTCCCGCACGACTCCCCAGCCCGCTTCGACACGTTCGCCCAGTCGCGGGAGTGACGGCAGCATCCAGATGCCGAGGAAGCCAGCGGTGAACAGCAAGGCATCGATCGCAAAGGTCCATGGCAGGCCGACGCTGGCGGCAAGAACCCCGGCGAGGGCCGGCCCGAGCGTGAGCATGGCACCAAAAGCGATGCCGTTGAGAGCGGTGGCGCGGGAGATGAGGTGCTCAGGCAGGATGCGTCCGACGACGGCACCGTGGGTGGCGCCACGAATCGTCACGGCCACTGCATTGATAGTGGTGACGAGGTAGAACGGCCACACATGAGCATGCCCGCCGGTGCGTTGTTCAATGACATCCCACACGGACAGCGCGACGAGCGCGATGGTCGACACCCACGCGATGAGCGACGTGACGATCATGACCTGACGGCGGTCAAAGACGTCCGCGATCATGCCGCCCCACAGTCCAGCGACGATCATCGGGATCAGCGAAATCCCACCAACGAGGCCCACTGCAAAGGTCGAGTCGGTAATCGCGTAAATCTGCAGACCCACGGCGACGATCGACATTTGGGCGCCGATGCCGGAGATGACAGTGCCTGCCCAGAGGCGGGCGAAGGCCGGGCTCTGCTTGAGGGGTGCGAGGTCAACAAGCCGACGCTTCTTGCCGACGTTGGGGGCGTGACTGTGGCCTTCGGCTGCTACTGCGCCAAGGAGTTCGACAACGGACTCCGGCTCGGAGGCGCTTGGTTCAACCGGGTCGTTACGCACCAGTAGAGGATAGGCGGCGTTTCCGGTCACCCGCCGACGAGCTTCCCTCGCGCCACTGGGCGCCGTACCCACGTGAGTCGCGCTCGCGCCGCGCCCTCGCACCCGCGCAGTGCCCTCGCGCCCGCGTCGGCGCTCTCGCACCCGCGCAGACCCTCACATCCACGCTGAGGCCTCTCAGCCGCGGCCCCCGCCGCTAGTCCTTGGTGACCGTCACCTTGGCCGCGCGGCGGTCGAAGGCGAAGGCGTTGTACCCGAAGATCAGCGACTCCTTCGTCTTGAACGTCTTGACCAGCTGTTCTTGAAGCTGCGCGTCTTTGACCTCGTGGTGAACTACGGTCTCGGGCTTGTAGCGGGCTTGGCGGTTGCGATATTTGGTCTTGATTCCGGCGTAAAGAAAGAAGCCAGCGGCCGGACCTGCGCCGATCAACGCTGCGATAGCGCCTCCGACGCCTGATTCGTCACTCACGAGATCCTCCTTTGCTTTGCCGCCTCGACAGCCATCAATCCGGCCCCACTCAACTCGACATGTCCGCGATGGCTAGCCAGATGGCGATGGGCCACGTGATGATCGAGATGCCGATTGCCGCGCCCCAGGACATGGCGCGTGCCTTGGCCCAGTTGATCGGTACGGATCCCATCGTGTAGCCGGTGCGACCGTTCACCGCAATGTAGTGAGTGATCTGGCGCCCGCGACGAGTCTCGACATATCCATAGAGCCACACCGGCAACAGAACCGACGTCCACCTGCTTCCGTGGATGTGGATGGCTTCGGCGTCCCACCTCACACCACGCCTGAACTTGCGGATCGAGGGCATGGCAGCGCTACGTGCGATCGTGAGGAAGTGTTGGACCGCGTAGTGCTCGACCTCATCGATATCGAGGTCACGACGCTCGGAGGTGAACTCCTCGCCGAGGTAGTTCGCGTTGAAGCGCACGACTTTCTTGACGTCGTATGGGAGGAGCGCGTTGATGATGTTGTTGGTCGAAACTTCCGAGTTGATATTCGCCTTGCTGGAGGCAGTCTCGACAACAAGATCGTCAACTTCGAGCTTCATGTCGAGTCCGAGTTCGAAGACGTTGACCGTGAACTCGGTTTCGTTGTCGCTGATTCTGCGCTCACTGATCGTGATCTCACCGAAGCCGTCGAAGCGTGTCTTGATGTTGCCGTCTACCGTCATGTACGGCAGGTAGACACCCATCACGTTCTCAGGCTTGAAACTCTCAGCAAACGCGGGAAGCGCGAACCGCTTGCGCTCGTCGGCGAACGCCTTGATGGACGCCATCGCCTCTTCTCGCGTGATCCTGAACGGCAAGATGCCATCCGGCACGGCCCCGTTGGGGATGCGGTTGTTGAGCGACAGGACGCTTTTGCACCAGTGACAGCGAGCCTTGAGATTGTGATCCGTGTCGATCACCACCTCCGCGCCGCAGCCGCTGCACTTGAGGGTGACAAGCGCGGAGTCGTCCTCAATATCAGCCGCGTTTGTCGACGTTACGGTGCCCTTGAGCCGACCGATGTTCTCGCTCAACCCGAGGGCAGCATCGAGAGACTCGGGCTGCCACTCGTAGCGGCAGAACTTGCAGACGAGCGCCGTGCGCGAGGTGACGAAGGCAACGTCTGAGCCTCCACACTGGGGGCACTTGTTGACTCCGTCGTTTCCACCCGCGGGCGTGGCGACCTTCAGCGAGTCGGACTCGTCCGCTTCTGCGGCAGCAGCGGCGTTCTCGAGTGTCTCAAGGAGCTGCGCTGCGGGGTTCGCTGGGTCTGCGGGATTCGCTGGGTCTGCGGGG
>JAEYOR010000016.1 GCA_023411615.1 Actinomycetes bacterium
CCCCCACCCTCATGCTCCGAACCGTTGGCACACGTGCTTTGAGGCGTGTCGCGCCTTGAGTGCTGCGACACGCCGAGATTCGGCCCTGCGAAAGGTTCGCAACCTTAGGAACCGCTGTCAGCGGTTCGGAACTTCGAGGCGCTACAGAACCGTTGCTATGAGCATGCCGTCGTGACCCTTGCGCCCAACGGTTTGGATCACCGTCGCGTCAACGCGCTCGTCCTGCGCCGCACGCTCAATGACGGCGCGCGCACCCGCGGTGTCTTCCTCCGTGTCGCTCGGGTCAGCAATTCCGCCGGAGCGCACCACATTGTCGACCACAATGAGCGCTCCGGGGCGCGAGACCGCCACCGCCGCCTCGTAGTACGCCACATTGCTGCGCTTATCCGCGTCGATGAAGACCATGTCGACTGGAGCGTCGTCCGCAAGCGTCGGGATCAGCTCGATTCCGGTGCCGACGCGGATCGTCACTTTGTGCCCCACGCCGGCTTTGTCGAGGCTCGCGCGCGCCACCTGGGCGTGCCGCTCGTCGCGTTCGATGGTGATGACCTGACCGTCTGCGGGCACGGCGCGGGCCAAGTGCAGAGTCGAGTACCCACCCAGAGTGCCGAATTCGACGATGGTGCGCGCACCAATGGAGCGCGCCAGGACCTGAAGGAGGCGCGCCTCAACGGGGCTGAGGGCGATGTCAGGCAGATCGGCCTCGTGCTGCGCGGCGAGCACGTTCGCGGCATCGCGGTCCTGAGCGATGAGGTGGCGTTCCAGGTACTCATCGACCTGGCGCCAGCGGGACATGGTGTCAACGGCGTCGTTAGTCACTCTGCGAGCGTAACGGTGTTGCGCTCACCTGTGGCAAATTGTCATCGCGCTGTGACCTGACGCGCCTCCACGCGGGTCTCAGGCAGCGCGGGCGACAAGAGCGTTGGCAAAGGCGGTCAGTGCGTCACGCACATCGCCTGCAGGCAAACGCGAGATCGCGCCAACGGCACGGGCACTCCATTGGCGCGCGAGGTCTGAGGTCTGCGCGAGGACATCATGGTCTCGAAGGCGCGCCACCACCGAGTCGAGAGCGGCGTCGTCCGTGAGATCGCCCTCAATGTCAGCGAGCAACTCGACGTCATCGGGCTCGGCCTCGCCGCTTTCCACAAGCCTGCGCAACAGGAGGACAGGCATCGTTGCGACGCCCTCACGCAGATCGGTACCTGGGGTCTTGCCGCTCACGTCCCCATCCGAGCGGATATCGAGGACGTCATCAGCGAGCTGGAATGCGACACCGGCGTACTCGCCGTATGCCGTCACCTGGTCGACAACCGTGCGGTCGCAACCGGCGAACATCGCACCAAAACGGGCCGATGTTGCAATGAGCGATCCGGTCTTGTCGGCCAACACTTGGAGGTAGTGGCGCACCGGGTCTTCGCCCGGGCCGGGGCCCACGGTCTCGTGCAGCTGGCCGAGGCACAGGCGCTCAAAGGTCTCGGCTTGAATGCGCACGGCGGTGGGACCGAGCCCTGCCACGACGTTCGATGCGCGAGCGAAGAGCAGATCGCCCGTGAGGATTGCAACGGAGTTCCCCCACACCTCGTGAGCGGAAGGGGCCCCACGCCGCGTTGGCGCGGAGTCCATCACATCGTCGTGATAAAGCGTGGCAAGGTGAGTCAGCTCGACAACGACAGCGGCGTCGATGACCTCAGGCCGCGAGGCATCGCCCAACTGCGCGGCGAGCAACGCGAGCATCGGACGCAGGCGCTTACCCCCCGCGTCAACGAGGTGGCGACTAGTCTCGTCGGCAAGTCGATCCGACTGCGCGACGGCATCGCGAAGGCGCTCCTCGATGATGGAGAGCCGCGGCGCGATCGCCTCTTCCAGCACCTCATTGCCAAAGGGGAGCACCGCAGCCACGCTATCCGCCCAACGCGCTGGAGACGGGGCCGAAGAGTTCGCCCGCCGACTCCGTCAATTCGAGCGCCCATGCGGGCAGCACGCCGAGGACGAACGTGAGGAACGCCGTCGCCACGACGACGCCCTTGCCGAGGCCGGTGGGGTGAACGGCGACCCGCGGCGAGACATCGTCCGGGGCGTCCGTGAAGAACATCAGCACAATGACCCGGATGTAGAAGAACGCCGACGCTGCAGAGGCCAGGACGGCAATGACCACGAGCGGCCACGCTCCAGCCTCGATCGCGGCACGGAACGCGACGAACTTGCCGATGAAGCCAGCGGTGAGCGGGATGCCAGCAAATGACAGGAGGAACAGCGCCATCGAGCCGGCAAGCAGCGGGCTGCGCTTGCCGAGACCGGCCCATTGGCCTAGTCGCGTGGCCTCAGCCCCGGCGGCGCCATCGGCGGTCAGCTCACGCACCTGCGACACCACGGCGAAGGCGCCGATGGTCGCGAGGCCGTAGGTCGCGAGATAGAACGGCAATGCGGAAATCGCGCTCGGCTCGAAGCCTGCGAAGGCAACGAGGATGAAGCCCGAGTGAGCGACAGCCGAGTACGCCAGCATGCGCTTGATGTCGGTCTGAACAATGGCGAGCGCCGTGCCGAACACCATCGAGGCGATCGCAACCGACCAGATCACCCAGTTCATCTCCCACTCAAAGCGGAAGAGCACGAGGTAGGCAACGCGCACGAGCGCAGCCACTGCAGCCGCCTTTGTCGCCGCCGCCATGAAGGCCGTCACGGGCGTCGGCGCACCCTGGTAAGCGTCCGGCACCCACAGGTGGAACGGAACGGCGCCGATCTTGAACAGGAGACCAACGACCACCATGAACAGACCGAAGAGGATCACGCTGTGGTGCGCCGCGAGGTCTGGGATCGCGATGCCAAGTTCGTACAGCCCGGTGATGCCGGGACGTGACGCGCTTCCCGTTGCACCAAAGATCAGCGCGACGCCGAAGAGCAGGATCGCCGAAGAGAACGCACCAAGCAGGAAGTACTTGAGCGATGCCTCTTGGCTGAGCAGACGGCGGCGGCGAGCAATTGCGACGAGGATGTACAGCGGCAGCGAGAAGAGCTCGAGAGCGACAAAGAGGAACAGCAGGTCATTGACCGTCGCAAAGAGCATCATGCCGCCCACCGCGAAGAGCATGAGCGGGAAGGCCTCGGTGAGGGCAAAGCCCTTCTTGCGTGCCACCGTCTCCTCGCCCGAGCCGGGAGCCACCGACGCGAGGGGTGCGAAGGCGTCCTCGCCCTCCTTGCCACGGGCCGCGGACAGCAAGATGCCGCCGACGCCGAAGATGACGATGAGCGCTTGCCACAGCAACGACTGGCGATCGAGAAGCAGCATGCCATCGAGCACGACGCGTCCGCCGCCGTCGAGGCCCACCCACAGCCAGATGACGGAGAAGAACGACGCAGCGAGCGCGACAACCGACAGCTGCAGTTGGAACATCCGCCGGTCGCTGGCGTTGCGCACAAAGGCCTCGATGAGGACGCCAAGCACGGCGGCCACGAGCACGATGAGAACCGGCGTGAGCGAGGCCCACGCGATCTCGGGCGCTTGGTACGTCACTGTCCGGCCTCCTCAGAAACGATCATCACAGCGTCAGCACTTGCGTCTCGCAGGTAGTCGATGCCGAGAGCTGGCACGACGCCAAGCACGAGCATCACCGCGATGAGCGGCCAGATGACGAGCCGCTCGCGCACTGACAGCTCCTTGGTCGCCTCCATCGCAACCGGGGGCGCGCCGGTGAAGATCCGCTTGTACGTGAGCAAGATGTACAAGGCCGCGAGGATCACGCTCAACGTTGCGACGATGACCGCCCAGCGAGCCACCTCGAAGGCACCGATGAGCACCATGATCTCGGCGGCGAAGGGAGCGAAGCCCGGCAGTGCGAGTGCGGACAGGCCCACCATGAGGAACGTGCCAGCGAGCACCGGCACCACCTTCTGCAGGCCACCAAAGGCTGACACCGAAGCGGTGCCGTGGCGAGCCTCAAGGAAGCCGACGAGCCAGAACAGCGCCGCCGTCGACAGGCCGTGGCCGATCATGTAGAAAGCGGCGCCTTCAATCGACGTCTGCTTGAGGGCGAAGATGCCGAGCACCATGATGCCGAAGTGGCTCACCGAGGTGAAGGCGACGAGGCGATACAGGTCATCCTGACCAATGGCGACGAGGGCACCGTAGACCACCGAGACGACGGCGATGATGATGATCGCGGGAGCGGCCCAGCGCGAGGCATTGGGGAACAGCGGCAAGCACAGGGTGAGCATGCCAAAGGTGCCGATCTTGTCGAGCACCGCCACAAGCAGTGCCGTGGTTCCAGCTCGGGCCGATTCCGCAACCGTGGGCAGCCACGTGTGGACCGGCACGAGCGGCGCCTTGATCGCAAAGGCGATAAAGAACGACAAGAAGAGCAGGTTCTCCACCCACGGCTCGGGGTAACTTCCGCCGATGAGGTTGTCGAGGAGGTAGGCCTCGGATCCGCCGGGGCCCGCGAAGTACATCGCGATGACGCCGACGAGCATGACGAGGCCGCCAACGAGCGAGTAAATGAGGAACTTCACCGCGGCATAGCGACGCTGTGCCCCACCGAATGCACCGATGAGGAAGTACAGCGGAATGAGCATCGCCTCAAAGAGGAAGTAGAACAGCACGAGGTCGCGGGCGGCGAAGATGCCGACCATGAATGCCTCGGTGAGGAGGATCAAGCCGAGGTACTGCGCTCGACGGTCCAGAGCGTCGTCCTCCCGCCATGCCGCAAGCACCGCGAGGGGCGTGAGGAGGGTGGCGAGCACGATGAGCGTGAGGCCGATGCCATTGACGCCAACGGCCCACGAGGCGCCGATCTGCGGGATCCATGAGTACTTCTCAGTGAACTGGATTGCACCGGCGTCAGAGCGGTCGAAGGTCGCAAGCAGGCCGACGGCCATGACGAGTTCGGCGAGAGTCGCACCAAGAGCGACCTCGCGTGAGTACGCGCGAATCTGCGGCACAAAGACGAGTACCAGACCGGCCACAACCGGCCAGACGATGAGGATGGTCAAGATTGGCATGGCCTTAGCTCCCCATCACGAGAATCGCGGCAAGCACAAAGAATCCGAGCAGCATGAGGAGCGCGTATGAGCGCACCTTGCCCGACTGGAATCGCCGATTCGCTTCACCGAAGGCGGCGACACCGGTTGCCTGCTTGTTGACGGCGCCATCAATGATCGCGGCATCGGCGTAAACCAGTGTGCGAGTGAGATGCGTTCCAGGGGTTTGGAACACACCGCGATTGACGGCGTCCTGGAAGAAGTCGTTGCGCGCGAGCAGCGTGCCGAGCGAAGGCGGCGGCGCCTCCGTTGGCACATCTCGCCGCCAGTACATGAGGTAGGCGGCCCCTGCTCCCAGTACAACGAGTGCGAGCGTGAGCGTGGTGATGACGGGTACCGACAACACCGGCTCGTGATGACCGTGGTCACCGACCACGGGCTGCAACCAGTGCTGGAAACGGTTGCCGAGGCCAAGGAACAAGCCGAGGAAGGCCGAGCCCACTGCGAGCACAATCATCGGCACCGTCATGAGCAGCGGCGACTCATGCGGGTGCTGCTCATCGGTCCAGCGCGCCTTGCCGTGGAACGTCATGAAGAACAGACGCGACATGTAGAAGGCGGTGATACCCGCACCGATGAGCGCCGTGAGGCCGAATACCCACGGCTGCCATCCCTCGCCAACGAAGGCGGCTTCGATGATCTTGTCCTTGGACCAGAAGCCGGAGAACGGCGGGACACCGAGGATCGCGAGCCAGCCCAGACCAAATGTCACCCACGTCACCGTCATCGCGGTGCGGAGCGCACCGAAGCGGCGCATGTCGACCTGGTCATTCATGCCGTGCATGACCGAACCGGCGCCAAGGAACATGCCTGCCTTGAAGAAGCCGTGGGTGACGAGGTGGAAGATCGCAAAGGCGTAGCCGATGGGCCCGAGCCCTGCCGCGAGCATCATGTACCCGATCTGGGACATCGTCGACGCCGCGAGAGCCTTCTTGATGTCGTCCTTTGCGGTACCGATGAGAGCACCAAGGATGAGGGTGATCGCACCGACGATCGCGACAACGAGGCGAGCGTCGGGCGCGCCCTCGTAAATTGCTCCAGCACGGACGACGAGGTACACGCCGGCGGTCACCATGGTGGCCGCGTGAATGAGGGCCGACACGGGAGTGGGGCCCGCCATCGCGTCACCGAGCCATGACTGCAACGGGAACTGCGCAGACTTTCCCGTAGCCGCCAGGAGCAGCGCGAGACCGATCGCAGTGAGCGTCGCCTCCGAGGCGCCGCTTGCGCCGCCGAGCACCTCGGCGAAGCCCACTGAACCGAACTGAGCAAACATCAGACCCATCGCCACGATGAGGCCCACGTCGCCTACACGGTTGACGACAAAGGCCTTATTGGCAGCGGTCGCATACTCCGACTTGTGGTTCCAGAAGCCAATGAGCAGGTACGACGCAAGTCCCACACCTTCCCAGCCCACAAAGAGGAGGAGGAATGAATCCGCGGTGACAAGCAAGAGCATCGCCGCGATGAAGAGGTTGAGATAGGCGAAGAAGAGCCGACGCCGGGGGTCGTTGGCCATGTACGCGACGGAGTAGATGTGGATGAGCGTGCCAACGATGGTGATGAGGAGCACAAAGGTGATTGACAGCGGGTCAAGCAGGAGACCGAGGTCCACCGACAATTCCCCGCCGCTGATCCACGAGTACAAGCGAATTGCTTCAAAGCGGTCAGCGCTGTCACGCCCGAGCAGCTCAAAGAAAGCGCCGAGGCCAACGATGGCGGCAACGGACGACGCTACGACACCTACCCAGTGACCCCACGCGTCGGCGCGGCGGCCGGCGAGCATGAGGACAAAGAAGCTGGCGAGCGGGACCGCGATCAACAGCCAAGAGACGGAGAGCATCAATTAACCCTTCAGCTCAGCGGGCTCGTCGAGCGAGATGGTCTGACGCGCTCGGAACACGGCGATGATGATAGCGAGACCCACCACCACTTCAGCGGCGGCCACCACCATGACGAAGAACGCCATGATCTGACCGTTGACGTTGCCTTGCATGCGCGAGAACGCGACAAGCGCGAGGTTCGCAGCGTTGAGCATGAGCTCGACACCCATGAACGCGATGATCGCGTTGCGGCGCAGCAGCACGGTGGCGGCGCCAATGGCGAACAGCACCGACGCCAGGTAGACAAAGTTGATGGGACTCACGCGTCGTCCTCCTTCGCGCCCAGTTCACGACGCCGCGCACGGTTGTCGTCACGGTACTGAACGCTGTCAACCGTCTGCTGACGCGCCTTGAGCACGCGGGATACAGACTCTTCGATCGGTTCGCCTTCGGGGTCAAGAGCGGGAGCGTCAAGGGCGTTGTGGCGAGCAAAGACTCCCGGGAAGGTCTTGTTGACCGGGTTAGCTCCTGCTGCGATGCGGGCCGCCTGCACTTCTTTTTGCGTGCGCTTGGGGAACAAGCGCGGCACGTGAGTGAGGACGAGTGCGCCGACCGCCGCGGTGACGAGCAGGAAGCCGAGCGTCTCAACGACGAGCACGTACGGGCCGAACAGTTCCTTGGCGATCGCCTGCGGCTCACCCGTCGTCGGCGTGGTGTCGATCGACAGCGCAAGGCGCGACACCACGGAGATGAGGAGTGCGCCCACACCAATCGCCAATGCGAGGCCGAGCCACTTCTGGCCGGCGATTGTCTCTTTCAGGCTTTCGCGCTGATCGACGCCAACGAGCATGAGAACAAAGACAAAGAGCATCATGACCGCGCCCGTATAGACGACGATCTGAACGATGCCAAGGAAGGGCGCCTCGAGTGCGACATACGCGGCTGCGAGGCCCACCATCGCCGTGATCACCGCAACGGCGACATACACCGGCTTGCGTGCAAACACGAGGCCGAGCGCCGGGATCACGGTGAGGAAGGCGACGGCCCAGAACAAGATGGGCGAAATCATGAGTGGCTTCCCCCTGCCGTCGATGCGGGCTCATGGGTGTGCGCGGCGTCCCCAGCATTTTCGGGCAGCGTCGGGTCATCGGGGCGGTGCGCCCGGACCCAGGCCTGCTGCTCGTCGGTGACACCTACCACTTTGCCCTTGTAGTAGTCGTGGTCCGTGGTGCCGTCCACCATCGGGTGGGGAGCGGCGAGCATGCCCTCGGCCAGCGGGGCCAGCAGGTCCTGCTTCTCGTAGATGAGGCCCTCCCGAGTGGGCCCCGCGAGCTCAATCTCGTTCGTCATCGTGAGCGCGCGGGTGGGGCATGCCTCGATGCACAGACCGCAGAAGATGCACCGCAAGTAGTTGATCTGGTACACACGGCCGTACCGCTCACCGGGGCTCATCTGGTGGTCCGGCGTGTTGGAGTCGCCCTCCACGTAGATGGCGTCAGCGGGGCACGCCCAAGCACACAGCTCACAGCCGATGCACTTCTCGAGACCGTCCGGATAGCGGTTGAGCTGGTGGCGCCCGTGATAACGAGGTTGCACGTTCGCGGGCGTTGTCGGGTACTGCTCCGTCACGGTGGGACGGAAGAAGTTCCGCAACGTCACTCCGAACCCGGCGACGGGGAGGAGCGCTCCGCCGACGCCACCTGGGTTCGGCAGGTTAGAGACGAACTCTTCCTGAACGTCGGACGCATTCCACTGGTGGTCACTCACTGGGAGCCTCCTTGCTGGCGTCAACGGTACGGCGCCGCGCGCGGGGGGACGGGGGAAGCTTCTGACCCGGCAGCGGCGGTACTGGATAGCCGCCCGCAAACGCGTCGAAAGGTTCTTCCGCAATGACGCGCTCGCGCTCCTCCCGTTCGGCGTCACGCCGCAACTGACGCGACTCCGCGACAATGCTGAACACCAGCCACGCGAGGATGATCGCGATCACCGGTGCCACAGCAATGAACAGCGACGTGGAGCGGCCGAAGTGCGGCAAGAGGACAAGAGCGCTGCCCCACAAGACGAGCCACGCAAGAGCGGTGGGAATGAGTACCTTCCAGCCGAAGCGGATGAACTGGTCGTAGCGGAAGCGCAGCAGCGAACCGCGCACCCACACAAAGAAGAACATAAGAAGCCAGATCTTGAGGATGAGCCACAGCGGCGGGAAGACGCCGTTGCTCAGCACCTCATAGCCGGGCCAGTCGGGGCGCCATAGCGGTTTCCATCCACCCATGAACAGCGTGGCGGCAATCGCCGACACGTTGATCATGTTCATGTACTCGGCGAGGAAGTACCACGCGAACTTCATCGACGAATACTCCGTCATGAAGCCTGCGACAAGCTCGCCTTCCGCCTCGGGCAGGTCGAAGGGAAGACGGTTGGTCTCGCCCACCATTGAGATGACGTAGATGACAAAGGCTGGCAGCAGCGGCAGCGCCCACCACCAGTACTCTTGCGCCTCGACGATGTCGCTCAGCGACATCGAGCCCGCGTACATGAACACCGTGACAAGCGACAGGCCCATGGCGAGTTCATAGGAGATGATCTGCGCGGTCGAGCGCACTGCACCCATGAGGGGATACGTAGAGCCCGACGCCCAACCACCGAGGACGATGCCATACACGCCGACGGCCGCACAGGCGAGCACGTAGAGCATCGCTACCGGGAAGTCGGTGAGTTGGAGCGGGGTCACCTCATCGGTGAACGGGATCCGCGTTGCGGGCCCAAACGGGATGACCGCAAAGATGAGGAGAGCCGAGAACACGGAGATCATCGGCGCCACGATGTACAGCAGCTTCTCGGAAGCCCGGACGGTGATGTCCTCCTTCATGAGGAGCTTCATCGCGTCCATGATCGACTGGAACAAACCAAAAGGACCGTGACGGTTGGGGCCTGGTCGTTGTTGCAGGCGGCCGATGACGCGGCGCTCAAACCACACGGCAAACAGCACGGAGGTCAGCAGGAACACGAGGACGAGCACTGCCTTGATGATGACGATCCAGATCGAGTCACCCTCAAGCGAGTATTCGATGCGCTGAATGCACGCGAGGCGCACGGCATCGATGTTCGCCGGGTCGGTGACGCCGCAGGTCTCCTGTGCAGGAGTGAGGTCAACCTCAAGCGGAAGGATCACGCGCTCGCTCCCTTCACGACGACCGTGGCGCCAGGTGCCACGCCCAATTGCTCGGCTACCCAGGAATTCTGGGACTTTGCCGGCACCCACACCACGCCGTCAGCCATGCCCTCCGTCACCACGAGCGGCAGATCGATTGACGAGCGGCGCACGCCGGTGATGGAAACGACGCCCGACAACTTGGCCTTGGCGGCGGTAGCAGGCGAAACACGGGCAACGGAGACGTGCGCAGTGCCTGCGAGGTACGGTTCGCCGTCCTGCAGAGAGCCTTCGTCCACCTGGAGCTGCCACGACGCCAAGACGAGTTCGTTTGCCTTGCGCACGGTGTTCGCGGCAGCCGCGACGTTTGGCGCCTGAGGACGCTCATCTGAGGAGCCCGCACCGAGGGTGGCAAGTTCCTGGTTGGCGTCCTCAACGGTCGCGGTGCCGAGCGTCACGCCCATCTGACGGGCGAGAAGATCGAGCACGCGGTGATCCGACATCGCGTCCGTGTGGATCGCGGTCGCGAACGCCCGCAGGCGGCCCTCCCAGTTGACGAAGGTGCCGGACTTCTCGGACGGCGGTGCCACCGGGAGGACAACGTCGGCGGCGTCGGTGACGGACGTACGACGCACTTCGAGGCTGACAACGAATTTTGCCGTGTCGATGGCCTTGAGCAGGTTCTCCGTGAGATCCGCCGGATCCACACCGCCGATGACAAGACCGTCGAGGTTCTTGGACGCCGCGGCGGCGATGATCGCGTCGGCATCGCGGCCCACACCCAAGGGCAGTTCGCCACCCCACACCTCGGCCACGGCCTTGCGAGCCGAAAGCGAGCCAGCATCGCGACCGCCCGGGAGCAATCCGGGCAAGGCTCCCGCTTCAACTGCGCCACGTTCCCCTGCGCGGCGCGGGATCCACGCGACCCGGGCCTTGGAACGTCGGGCCACATCGGCGACGGCGGTGAAACCACCCGCGACACCCGCAAGGCGCTCGCCGACGATGATGATCGCGCCGGGCTCCTTGAGCGCCTTGAACGCGTCCTTGCTCCCCTTCAGTGCATTGAGCGCCGCAGCCTCTTGGCCGGGCACGGTGGGGATGAGCGTCGCGTTGAGCTTCTCAGCACCGCGCGACAGGAACGGTGCAACCGTGAAGACCCGCTGCCTGCCGAGGGACTTCCTCAGGCGCAAGAACACGATGCCACCCTCGTCCTCCGGCTCGAAGCCAACGAGCACAACAGTCGGAGCCTTTTCGAGGTCCTGGAAGGTGACGCCTAGGCCGGTTGCGGCAACGTAGGCACCAAGGAATGCCTGCTCCTCATCGGAGTGGCTGCGAGTGCGGGTGTCGACGTCGTGAGTGCCAAGCGCGAGGCGAGCGAACTTGCCATACGCGTAGGCGTCTTCCATCGTGATGCGCCCGCCCGGGAGCACGCCCACACCCTTTGCCTTCTTGTCGGCAGGGGTGCCGGTGCGGCCAGCGGCGGCCTTCAGACCTTCAGCGGCGACAGTGAGCGCCTCGGGCCATGAGACCTCGACGAGCACGCCATCTTTGCGAACCAAGGGATGAGTGAGGCGGTCAGGCTGGTTTTGCCAAGAGAAAGCGAAGCGGTCCTTGTCGGTGATCCACTCTTCGTTGACCACGGGGTCATTGTCAGCGAGACGGCGCAGAATCTTGCCGCGGCGGTGGTCGGTACGGATCGCCGAACCCGACGAATCGTGTTCGGACACACCCGGGCTTGAGATCAAGTCAAATGGGCGCGAGCGGAAGCGGTACGCGGCGCTCGTCAGCGCGCCAACCGGGCAGATCTGAATCGTGTTGCCCGAGTAGTACGAGCTGAAAGGACGGCCCGATTCGTCCTCAACGGCCGCTCCGAGCGGCGCATAGCCGTCGAAGCCGAGCACATCCTCGTCAAAACGGCCGATCTGCTGGAGAGCACCGCGGTTCTGCAAGTCGATGAAGGCGTCGCCCGCGATCTCCTTGGAGAAACGCGTGCACCGCTGGCACATGATGCACCGCTCGCGGTCAAGGAGGATCGAACTCGACAAAGCCAGCGGCTTCTCGAAGGTGCGCTTGACGTCGACAAAGCGCGACTCGGGACGGCCATGGCTCAGCGCCTGATTCTGGAGGGGGCACTCGCCGCCCTTGTCACATACCGGGCAGTCGAGCGGGTGGTTGATGAGGAGAAGCTCGATGATGCCCTTCTGGGCACGGTCTGCTTCTTCCGACGTGTGCTGGGTGTTGACCACCATGCCATCGGTGACAGTCATCGCGCACGAGGGCTGCGGCTTGGGGAAGGCGCGCAAGTTGCCATCCGGGCCGGGGCTTGCGACGTCGACGAGGCACTGGCGGCATGCACCCACAGGCTTGAGCAAGGGGTGGTCGCAAAAGCGCGGAATGTCGATGCCCACCTGCTCCGCAGCGCGGATGATGAGGGTGTCCTTCTCGACCTGAGTCTCGATGCCGTCAATCGTGACGGTGACGAGGTTGGTCGCGGCAGGCGCGTTGTCCGCGGTGGCGGTCATGCGTGGGCCTCCTCGGGAGACGACTCGTAGTCAAAGAGGGCGGAGGCGGCACGGTCAAACGGGCAGGCGCCCAGTTCCACGTGCTTCTCATACTCCTGCCGGAACAGCTGAATTGACGAGGTGACCGACGACGTCGCCCCATCGCCCAACGCACAGAATGCGCGGCCCAGAATCGAATCGCACGTCGCAACGAGTTGGTCGATGTCGGCGTACGTGCCCTGGCCCGCTTCGAGGCGGTGGAGGATGAGGGTGAGCCAGTATGTGCCCTCGCGGCACGGGGTGCACTTGCCACATGACTCGTGCTTGTAGAACTCGGCCCAGCGCTCCACAGCGCGCACCACACACGTCGTCTCATCGAAGAGCTGCAGCGCCCGGGTGCCGAGCATCGACCCGGCGGCGCCCACACTCTCGTAGTCGAGCGGGATGTCGAGGTGCTCGGCGGTGAACAGCGGGGTGGATGACCCACCGGGAGTCCAGAACTTCAACTCGTGGCCCTCGCGCATTCCGCCGGCCATCTCGAGCAGTTCGCGCAAGGTGATCCCAAGCGGTGCCTCGTACTGACCTGGGTTCTTCACGTGGCCGGACAAGGAGAAAAGGCCCATCCCCTTGGAGCGCTCGGTGCCCATCCCGGCGAACCAATCAACGCCGTTGGCGATAATCGACGGCACGGAGGCGATGGACTCAACGTTGTTGACAACGGTGGGACGTGCGTACAGGCCCGCCACTGCAGGGAAAGGCGGCTTGAGGCGCGGCTGGCCGCGGCGGCCCTCCAATGAGTCAAGCAGTGCGGTCTCTTCACCACAGATGTAGGCACCCGCGCCAGCGTGGACGGTGATGTCGAGGTCGAAGCCCGATCCCTGGATGTTCTTGCCCAGCCAGCCGTTGTTGTACGCCTCTTCCACCGCCTTGAGAAGACGGCGGTAGACGTGCACCACTTCGCCGCGCACATAAATGAAGGCATGGTTGCAGCCAATGGCAAAGGACGTGATGATCGCGCCCTCGATCAGCACGTGCGGCGCAGCAAGCATCGTCGGGATGTCCTTGCACGTACCGGGCTCGGACTCGTCGGCGTTGACCACAAGGTAGCGCGGGCCGCCGTCGGGAGCAGGGAGGAAGCCCCACTTCATGCCCGTGGGGAAGCCGGCACCACCACGTCCACGCAGGCCCGAGTCCTTGACCGCCTGGATGATCGCCTCAGGCGACATCCCAAAGGCCTTCGCTGCAGCGTCGTACCCGCCCTTGCTCACATACGTGTCAAAGTTCCACGAGCGCTCAAGGCCCCACGTGGCACTGAGAACGGGGATCAGATCAGTCACGAGTCCTGTCCCTTCCACCCCTGGTCTTTGGCGACCTCAATGCCGGCAAGCGACGGTGCGCCTGCGGACGGGCCCTCATCTGCGCGGCCGTCAGGGAATCCTGCAAGCACACGTGACACCTCTTTGAACGTCGCGACGGTGTCGGCGCCGCGGGTGGGCTTGACGGGTTTCCCGTCCAAGATGTCGTCGACGAGCTGCAACGCCGTCTCTGGCGTCATGTTGTCGAAGAACTCCCAGTTCACCATCATGACGGGCGCAAAATCGCATGCCGCATTGCATTCGAGACGCTCAAGCGAGATCTTGCCGTCGGCCGTCGTCTCGTCGTGGCCCACGCCGCAGTGCTCACTGACCCGACGCCAGATCTCGTCGCCGCCCATGATGGCGCACAGCGTGTTAGTGCATACGCCCACTTGGTATTCGCCATTTGGACGACGCTTGTACTGGGTATAGAACGTCGCGACGGCCGATACCTCGGGCGGGGTGAGGCCCAATTGGTCAGCGCAGAACTGGATGCCATCCGGCGAGATGTAGCCGTCGATCGACTGCACGAGGTGCAGCATCGGCAGCAGCGCGGAGCGCTCCACCGGGTAACGGCTCTTGATGTCGGCGGCATCCGTGGTGAGCGCCGCGAGGGTGGACTCGTCGTAGGTCATCGGTCGACGCCTCCCAGGACCATGTCGATCGTGGCGATCGCCACCACCACGTCGGCCACCTGGCCGCCTTCGGTGAGCGCCGAGAGCGCCTGCAAATTGTTGAAACCCGGGTCACGGAAGTGCGCGCGCCACGGCTTGGTGCCGCCATCCGAGACCACGTGGACGCCGAGGAAACCCTTGGGGTTCTCGACAGCCGCGTAGGCCTGACCGGCCGGCACGGGGAAGCCTTCCGTCACGAGCTTGAAGTGGTGGATGAGCGCTTCCATCGACTCACCCATGATGTGGCGAATGTGCTCAAACGAGTTGCCCTGGCCGTCCGATCCGACGGACAGCTGGGAGGGCAGTGCGATCTTCTTGTCGGCCACCATGACGGGCGCGCCCTCAAGCTGCTCAAGGCGATCCGCGCACTGCTCAATGATCTTGAGCGATTCGTAGCATTCCTCAAGACGGAGCACCACGCGGCTGTAAGCGTCGGCATCCGTGGACGTGGGCACGGCAAAGTCGTACGTCTCGTAACCCGCGTAGGGCTCGGACTTGCGAAGGTCGTACGGCACGCCTGCCGAGCGGAGGATGGGCCCGGTGATTCCGAGCGCCATGCATGCGGCAAGGTCGAGAGTTGCGACGCCCTGGAGACGGCCCTTGAAGATCGGGTTCTCGAGCTGGAGGAGTGCGAGCTCGTCGACGCGCTGGCGCACCGCGGGGATCATCTCGCGGATCATCTTCACCGCGCCCTCGGGCGTGTCAATTGCGACGCCGCCCGGGCGGATGTACGCATTGTTGACGCGCAGGCCAGTGATGGCCTCGATCACCTTGAAGGTCTCTTCACGGCCGATGAACGCCGTGGTCATCACCGTGGTGGCGCCCATCTCGTTGCCACCGGTACCAATGGCGACAAGGTGCGAACCAATGCGGGTGAGCTCCATCATGAGCACGCGCAACACATTGGCGCGCTCGGGAATGTCATCGGTGATGCCGAGGAGCTTCTCGGCCCCCATGCAGAACACGGCCTCGTTGAACATCGGCGCCACGTAGTCCATGCGCGTACAGAACGTGACGCCCTGCGTCCACGTCCGGTACTCCATGTTCTTCTCGATGCCGGTGTGGAGGTAACCGATGCCTGCGCGGCATTCGGTGACGGTCTCGCCTTCCACTTCCAACATGATGCGCAGCACACCGTGCGTGGACGGGTGTTGTGGACCCATGTTGAACACGAGACGCTGCTCGCCGAGACGAGTGGCCTCTTCTGCAATGTCGGACCAGTCGCCCCCAAAGACGGTGAACTCAGGCGCCGTGCCGTCGTCCTCTCCAAGGCCGGCTGTGGCGTGGGGGGCGGTGTACTCAGTAGTCATCGCGTCCTCCTACCTGTACTGCCGACGCTGGTCGGGGGAGGGAATTTCCGCACCCTTGTACTCAATCGGGATGCCGCCCAACGGGTAGTCCTTGCGCTGGGGGTGGCCTACCCAGTCGTCGGGCATCTCAATGCGCGCAAGTCCGGGGTGGCCGTCAAAGATGATGCCAAAGAAGTCCCACGTCTCGCGCTCGTGCCAGTTATTGGCCGGGTACACCGAGGTGACCGACGGGATGTGCGGGTCAGCGTCGGGCACCGAGACCTCAACGCGGATGCGGCGGTTGTGGGTGATCGATTGGATTGGGTACACAGCGTGCAGCTCACGGCCAGTGTGAGCCGGGTAGTGCACGCCGCTCACGCCAAGGCAGAACTCAAAGCGGAGGTCCTGGTCATCACGCAAGTGCTGGCATACCTCGATGAGGTGCTCACGCGCGATATGCAAGGTCAGTTCGCCCCGGTCGATGATGACGGACTCGATCGCCGCCTCGGCCTTGTCGCCAAGCAACTCCTCCAGCACGTCGACAACCTCATCGAACCAGCCGCCATACGGGCGCTGGGCGACAGCGGGCTCGTAGACAAAGCGGGTGAGGCCGTCGTAGCCGGACGTGTCGCCGCGGGCGGCGAACATGCCCTGGCGCACGTTGATGAGGGTGCGGCCGCCGGGGCTCACGGGGCCAATCTCGGCGCCGTTTTCAGGACGATTCTCGATGGCGTCGCTCACCGGAGCAGACCCTTCATGTCGGAGGTGGGTGTGGCCTCGAGCGCTGCGGCTTCAGCAGCGGCGGCAACCTGCTTGCGGTGGCCAAGCATTGGCTTGTCCTTGGCAAGTTCGTGCACCTTGAGGAGAGCGTTGATGAGCATCTCGGGACGCGGCGGGCAGCCAGGCAGGTAGATGTCAACAGGTACCACGTGGTCCACACCCTGAACGATCGCGTAGTTGTTGAACATGCCGCCGGAGGAGGCGCACACGCCCATGGCAAGCACCCACTTGGGCTCGGCCATCTGGTCGTACACGCGGCGCACGATGGGCGCCATCTTCTGGGACACGCGGCCCGCGACGATCATGATGTCGGCCTGACGCGGGGAACCGCGGAACACCTCCATGCCGAAGCGGGCGAGGTCAAAGCGGGGCGTACCGGTGCTCATCATCTCGATGGCGCAACACGCCAAGCCGAAGGTGGCAGGCCACATCGAGCCCGCGCGCGCCCAGCCGGCGAAGTCTTCGAGCTTGCCGATGATGAACGGCGGTGCGTCTGTGTGGTCACTCATCGCGTCACTCCCAGTCGAATCCGCCGCGGCGCCACTCATACACAAAGGGGATTGTGATGAGCACGAGGAAGGTCAGGATCGCCAAGAATCCGAACAGCGCCAGCTGCCCGTATGCGACCGCCCACGGATAGAGGAACACCACCTCGATGTCAAAGATGATGAAGGTCATCGCGACGAGGTAGTACTTGATGGGGATGCGCCCACCGCCGATGGCGCCGGGGGTAGGCGTCAAGCCCGACTCGTATTGGTCGAGCTTTGCGGCGTTGTACCGCTTGGGTCCAATGACGGCGCTCGCCGCGAGACCCGCTCCGGCAAGGAGTGCCGCGATCACGATCATCACGACGATCGGCACGTATGGATTCACGGTCGTGTCCTTCCCGTCGCTATGCCGCTGGCGCGATCTTCACGAGAGCGGCCAGGAGTCTGTCCGCCCACGTGCCGCCGCGCGGCTCGTAGACATCTGCCAGCAGTCTAGAGACAAATTTCATGATGAGCGGACGGGGCAGACCGTACCTCGTACACACCTTCATCACGCTCGGATGTTCGATCAAGTTCGCAAACACGCGACCAAGTGAGTAGTACCCACCGAGGTCGTCCTTCATCATCCTCGCATAGGACGCGAGCGCCTTCTCCCTGGCGACGTCATCGCCTGCTTCGCGCCACGCCACCATTGCCTCCGTGGCTCGTCGCGCCGCCTGCATCGCGTAGGCGATGCCTTCACCGTTGAAGGGGTTGACCATGCCGCCCGAGTCGCCCACAAGCATCATTCCTGGCACGTAATGCGGCTGGCGGTTGAAGGCCATCGGGATGGCCGCGCCCTTCACGTCGCCGATCTGCTCGCCAAACTCCCAGTCGTGGGCCGAGTGCTCGAGCCAATCGGCGAGCAATGCCTTGTGGTCGAGTTTGGACGGGGTTCCCTTGGCACTGAGGGTCCCCAGGCCGACGTTGGCGGTGCCATCGCCGAGCGGGAAGATCCAGCCGTAGCCCGGCAGCAGTTTCGAGTTGCCGCGTTCGCCGTCCCAAATCTCAAGGTGGCCCTCCATCCACTCTTCCTCGTGACGAGGAGTGGTGAGGTAGGTGCGCACCGCAACGCCCATCGGCCGGTTCTTCTTGCGCTCGATGCCGAGGCCCAAGGCGATGCGGGCGCTCACACCGTCGGCTGCAATGACAAGAGGTGCTCGGTACTCGACGCTCTCACCCACCTTGCGGCCATTGTCGTCGGTCTGGCGAGCGCTCACGCCCACCACTCGACCAGCGTCGTCCTGCAGTGCCTTGTCGACGTACCAACCCTCGCGAACGTCGGCGCCACCAGCGCGGGCGTGATTGGCGAGGCGCTCGTCAAACTGAGCGCGCGGGAGGCTGAGACCGTACTGCGGGAAAGCCTCGAGGTCGTGCCACGGGAACTCAAGCCGGTGCCCACCGCCCACCATGCGCAAACCGATGTTGGGGATCCAACCCTCGTCTCGCGGAGTGGGCAAGCCGATGAGGTCAATCTCCCGTACCGCGCGCGGTGTCAGTCCGTCACCGCACACCTTCTCGCGCGGGTAATGCGACTTCTCGAGCGCGATGACGTCAAAGCCTTCGACGGCGAGGTACCGGGCCGCGGCAGCGCCGCCGGGGCCCGCCCCCACGATGATGACGTCGGCCTCAGTTTTCACGTGGTCCAGCCTAAGTCGTCCCGCGTGATGATCCGGCCTGGGGTCCTAGGTGGCAGGTCCCGAGAGTCCCGGTCCCCACACGGCCCTGCGCGGGTGATGGAGCGTCGTACGCTTGTGAGGTGAGTATCGACGCGGCGGCGCCCGGTCCCCTTGCCGTCAGGACGGTCGAGATCGACGACCCAGGTGACCTGCTCGCTACCCTCCCGCACCAGGGCATTTCCTGGGTGCGACGCGGCGAGGGGATGGTTGCGTGGGGCGAGGTGGCCCGGCTTCATTCGTCGGGCGTCTCTCGTTTTGACGAAGCACTGCTGTGGTGGCGGCGCATCACTCGATACGCCACGGTGCGCGACGACCTTCGCTTGCGCGGCACCGGACTCATCTCCTTCGGCTCCTTCTCTTTTGCGGACGACGCTGTGGCCGGGGGAACGATGATCGTCCCGCGCTATGTGCTCGGCCGGGTGGATGGCCGTTCCTTCTTCACTGTCATCGGTGACGATCCCGAGGACGAAACGACGCTGGCCGACGCGCTGGCCAACGCGATCCCCGCTCCCCCGCTTCCGTCCGTGACGATTGAGCCGGGTGATGAGGCGGGCTGGAGCGCGTCGGTTTCCGCTGCCGTGAGGCGCATCGAGGCCGGCGAGGTGGACAAGGTGGTGCTTGCCCGCGCTGTCGAGGCCCGCGCCGACGCCCCGCTTGATGTGCGACCCGTGTTGCGGCGCCTCGCCGAGGATTACGACATGTGCTGGACGTTCCATGTGGACGGCATGCTCGGCGCCACTCCCGAGCTCCTCGCTCGCGTCGATCACGGTCTTGTCACGTCGCGCGTCCTTGCGGGCACGATCCGAATGACGGGTGATGAGACGGCGGACTTGGCGCGGGCGGCGAAACTCGCCCGCTCATCGAAGGACCGCGAAGAGCATTCATACGCAGTCCACTCGGTCAGTCAGGTGCTTGCCGCACACTGCGCTTCTGTCAACGTGCCGGATGAGCCCTCGGTGCTCCACCTGCCCAACGTCATGCACCTTGCGACGGATATCACCGGGGCGTTGTCGAGCCCGGTGGGGGTGCTTGACCTTGTGAGCGAGTTGCACCCCTCGGCAGCGGTGTGCGGAACACCGACTCTCGCCGCCGCGCGCGTCATCGACGAGTTGGAAGACCTCGACCGCGCGCGTTACGCGGGACCGGTGGGCTGGATCGGCGCGGCAGGCGATGGCGAATGGTGCATTGCACTGCGCTCCGCCGAGATCTCCGCCGAGAACCCGAGCCGCATGCGTCTGTTCGCCGGTTGTGGCATTGTCGCAGCCTCGAACCCCGCGTCCGAGTGGGCCGAATCTGAGGCAAAGCTGGAGCCGATGCGCGCGGCGCTCGGCCTTGCCGCGAATTAGGGGCAGCGGTTCCTAGACCCCCACGAAGCCGAGGTCTCGCGGAGAGATCACCCGTGCCTCGATCACGTGAATACCGCTCAGCGACTTCGTCAGCGCCTTTTTCAAGTCGCTCTTGCTTTCGACGAGCGAGTACGACGCCCCGTAGGCCTGCGCGATCGCCTTGAGGTCGGCCTTGTGCGGCGTCGTGAACACCCGACGCAGGTGGTCGGGGTTTGCCGATGAATGCTCGAGCGACGAGAAGATCGTGCCGCCGCCGTCGTTGACGACCACGATCCGCACGTTGGGCCTCACCTCGTCGGTGCCGACCAAGAGGCCCCCAGCGTCGTGCAAGAAGGTGACGTCACCCATGAGAGCGGTGACGGGCTTGCCCAATCCGAGAGCCAAGCCAAGGGCCGTCGACGTGGTGCCATCAATTCCAGACAGCCCCCGGTTCGCGACAAGCGTTGGGGCCGCGCCGGGCTCCCACACGGGCGCGATGTCATCGACCATACGAATCGGACCTGATGACCCAATGAATGCGACGTCGTCGGGACCGAGACCCTCGACCACCGCGCGCGCCACCGTACGAGCACCCCACTCGCGGCCCACACCGGGGACTGCCTCACAGGCTTGACCCCACGCGCGCACCCACTCGCTGTCCCGCTTGCCGAGCTGGAGCCATTCATCGGGAACGACGTGCAGGACGCGTTCGGCATGCCGCGGAGCCTCGCGCCACCTCGCGCCGTGACCCGCGACATACAGCGCCGATGCGTTGCTGATCAACTGCTGGATAGGCCGCGACAACGTGGGCCTGCCAACGACAACCACTTGGCGAACCTGGCTCGCGAGCGCGCGCCCTGCATCGGTGCGCAACGCTGCGGCGTAACACGGGAGTGCGTTCGGACCGGTGCGGGCGCCGGATGTGGGCTCCGCAAGCAACGGCCAGTTGTGGGCCTCCGCAACAAGACGGGCACGATCCCCTGCGCCGTCGCCTGCGATGACAACGGTGCGCGGTTCATCGGGCAATTTGCCTGGGCGGGGGTTGACGGCGGCCTTCAGCCGTTGGCGGGTGCGATCAACGAGGGTGGCGCGTTCGCGGTCAACCCTCGGCCATGCACCGCCATCGGGGCCGAGCGGCTCGCGGAACTCGACATTGAGATGGACCGGTCCCGGGGCGGCCGCCGTCACGTCGCGGTCGGGTTTGCCAATGGCCCAGTGGACGGCGCGGGCCGCTAGCAGGGTGGCTCGGCCTTCGCGTTCGCCCTCCTCGGGTGCGGCTGACGTCGTCTCCCATCGCACAAAAGCGCCAAAGATGCCCTCTTGGTCGGTGGTCTGGTTGGCGCCAATCCCGCGCAATTCATGAGGCCGGTCAGCGGTGAGGAGCACGAGCGGCAGGCCCGCGTGGTGCGCTTCCATGACCGCGGGCAAGAGGTTGCCGACGGCCGTGCCCGACGTGGTGACGATCCCAACGGGACGGAGCGTGCCTTCGAGTTCGCGAGCGCGAGCGATCCCGAGTGCGAGGAAGGCGGCGGCCCGCTCGTCGATGCGGACGTGAAGGGTGATCTCGGGGGCGCCTGCGGGCCTGTCATCCGAGGCAGCCTCGGCCAGAGCGTGCGCCAGCGGGCCCGAGCGGGAACCGGGGCACAGCACGTAATCACGCATTCCGTTGGCAGCGAGTGCGGCCACCAACTCACGGGCGTAGGCGGCACTGGGATGAGTCATGGGCACACTCTAAGTTGCCGGGGCGCGAGGCGCCCGTTGACCGGCACCAACGTGTCGTCCACCGTGTCTGTTGCGAGAAGCGTGCCGGTCCCCAGGCCGTGGGCGAGTCCGGCGTCGGGCAACGCGAGTGCCGCGCTGAGCGCCGCCGCGAGACCCACCGATGACTCCATTGCCGAGGACACGACCACCGGCAACCCGAGCCGGTGAGCCATCTCCACCACCGCCCGCGCGCCACCCAAAGGCGACGGCTTGAGCACGAGGATGTCGGCAGCGTCGGCCCGGACCACGGAGTCCACGTCCCCCGTGAGACGGATTGATTCGTCGGCGGCGATGCGGGTGGTCACCGCGCGGCGCACGGTGGCGAACTCCGCGATGGTCGCGCACGGCTGCTCGACGTACTCGAGACCGTCCACTCCCCCGCTGCGGGCGGCGCTGTCGAGTGCGGCTATCGCCGTGATCGCAGCCGCTGCGTCCCATGCGCCGTTCGCGTCGACGCGTACCTTGCCGCCCGGGCCGAGCGCGGCGGCTACCGCCTCCACGCGGGCGCAATCGGCTTTGAGCGTGGCGGCAGGGTCCGGGTCCGCGCCGCGGGGACCGCCCACTTTTACCTTTGCCGTACGGCAGCCGAACTGGAGCGCGAGGGCGTGGGCGGCGTCGGCGTCAATTTCGGGGATGATCTGCGCGGTCTCAACGCTGTCGCGGACCGGGGTGGGGAGGTTGCCGTGCGCCGCTTCCATCGCGGCACTCCACCAGCGGTTGCGTTGCTCCGCGTTGTAGTCGGAGAACGGGGAGTACTCGCCCCAGGCGTCGGCTCCATCGGGTCCGGTGCCGCGGATGAGGAGGCCGGACCGCTCGGTGAGGCCGCGAAAGCGCACAGTGAGGCGCACGGTGAACGGCCGAAACTCCATGTACTAAGCGTAGGCGTCCACCCGGCCACGCCCTGTGGTGCGAGTCGCGCCCCGCCGCGTGGCTACGAACCGCTGGCGCGGGCGACACGCCAGTGGCGGGCACGACGGAGCACGGTTTCGCGGCGTGTCGGTTGCTTGGGCGGTTCGAAGCCTCCGCCGGTGGGGTTGAGCGGTTCGTAGCTGTCGCCGACGCCGGGGCTGGGGTCGGGCGGGCGCGTAAGGGTTGGGGGCGCGCGGGCGTTGTCGAGCGGCTCACCGATACGCTCGGAGCATGAGTGAGTTGCCCTCCCAGGTCTCGGACCTCATGGACCCCTCCCAGTGGCGTGCGATCGACGCCTTCCCCGATGCGGACATCACGTATCACCGCTGGGTCTCGCGCGGCGCGGACGGGGAGCGGGACCTGCCTGCGGTCCGCATCGCTTTCAATCGGCCTGAGGTGCGCAACGCCTTCCGCCCGCAAACGGTCGACCAGTTGTACCGTGCTCTCGATCACGCGCGGATGACGGCCGACGTTGGGACCATCATTCTCACTGGAAACGGTCCCGCGGCCGACGGTGTGCATGCGTTCTGCTCGGGCGGTGACCAGCGCATTCGTGGCCGCGATGGGTACTTGTATGAGGGCTCGGCGGCAGATGCACCCGCGTATGGCGGGCGTCTCCACATTCTTGAGGTGCAACGCCTCATGCGGACGAGCCCCAAGGTGATTGTCGCCGCCGTCAATGGCTGGGCCGCAGGTGGCGGGCATTCCCTCAACGTGGTGGCAGACCTTTCGCTGGCGAGTCGGGAGCACGCACGCTTCAAGCAGACCGACGCCAACGTCGGCTCTTTCGACGCCGGTTACGGCTCCGCGCTGCTTGCCCGTCAGGTGGGCGACAAGCGGGCGCGTGAGATCTTCTTCTTGGCACGCGAGTACTCGGCGGAGGATGCGGAGCGTTGGGGCGTGGTCAACGAGGCCGTGCCGCACGCGGAGCTTGAGGCGCGGGCGCTCGAGTACGCGCGCATCATCGCCACCAAGTCGCCGCAGGCGATTCGCATGCTGAAGTTTGCCTTCAATTTGGCCGACGATGGGCTTGCGGGCCAGCAGGTGTTCGCCGGGGAGGCGACGCGGCTTGCGTATATGACTGACGAGGCGCAAGAGGGTCGCGATGCGTTCCTCGAGCGGCGCGACCCGGATTGGCAGCGGTTCCCTTACGCGTTTTAGGCGGCACGTGGGCGGTGCGGTGCGGCGTGGAGCGGCATGGTGATGCGTGGAGCGGCAT
>JAEYOR010000008.1 GCA_023411615.1 Actinomycetes bacterium
CAAACCGCCCCCCCCCCCCGGCCCCTCGGAAGTAACTCAGTTCCACTTCCAGCCGGCGCCAACGACGGCGGCAACGGCGATGAGCGTGGCGGCGCTTGCGCCAACGCGAGCGATCTTGCTGTCAGCAACGATCTTCCACTTGTCCATGATGTCCTCCTCAGAGTGAGGGACGAGGACAGGAATCCGAGACGCGTTCAGGCGGTCCTGCCCGCCGGAACGGTCCGGAATCCTAAGCCCGAAAAACGCCCCCGGTAAGTGGCCGTCGGTTGGCGACCACAGGCACATCATGGCGTAAGACGAGGCGGCTGTCAGATCAACGTCGCCAGCGATTCTCAAGTTTGCAAAGTGGCGTTCGTCACATTTGTCACAGGCGTGTCGTGCTTCCCATTGACCACAGCGCAATGACCGAAATGCGGGCTTTGTGGCTTTCACTCATCGAGAAATTTTGGTGGATTGGGACAACATCTCTCGACTGCGGGGTTGAGGTGGTGTTGGGCGCACTCTCAAGCCCGGCCAGCGCAGCACGATCCACGCCCCAGAAGCAAGGAGATGCCGATGACCTTCGACCAACTCACGTTCGACAACCCGGCGGAACGCTTTGCCGACATCAAGCCTCATAAGCAGTCCCAACCTTTCCCGGGCAGCGCCGCTGACCTGAGCCCGCGGGCAGATCACGGCGAGACGTCATATCGCGGGACGGGTCGGCTTGTGGGACGGCGCGCGCTCGTCACGGGTGGTGACTCTGGCATTGGCGCGGCCGTCGCAATCGCATTTGCTCGCGAGGGTGCGGACGTTGCGATCAACTATTTGCCGGCGGAGCAGGAGGACGCCGAGAACGTCGCGCGTCACGTGCGCGCAGCCGGGCGCAAAGTGGTGCTCTTGCCTGGCGACCTGCGGGACGAAGAGTTCTGCCGCAGCCTGGTCCGCGATGCGTTGCGTGAGCTTGGTGGGCTTGACATCCTCGTCAATAACGCGGGTCACCAGATCTACTCGCGAAAGCTCGAGGACATCGACCCTGCCGAGTTCGACAAGACGATCAAGACGAACCTGTATGCGATGTTCTGGATCACGCAGGAAGCGCTTCCGCATTTGCCCGCTGGCTCGACGATCATCAATACGACGTCGGTACAGGCGTACAAGCCGTCTCCCGTCATCGTCGACTATGCGGCGACCAAGGCTGCGATAAATGGCTGGACCAAGGGCCTCGCCAACCAACTCGCGGAGCGGGGCATCCGTGTCAACGCTGTGGCGCCAGGGCCGATTTGGACGCCGTTGCAGGTGACCGAGGGTCAGCCGCCGGAGAAGCTAGAGGAGTTTGGCGAGAACACAGCACTTGGGCGAATGGGTCAGCCCGTCGAGCTCGCTCCGGCGTACGTGTTCCTTGCCTCGCCCGAATCTAGCTTTGTCGTTGGCGAGACGATCAACGTGAATGGCGGCCTGCCAGTTCCGTGATGCAACGCCACGCGGAGTGCCGTCACGGGTCCCCCAGGTCGCTCACGAACATGGGCGACGCCACGCGGCCCGCCACGATGGATCATCACCATGTGGCGGGCCGCGCGCTTGCGCTCCCCCCTCTCGCGCCCGCGCTTTGCGGACGCGCCCCCGTTTACAATCGCGCGAGCACGCGCGCCTCGTCTTCAGTCAAGTCAGGCACGTCCTCCACGCGCGTATCACTCCCTGCCGCGTCGTTTAGGCACGTTTCACCGTCCGCCACCTCAACCTCGAGCGCGGCGACTCCTCCGAGCAGTGGCTGGCGCCTCGGGTCGATCGATGGCGGTGGCACGAAATCCACTCTGTTTGGCGTCGCGATGATGTCCCACCCTTGCCGGTGCACGTCGTGATGACATCGCGTGCACAGCATCACGCCATTCTCAAGATCAGTCATGCCGCCCGAGTCCCACCACACGATGTGATGCGCCTCGCAATGTTCGGGCGGGGCATGGCACTTGGCGCAGCCGCCGTCACGCTCGAGCATCGCCAAGCGTTGAGCACGCGAGAAGAGACGCTCGGATCGTCCCAGATCGAGTACCTCACTTGGCCCACTCAGCACCGCTGGCACCACGCCCGCATCGCCCGCAACCCTCCTCAGTTGACCGACTGAAATTGGCTGATTCACTCCGTCGATTTGGCCGAGCCCGCGACCAGTCTCGAGGTCCTTGCGGTCGATACGTACGACGAGCGTGGTGCGAATGCCCGACTCCGCGGTTCCAGCGCAGCCAATCACGTGGCGGCAAATAGTGAAGAGCGCGTCTGCGCGCATTTGCCCGACTGTGCGTTGGTCAGTCTCTTGCGGGTCCTGATCCCTGCGAGCCCTGAACTCGTGGGTCACGATTTGCTCGATCGCGGTCCGTAAGGGTGCGGCAGTTACCGGATCCAAACGGGCGCTCAACGTCACCATCCCGGTCTGGTCCTCACTCCAAGTGAGGTGCCGCTCCGCGAATTGGCGCTCTTGGCGTTCCTCGTGACGCGCGATGTCAGCACGTGCCACGACCCTCGCGACGGCCCTACGTACGTCGTTGATGCCGAGCGTGAGCGCGCGCTTGACGAGACGCCGCTCAAGCTCATGCAGTTCTTCATGTGACACAGATTCGGCGAGCGAGTCGAGACCGACCGCGATCACTCCCGCGACGTCCACCGACAATCCTCCCGACAACACCGCTTCCGCGATTGCGGGGTACTGAGGCGGGGCGTCGGGCACTCGGGGCACGATTGCCTGCCCGGCCTCGATCGACCGGCGCGCCTGAGCCTGGGTGCTACCCGTCGCCTTCGCAATGAGGGCGCCAGCGCTGCCAAAGCCATGCTGTCGCGCCAAGCCGCCTCCCGGCAGATTCGCCGATGAACGCTTGGCGATCTCGCTAGAAAAACGTGCCTGGAGCGCCCCTGCCAACCGTCCCAGCCGCGCAACTTCATCATGCGCCGCGAGGAGATCCTCATGCGCCAAGTCGGTGACGTCACGGCGCGCGAGAGCGCCGATTGCGTCAGCAACCTGCGTCAACTCCTGGGGCCAAACGTTCACAAATACATTCAAACATGACCCACTGACATGAGAGTGGGTCGATAGAAAACTGTGGATAAAAAGTGGGCGAGGCGGCGCGTGGGTTGGCGAGGGATCGCGAGGCGGCGCCACTGACGGCGAGGCGGCGATGGTCATGGCGAGTCTGTGCCGGCAACGGCGACCCGACATCAGGGAAACCTGCCGTCGTAATCAGGCCGCTCGTGCGCAACCCGCGAGCACCCCATGCACACCCCGCTCGTGCGCACCCCACGCGCGCGAGCCGATGCAAGCGTCTATTCAAGAGCCTCGGCAAAAGCGTCGGCAAAGAACGGCACCATCGCGACCTGCAGTCTCTCCGCGAAGCGCCCTGAATGCGTGCCGTCGTGCACCGTATAGACATGGGGCACGCTGGCCGCCGTCAGTGTCTCGTCAAGGAAACCGCAGCCCTCCCATATCCATCGAAGCTCGTCGTTGGAGCCGCAGTCCATACCGAGCGCGTTGAGGCTTAACAGGTTGTCTCGGTACGTCGAGACCTCAGCGTCCACATCGCCCAAGCCCGCCTCCCATACGGCAAAGACCTCCGCGTCCCTCACGACCGCACCATCTACCAGGGAATACGGGTATCTGAAGTAGGGAGGCTCGTCATCCGGCGCAACTGCCGTTCCGTACGAGAACTCGAAGTTGTACGGAGAGGACACCATCGCGTCGAGAAGTTCCGCGCCGTCCACACCCTCGAGCCGTTCCAGCGCGTCGAGCACCGCCGCCGCGCGCCCGCTCGAACCAAAAAGCGCAGGCGCGTCCACACCGTCCGCTCCCGTGATCGCGGGCGCCATCGCGTACACCGAACCAAAAACACCCGGGTGCTTCATGCCGATGGTGAACGAGCCGTACCCGCCCATCGAGTGGCCCGCGATTCCCCGACCGTCCCGCGTTGCCACGGTTCGGTACGTCGCGTCCACAAATGGCACGATCTCCTCGACGATCGCCTTCTCCCAGTGCCCGGACGCATCGGAGTCCATGTACCACCCACCGCCGAGTTCGTTCGCGCCGACGATTGTCACGAGGATGATCCCCGCGTCGCTTGCCGCGTCCGCGATCTCGGTGGGCATCGTGGTGGCGTTCTCGTAGGACGTGAACCCGGGCAAGAAGTACACCACCGGGTACGGTTCGTCACTTTCGTCGTAGCCACGTGGCAACAACACGCCCATCGAGATGTGGTTGGACATGCCAAGGTAATTCCCAGCAAGCGACGTCGATTCGAAGTCGTAGACGTCGTTACGGGCCGACGCTCCACTTCCCTCTTCCCCGACGCCGCCCGACGCCGTCGCTGGCACAGCGGCCGACGCTGGGGTTGGGCCCTTCTCACCTCCCCCGCCGCTACAGCCGACAAGCAGCAATGCGGACGCCAAAGCGAGAGCCACTGTGACGGCGCGCGTGGAGAGAAGTCGCGGCGACACGAACAGAGATGTCATAACAAAAACCTAGTGGCGCACCAGTTCGCACAACAGTGACAGTGGCGCAGCCGTGAGAGCCTATGCCAATGGATCACGGGGGCTCGGCCGCGTCACGATCGGCTCGCGAAATGCGCACCGCACCCTATCCGCGCGCGTCGCACACTGAGCACACGCCGCGTTCGCTGACCCTTGGAATCGCGGTTGCGCTTTCGGGCGTGATCTACCTCTGTGCACTCCCCGTCTTTAGCGCCGTGGAGGCGAACACGAGGCCCGGAGCTTCGATTACCCTCTCCTCACTTCGCGACCACGGGCTCTGGGCATCCGCGTGGTGGATCGCGCTTGCCGCGGTCTTCCTTCAGGCGGCCCTCTTGGTGTGGATCCGGCGGGCGCCGTTGCCCACCCTCGCCGCGCTCGCCGCGACCGCCGCAGG
>JAEYOR010000029.1 GCA_023411615.1 Actinomycetes bacterium
GCCGACGCTCGGGCCAGGAACGCGACACCGCTGCGCCCCGCGCTCACGAGGCGACATCGAGCGGCGGCGAACGTCCCGCTCGCCAGCGCCGGCGCCGGCGTCGCCCCTCGGGGCAAGGCGGCGCCGCCGCACAATCAGCCACTCCGAGCGAGTGACAGCACGTGCCCCCCTGCGGGCGCATCTGTCATTTACGCTCCGGCGTGCCGGGCCAGCCTCTCGAGCAGACCGCGCTTCACTGACGCCCATTCGTGGGCGAGGATCGAGTACACGACGGTGTCTCGCAAAGAACCGTCTGGCATGATCCGATGCGCCCGCAGCACGCCATCCTGACGCGCGCCCAAGCGTTCGATCGCGGCGCGTGACTGCTCGTTATGCCAATGGGTGAGGAGCGCAACCGCGACGCAATCGAGTGTCTCGAACGCGCGGGAGAGCAAGAGCAGTTTCGCGGCTGGATTGACACCAGCGCCTTGGGCACGCTTGGCAATCCACGTGGAGCCCACCTCGACGCGCCGATGCTCTGCGGCGATGTCCATATACGTCGTCATGCCCACGGCCTTGCCGGTGCTCGGTTCGATGACAGCCCACGGCGCCATCCGCCCGGCGGCCTGCAAGGCGAGGCGACGCTCGATCTCAGTCTCAACGGCGTCGGGCGCAGGAATCGACGTGTACCACGTGCGCCACAACTCACCCTCAGCGGCCGCCTCGGCAAGGTCGGCCGCATGCGCGTGGGTGAGCGCCTCAAGGCGCACCAATGGGTGCTCGAGAGTGGGCGTCGCCGCGAAATCCATGCGAGAAAAATACAACCTTTAGCGGTTGCGAGCCGCGCGCAGCCGCGCATAGTTCTCGGGCGTCGTGAGGTTCTCGCCCAAGCGATTCTCCTTGCCGTCACCGTGATAGTCCGACGCTCCCGTCGGCACGAGCGAGAGCCGCTCGGCAATGCGTTCAAGCCGCGTGCGCTGCATCGCCGTGTGATCGCGATGGTCAACCTCGATTCCCACCATGCCCGCCTCAGCCATCGCCTCGATCACCGAGGTGGGCACCACACGTCCACGGCCGTCCGCGCCCGGGTGAGCGAAGACGGGCACCGCACCTGCCGCGCGGAGAGTGCGGATCGCGTCGATCACCTCAGGCGCGTAATGCGGCACGTAATACGCTGAGTTGCCAGCGAGCACCTCGGCAAAAGCGGCGTCGCGATTCTCAAAAAGCCCGGCCGCCACCATCGCGTCAGCAATATGGGGCCGGCCCACCGTCTCCGCCGTGCCTGCATACATGAGGACGTGATCCCAGCTGAGCGGATAGTCGGCGCTGATCTTGTCGACGATTTCTTGAGCCCGCGCCACTCGTGCATCCCGGGTGAGTGTCAGCATGTCCGTGACCCCGGCGTCGGCCGGATCGGGCCAATAGGCGAGCAAGTGAATCGATACACCGCGATCGCGACACGAGACCTCGATTCCCGGCACAAAGTCGATGCCGAGCGCTTGGGCGGTCTCCGCCGCCTCCTCGAGCCCCGCCATCGAATCGTGGTCAGTGAGCGCGACGACGTCGAGCTGGGCGTCAGCTGCGGCTCGCATGACGTCCGCGGGAGACTGCGTGCCGTCCGACACCAGCGAGTGGGTGTGAAGGTCAATGCGCACGGTCCCAGGGTACGGGGCCCGCTCCCGGCCTGGGCCTGAGCCGCTTCTGGTCCCGCGTGAGCCGTGTCACGATAGCGACGTGGACAACACTGACAAGGCACCTGCCGAGCTGAACAAGGCGCGCACCACGCGCCCGAGTACCGACGAGTTCAAGCGTTTTCTCGCAAGTGGCTGGGGTGACGCCGATATGGCGACCACGGCGATTGCTTCGGCGCCCTACGCGGCCGAGCGTCGGCGTCGGCTGAGTGCGCTGTTTCCAGGCGTGCGGATCGTCGCCCCGGCCGGCGACCTCAAGGTCCGCTCCAACGACACCGACTACCGCTTTCGCCCCGACAGTGACTTCGCCTACCTCACGGGTCTAGGAGCCGATTACGAGCCGGGTGCTGTCCTCGTCATGGAGCCGCGCGTGGATGAGGACGGACACGATGCCACGCTGTACCTCATCCCTCCCGCAGGCGCCGAGGACGAAGGTTTCTACTCCGACCCCCGCTCTGGCGAGTTCTGGATTGGCCGCCGCCCGGGTCTGCGCGAGTTCGAGGTGATGACGGGAATCAGCACAGCTCCGCTCAAGGACTTGCCTGGCGGGATCCGCTTGGCAAACCACCCCACCAAGGCCGTGCGCCGCGCACTGAGTGAGATGCGCATGGTGAAGGACGAGTACGAGATCCAGCAGTTGCGCGATGCCGTTGATGCGACGATCGCCGGCTTTGAGCGTGTGGTCGAGCAGTTGCCGCGAGCCGTCGAGCACAAGCGCGGAGAGCGCGTCGTCGAGGCCACCTTTGACGGCCACGCCCGCGAGGAGGGCAACGCGGTGGGCTACGAGACCATCGCCGCCTCGGGCGCACACGCGACCACTCTTCACTGGATTCGCAATACCGGCCAGGTGCGGCGCGGGGACCTGTTGCTCCTCGATGCAGGTGTGGAGGTCGAGAGCCTTTACACCGCCGACATCACGCGCACCCTGCCTATCGACGGGGTCTTTACGCCGGTGCAGCGTCGGGTGTACGAGGTGGTCTTGGAAGCAGCCGACGCTGGGCACGCGATGACTGCGCCTGGCGTCAAGTTCATCGACATTCACTTTGCCGCGATGGAGGTCATTGAAAGGCGCCTCACCGAGTGGGGCATCGTCCCCGACATGGAGGATCCCGAGTCGAAGCTGTACCGGCGCTGGATGGTCCATTCGACGTCGCACCACTTGGGGATGGACGTGCACGACTGCGCCGCGGCCAAGCGAGAGCTTTACATGGAGGGCGTGCTCGAGCCGGGCATGGTGTTCACCATCGAGCCGGGCCTGTACTTCAAGGCAAATGACCTCACGGTCCCGGAGGAGTTGCGCGGCATTGGTGTGCGTATCGAGGACGACGTCCTTGTCACCGAGACCGGCTCCGAGAACCTCTCAGCCGCCCTCCCCCGCGACCCTGACGCCGTCGAGGCCTGGATGGCCCGCCTCCTCAAAGCTCCGAACCGCTGACACGGCCGACACGCCGACGCTGGGGCCGGGCCACGCTCGCTGGCGGAGTGTCGCCACCGCGAGCGGTTCGCAGCTTCGGCGGGGGTTCGGGGTTCGGGTCGGGTTGGTGTTCGGGTTGGGTTGAGGTCGGGTGTGTGTCAGGTGGCGCGTTCGGCGAGCATCTTGATCCCGAGCCGCATCTCCTCCGCCGTGAGATAGAACGGCAAGCGGAAGCGGTCAGCGCCGAGGCCGGGCAGCACTTCGAAAGCAGCTCCGGCCGCGACGGGCGCACCCACCTCGGCGGCGCGCTCTGCGAAACGGCTCGCTCCGCCTCCGGGCAAGCGCACCCACAGTGCAGGCCCCCCAAGGGGACGGCGATACTCCCAGTCGAGACCGTGCTCCGCGACGGCCTCATCAACAGCGTCGAGCGACTCCCTCATCGACTCGAGGCGCCACGAAAGCGTCTCGTCGTAGAACTCCGCGAGGAGCCTCGCCGCAATGCGTTGGAACAAAGAGGGAGACCCAAGGTCCATCGCTGCCCGACGGTGGCGCAATTGCGCGGCGAGGGTCGCGTTTGTATGGATCCAGCCGATGCGCAGACCGCCCCAGAACACCTTCGACATGCCGCCAATGGTGAGGACGGATGCGCCGCTTCCCATCGCCGCGAACGGCCGCGGCGCTGTGCCATCAATTTCCAGCTCGCCAATGGTGCGGTCGTCAATGACCGTCGTGTTGGTGGCAGCCGCGCCTTCGAGGAACGTGAGCGCCTCATGCTCCGTCATCGCCGTGCCGGTGGGGTTGTGGAAGGTGGTGAGATAAGCGACATCCGGTCGCGCAGCGCGGAGCAGCTTGACGGACGCGAGCGCGTCGAGGCCGCTTTCCGTCATCGGCAGCGCAAGAGGGCGCGAGCCCGAGGCGTGGACCGCGTCAAAGACGCCCGGATACGTGACGGATTCAAGCGCCACCGGTCGCTGCGAGGTGGCGAGCATGGTGACGCCCAGCCAGATCGCTTGCTGTGCTCCGGCGGTGATGACCACTTCTTCCGGCTTGGCCGCGATGCCCTGACGCCGCAAGTGCTCGGTCACTGCGAGGACGAGATCGCGGTGACCGAGTGCGGAGTAGCCATTGCCTTGAATCGGGGCGCCACCAAGGAAGCCAACGGGATCGACGAGGGCGCGGGAGACATGTGGCGCAGGCGGCGGTGAGGCAGTGTTGAAAGCAACAATCGGCTCGTATTGGCCCGTGAGGATCTGCGCAAAACGCTCTTGTGGGCTGAGGCCCAGAACGCCGCGAGAACTCACGCCCAGCGTCGGCGCCGCACCCGGATGCACCTCAAGCCAGCCAGCATCGCGAAGGCGCTGGTATGCGGCTGTGACGGTGTTCCGGCTGAGATGAAGGTGCGCGGCGAGAGCACGCTCAGAGGGCATCCGCGTTCCGTGCTCAAGGGAGCCCGCTTCGGCAAGCGCGACAATCGCGTTGGCGAGTTGGACGTAGAGGGGGCCCGTGCCGGTCTGCCAGTGGTCCAGCACGTCCGACAGTTGCTCGGCAGTGGTGCGCATACGGGCCAGCATGTCCGAAACTGGCCCTAAATGCACAGCGCCAGTTGCCCAGAAACTGGCGCTGGAACTCGGGAGCCAGTTGCTTCAGGCTCTGTGACATGACGGACCTCACCCGCGCGCAGACCAATCCCGCGGCCTTGAATCGCATGCGCTCGCGCATCGCGCTCACCACGGACGCTGCTCGCCGTGCTGGCGCCTACGTAGCCGCGATGCCCCACCGTCCCATCGCCCCCACCGCCGAGGCCATCGCCGCTCTCGAGGCATTCCGCGAGGCCCTCCCGGATGCCCCGCGCGACCCCCGTGACGTGCTTCGTCAGCTCGACGAACTTGGCTCGCCAGCGACCACCGTGCAAGCAGCAGGCCGCTATTTTGGCTACGTCAACGGCGGGGTCGAGCCAGCGGCAGCGGCGGCCGCGATCCTTGCCGGCGCGTGGGATCAGAATGCGGCGCTACCTGTTCAGTCGCCCGTCGCGAGCGTGCTCGACGAGGTCGCGGCTGGGTGGGTGGTCGATCTTCTCGGGCTTCCGGCCGACGCTGTCGCCACCTTCACCTCGGGCGCCACCTTGGCCAATTTCACGGGCATTGTCACCGCTCGCGACGCTTTGCTCGCACGAGCCGGTTGGTCGGTTGACGAGCGTGGCCTTGTGGGCGCGCCGCCCATCCGCGTGGTGGTGGGCGATGACGTTCACATCTCGGCGCTCAAATCGCTGCGGCTGGCTGGCCTCGCCCCGGGGCTCGTCGAGCGCGTGCCCACCGACAACACGGGTGCGATCCGAGCCGATCAGTTCCCTGACGATGTCGATGGACTCACCTTGGTGCTTCTTCAAGCGGGCAATGTCACGACCGGAGCGTCCGATCCCTTTGACGAAATCGTCCCGGCGGCCCGCGAGCGTGGCGCATGGGTGCATGTCGACGGCGCATTTGGCATGTGGGCTGCGGCTTCCCCGTCCCGGCGTCACCTTGTCAAGGGGATCGAGCACGCAGACTCGTGGGCCACCGATGCCCACAAATGGCTCAATGCGCCATATGACAGCGGCATTGTCATCGTGCGTGACCGGGCGGATCTGTTCCGTGCCATGGCGATGCATGCGCCATACCTTGAAACGACGGATGAGCGCCCGCTCATGCATTTGAGCCCACACATGTCGCAACGTGCTCGCGGGGTCGAGACATGGGCACTCCTCGCGGCCCGGGGCCGCAGCGGAATAGCCCAGTTGGTGGATGAGGCGTGCGATATGGCGAGCCGCTTTGCACTGCGACTTGCCGACGCGGGCGTCGAGGTCCTCGTGCCTCCCATTCTCAACCAAGTACCTGTCGCTTTCGGCGCGGCGCCCGGTGAGCCCGGGGACGACTCGATGACCGACGCCGTCATCGCCGCCATTCAGGCCGAAGGCACGATGTGGGCGGGCGCATCACAGTGGCGCGGCCGGCGGATATTGCGCCTCAGCGTGTCCGATGCCGCAACGACGGCTGACGATATTGACGCGTCCGTCAATGCGATCCTCACGTGCTGGGAAATGGTGCGGCGCTCCCGTACGTAGACCCTGGGCGAATTCGCCGGTTTCATCCTTATTGGGACGTCGCCTATCAACAATCGCCTCGTGTGCTCGTTGTGCCCCATCACTATGGTCACCCTCTGCCCCCAGTTCTAGGGTGACGGCATGACAGTCTCTGCGCGGCCGCCCGTTGCAGAAGTCCGTATCGATGCCGAACTCGTCACACATCTGCTGAGCACTCAGGTGCCCGAAGCGCAACAGTTTGCGCTCGGTGACGCGCAGGCCGGCCGCGATGCCGTCGTATGGCGTCTTGGTGCCGATTGGGCCGTGAGACTGCCCCGGCGCCAACTCGCTGCGGATCGCCAATCCACCGAACTCGACTGGCTTCCTCACCTTTCCGGTGCCTGGCCTTTTCGTGCACCGGTTCCCGTGCGCGTCGGGCGGCCGACGCCTCACTACCCGTGGCGCTGGAGCATCGTCCCGTGGGTGCCTGGCACCCCGATGACGCAGGCGCCACTTTCGCTCGCTGGCGCCGCTCAACTTGGGCACGCATTGGCCGCACTTCATACGCCGGCCCCAGCGCAAGCACCGCGCCACCCGCGTTGGTCGCAGCCGTTGCGGTCGAGGGCAGCGCGCACAGAGGATCGGCTCGTCACCTTGGGTCGACGTACCGAAGTGGGGCCGTGGAGGCTCGATGTCGCCGCGGCATGCCGGATTTTCGAGGCTGGCGCCGCGCGGCCCGCTGGACCTGAACGGTGGTGCCACCTCGATCTGCGCGCCGAGCACGTCATGACCATCAACGGCCACCTCGCGGGCATCATCGACTGGGGAGATGCGGCAGTGGCGGACCCAGCCACTGACATCGGCCAGGTGCTTGTGTCGATTCCCGTCACTGGGTGGGACGCCTTCATCACGGGGTATGGCGGCATCGACCCCGACACGTTCACCCGCGCACGCGCTGCTGCCATTGAGTTCGCTGCGAGCCTCGCTCTCACTGGCAGCCCTCATGATCTGCATGCAGGATGGGCAGGACTCGTCTCCCTTGGCGTCGCTCACCGCGCGGCCTGACCTCCCCAAGCCTGGCGCACGACGACATTAGGCTGAGCCCATGAGCACGGCAGTAGAGCGCGTCTATGTGGCACGGCTGGCCGGAACAACCGTCTTCGACCCCCTCGGAGACGCCGTGGGCCGCGTCCGCGACGTTGTCCTGCTCATGCGCAGAACCGGCGCCCCCTCCGCCGTTGGCCTTGTTGTCGAGGTCCCCGGGCGTCGGCGCGTGTTCTTGCCCCTCACCCGGGTCACGTCGATCGTGCCGGGACAGGTGATCTGTACGGGCGTCGTCAACTTGCGCCGTTTCCAAGCAAGAGCCTCGGAGACTCTCGCCATCGGCGAGCTCTTTGACCGCTCTGTCACCCTCAAAGAGGACAGAGCGACGGCATATATCGAAGACATCGCGATCGAGCAGACGCGCGGGCGCACATGGCAAGTGACCAAGCTCTACGTGCGCAAGGGTGAACGCCGCCGCGGGGTCCTCGGTTTGTCGCGTCGTGGCGAGGCTCTCGTGGTCGATGTCGACGCGGTGACCGGCCTCGCCACGCGAGACGCGATGCAAGGTGCAGCGCTCGTCATTCAGTCCTTTGCCGACTACAAGCCCGCTGACCTCGCCGCAGCGCTCATGGAGATGTCCCCCGCGCGCTCCGCCGAGATTGCGGCCGCACTCGATGACGAGCGGCTCGCCGACGTGCTCGAAGAGCTCCCGGAGGAAGACCAGATTGCTCTCCTCAGCACGTTGCGTCTCGACCGCGCCGCAGACGTGCTCGAAGCGATGGAGAGTGACGACGCTGCCGACCTGCTCGGCGATCTGCCGCCCACCGAGGCGCAGGAACTGCTCGCGCTCATGGAGCCGGAAGACGCCCGCCGCGTCCGTCAGCTCCTCGGCTATGAGGACGACTCCGCAGGTGGTCTCATGACGACGGACCCCGTCATCGTGGGGCCGGAGACAACGGTTGCCACGTGCTTGGCACTCGTGCGCCGCCAGTCGCTCGCTCCGGCACTTGCCACCATGGTGTTTGTGGTGCGCCCACCACTCGAGACACCAACCGGTCGCTATATCGGCCTCGTGCACTTCCAGCGACTCCTGCGCGAGCCGCCTCACGATTCCGTTGGCAACTACGTGGACCCGACGATCGCGGCGCTCAACCCGCGCGATCACCTGTCAGAGGTCGCGCGGCGCATGGCTGCCTACGACATCATGGCGCTGCCTGTGGTGGACGAGGACCACCACCTCGTCGGCGCGATCTCAATTGACGACGTGCTCGACCACATCCTGCCCAGCGACTGGCGCGAACATGATCCGGGCGACCAGCATGAGAGCCGTCAAGCGACACAAGGCGAGGGAGGTGACCATGTCTGAGGGCCGTCTTGATCGACCCAAGCGCGAGCGCGGCCTGTTCCGCAATCGCCTGCCCACCGCCAAGCGCTCCGACCGCTTTGGTCGCATCTCGGAAGGCATCGCCCGCTTCCTCGGCACACCGCGTTTTCTGGTCTATCTCACCGTGTTCTGTGTCGCGTGGCTCGTGTGGAACACGTGGGCACCGCTCGGCATGCGCTTCGACTCGTCCGAGTATGGCTACACCGTGCTCACGCTCATGTTGTCGCTGCAAGCTTCCTACGCGGCGCCCCTCATCCTGCTTGCGCAGAACCGCCAGGATGACCGCGACCGGGTGGCCGCGGAGCAAGACCGTCAGCGCGCGGAAAGGTCTCTCGCCGACACCGAATATCTCGCGCGCGAAGTCGCGGCCCTGCGCCAAGCACTCGGCGAGACCGCGACCCGCGACTTTGTGCGCTCGGAATTGCGCTCGCTGCTCGAGGATTTGCGCGAGGACTTACGTGACGGCGAGCGCGGGGATGGGCGCGAGTCGCACTCTTCCTGAGTCCTGAGTCCGTCACCTGGCCTCATACACCGTGCCTACGATGGACGCATGTCGACAGTTGAGCTCGTGACCGTTGCCCTCGCGAAGGTGATTGACCCCGAGATCCGGCGCCCCATCACAGAGATCGGGATGGTCCGCTCGGTTGATGTCACTGCGGAGGGCGTTGCCGTGGTGGGGATTGACCTCACCACCCAAGGGTGTCCGATGAAGGACCGCATTAGCAGGGACGTTGAGGCTGCTGCCGGAGGCGTTGAGGGTGTGACGGCGGTGCGCGTCGAACTTGGCGTCATGACCGAAGAGCAGCGCCTGTCGCTTCGTTCGCAGCTTCGTGGCGGCAAACCCGAGCCGATCATCCCCTTCACCCAGCCGGGCAACCTCACCCGCGTGTATGCGATCGCTTCTGGCAAGGGAGGCGTCGGCAAGTCGACGGTGACGGCAAACCTTGCTGCGGCGATGGCTGCAGAGGGCCTCAAAGTGGGAGTTCTCGACGCCGACATCTTCGGCTTCTCGATTCCCGGCATGCTCGGAGTTGAGGGTCAGCCGACGCGTCTGGACGACATGTTGCTCCCGCCCATCGCGCACGAGGTGAAGGCGGTGTCGATCGGCATGTTCGTGCCTGACGGTCAGCCCGTCGTGTGGCGCGGCCCCATGTTGCACCGCGCGCTCGAGCAGTTCCTTGCCGATGTGTTCTGGGGCGACCTCGACGTGCTGCTGCTGGATCTGCCGCCCGGGACAGGTGACATTGCGATCTCCGTCGCCCAGCTCTTGCCGCATGCGGAACTCGTCGTTGTCACGACACCTCAAGCCGCCGCAGCTGGCGTGGCCGAGCGCGCAGGCTCGATCGCCACCCAGACCTCCCAGTCGGTTGTGGGCGTCATTGAGAACATGTCGTGGATGGAACAGGTCGATGGCAGCAGGCTGCACCTTTTCGGTGAGGGCGGCGGCCAGCGCGTGGCGGATCGCCTCAGCACTACCCTTGGCACCTCCGTGCCGCTGCTCGGTCAGGTTCCCATCGACGTCGCGCTTCGAAAGGGCGGAGACGCGGGCGAACCCGTTGTCATCACCTCGCCCGAGTCTCCGGCGGCTCAAGCGCTCCGCTCAATCGCTCGCACGTTGGGGAGCCGACGCCGTGGCCTCGCGGGGCGCAACCTCGCCGTGACGCCGGTGTCGGGCGCGAAGGCCGGTGCTTAAGCGCGCCTGCCCCAGCCAGCAATGATCGCCGCGACGAGGCCCGCCAGGATCGCACCGGTCGACAGCGTCGGCGTCGCGAGAGCGGTGAGCACCGCGTCGTCCCACCCGAGTCCGCTTGTCGCGCCCGCACGCAACAGGGCCGCAACTCCATTTGCCTCGTCGATTGCCTGATTGACAAGTCCGGTTGTCGCCATGAGGTGTGTGCCAATGGCCGCCGCCACAAATGCCGTCGCCTGAGCTGCCACGCCGCGTGTCCTGTCAAGCGTGCGCACCGTGAAGCCAACCGCTGCGGCTTCGAGCGCACCCAGCATGACGAGTGCGAGGAGCACGTGCGAGTCCGGCACGAGGATCGACAGCGCGAGCCCCACCAGCACAGCGACAACGAGGGCACCGAGGCCAACGCCAACGCGGTTGCGGCGCAACCGCTCAAGCACTGACGGCACGGGTGCGGATGCGGCAGGCGTCGGTTCGGGAGAAACCTTGGGGGCTTTGTCCGAGGCAGCCATCGTGACTCCTTCACGTAGTGACACAAACTGTCACCTCATCTTGTCACGATGCCCTCGTCCCGTGGCAGCGGTGCGCTGGCACAATGGACCCATGGCACGAGTCGCCGAGGACTGCGCACCGCAATGGGTCGCGGCATGGTCGCATGATGAGGGCCTGCGCCAGGCACGCACCGTGCTTGCCTCCGCTTTTGACTGTGAGGCCGACGCCATTGCATCAGCCCCCGGCCGCGTCACGATTATTGGTGAGTACACCGACATCGGCGGTGGTCTCAGCCTGCCGACTGTCATTCCCCACCGGACGTACGTGGCCGCGCACCGACGCAATGACGATGTGGTCCGTATTGCGCATGTGCCCCACGAGAGTTCACCCGACGGGCCTGGCGTATGGACGGGCTCTCTTTCCGAGATTGTCGAGACCCGTGACGGGCGCTGGGCCAGCTATCTCGCGGGGCCTTTCTGGGGACTGCAGGAGCGTGGCTACTCGGGGCCTGGCCTCGATATCTCCGTGACGTCGTGCGTGCCATTTGGCGCCGGGGTGTCCTCCCTTGTATCGGCCTCTGCGGCGGTCGCCCTTGCCATCAACGAGGCGTGGGGACTTGGCCTCCCAACGGGTCCAGGCGCTTTCGAACTCGCCGACATGTGCGTCGACGTCGAGAACGACTTTGTCGGTGCAGCCAGTGCCGGCTTGAGCCAACACACGATTGTGCGGTGCCGTGACGGCGAGGCTCTCATGCTCGACTTCAGCGAACGCCCGCCTCGCGCGGAGCCATGTCCGTTGTACTTCCCCGAGTACGGCCTCACCCTCCTCATCGTCCATGCGGGTCCTCGTGCCGGGACACAAGTCGAGCTGGTGCGAAGCCGCGTTGACGACATGGGGCGGGCCTGCGCTGCCCTCGGCCTCGGGACTTTGCGCGAGCTTGCGGGCCGCTCTGACGCTCGCGCGCTGATCGACTCGTTGGAGGACCCGCTCCTTCAACGCCGGGCTCGCCACTTTCTCACGGAGCACGAGCGGGTGGAGATCATGCGCGATGAGTTCTCCGGAACCGGCCCTGCGCACGAACGTTTCATCGAGGCAGGCAAGGCGATGTATCGCTCGCATGCCTCACTTGACGCCAACATGGACGTCTCGAGCCCCGCGCTCAACCTCGCGGTCGAGACGGCGTTCCGTTCGGGCGCACTCGGCGCTCACATGGTGGGAGCCGGTATCGACAGTTCAGCGGTCGCTCTCGTACGGAAGGCGGCCGCACCGGCGACGGCACGCATGATCGATGACGAGTTCATTGCGGCGGGGCTTCCCCGTCCCGCGTTCCTCATGATCTAGCCCTTACCCAAGGGCATAGTCGACTACAAGCGGGGCGTGATCCGTCCAGCGCGCATCCCATGAGGACTGTCGATCCACACGAGCAGAGACTGCCGCTTGCGCAAGTGCAGGGCTCGCGAACTGATAATCGATGCGCCAACCCGAATCGGTGTCGAACGCCTTTCCACGCATTGACCACCACGTGTACGGACCGTCCTGCTTTCCAACAAGGGTTCGGTGGATATCGACCCATCCGGCCGCAATCCACCGGTCGAGGTAGGCCCGCTCCTCCGGCAAGAACCCCGCGGACTTCAGGTTGCCCTTCCAGTTCTTGATGTCGTGCTGCGTATGGGCAATGTTGATATCGCCCATGACGACCACCCGTTCAAAGTCGGTGAGCAGTTGCTCCATCCGGGCCGTCATCGCGTCAAGGTGTTCGTACTTGAGGTCCATCTTCTCGGTGCCCGCTTCACCGGAATGCACGTAGACCGACACGACGCGCACCGGGCCAGCAGGCGAATCGACAGTCGCCTCGATCCATCGCCCGGTGTGAAGGGGCAATGCGGCGACTCCGCCGAGCGCGGCCGCATCGATGAGGACGTCCCGCATCGGCGTGCGCGACAAGAGCGCGACACCTGCGCGACCCTTGACATCACACGCGACGCGCTCAACGTGCCATCCGTCAAAGGAGCCGTCGACGACGTCGTCAGGAGCGCGAACCTCTTGAAGCGCGATCACATCGGCACCCACGGTGTCCATCCACTCCTGCATGCCCTTTCGCAAGGCAGCACGGACTCCGTTGACGTTGGCGGTGACGATACGCATGCGGTCACCCTACCGGCGACCACTGACGCTACCGAGTGATCCGCTCCGCCCGCTCAACGACGTTTGCCAGCAGCATCGCTCGTGTCATCGGCCCCACACCACCGGGGTTCGGCGAGTACCACGTGGCCTTGACCCGAGCGTCGGCCGCAATGTCACCTGCCACCTTCGCCTTGCCGGTCTGTGGATCCGTCACCCGGCTCACGCCCACGTCGATGAGCACGGCGCCGTCCTTCACCATGTCCGCGGTGACGATGCCGGGCACGCCCGCCGCCGCAACAATGACGTCGGCCTGGCGGGTCAGCTCGGCCAGGTTCTGGGTTCCCGTGTGGCACAGCGTGACAGTCGCGTTGACGGCCTTGCGGGTCAGCAAGAGCCCGATGCTCCGGCCCACCGTGGTGCCACGGCCGATGACCACCACATGTGTGCCGCGCAAGGACACGCCGTGGCGCTCGATGAGCTCGATGATGCCCTTGGGGGTGCAGGGCAGAGAGCTCTCGATCTCCTCGTTGACGCGCAATACCAAGCGCCCCAGGTTGGTGGGGTGCAGGCCATCGGCGTCCTTGTCCGGGTCAATCAACTCGAGAACGCGATTGGTGTCGATCCCATCCGGCAACGGGAGCTGCACAATGAAGCCGGTGCACTCGGGGTTGTCATTGAGACGACGCACAGCCGCTTCGATCTCGTCCTGCGTTGCCGTTGCCGGCAGGTCCTCACGGATCGAGGCGATCCCCACCTCGGCACAGTCCTTGTGCTTGCCGTTCACGTACCACGTGGACCCTGGGTCGTCCCCCACGAGGATCGTGCCGAGGCCGGGGACGACGCCGCGCTGAGACAGCGCCGCCACCCGCGCCGTCAGTTCGGCTTTGATAGCAGCGGCTGTCGCCGTGCCGTCGAGTCGTTGCGACATTACTGAGACAGCCCCGGGTACAGCGGGAAGTCGTCCGCGAGCTTCGCGACCCGCGCCCGGAGCGCATCAACGTCAGCGCCGCCCTTGAGGGCCTGCGCAATGACGTCGGCCACCTCGGTGAACTCCGCCGCGCCAAAGCCGCGGCTCGCAAGTGCAGGGGTGCCGATGCGCACTCCGGACGTGACCATCGGGGGGCGGGGGTCAAATGGAACGGCGTTGCGGTTGACAGTGATGCCCACCTCGTGGAGCAAGTCCTGCGCCTCCTGCCCGTTCATCTGCGAGTGGCGTAGGTCCGCGAGCACCAAGTGGACATCGGTACCGCCGGTGACCACGTTGACGCCCGCCTCAATGGCGTCGGGCGCGGTGAGGCGCTCGGCAAGAATCTGCGCACCTTCAAGCACGCGGGCCTGGCGCTCCTTGAACTCCGCTCCAGCCGCGACCTTGAGGGCCACCGCCTTCGCTGCAATGACGTGCATGAGCGGGCCACCCTGTTGCCCGGGGAACACGGCCGAGTTGAGCTTCTTGGCCAGAGCGTCGTCGCGCGACACGATGAGGCCAGAGCGCGGGCCGCCGATCGTCTTGTGGATCGTCGTCGAGACGACGTCCGAGTGCGGCACTGGGCTCGGGTGCAGACCCGCTGCCACGAGCCCCGCAAAGTGCGCCATGTCGGTCCAGAGCTTGGCGCCCACCTCGTCGGCAATCGCGCGGAACGCCGCGAAGTCAAGATGACGGGGGTAGGCCGACCAGCCCGCGATGATGACATCGGGACGCTCGGCGAGGGCCTGCTCGCGCACCTGATCCATCTCGATCCGGTGCGTCTGTTGGTCGAGGCCGTACGCCGCGACCTCGTACAGCTTGCCCGAAAAGTTGAGCTTCATCCCGTGCGTGAGGTGGCCACCGTGCGCGAGCGACAGCCCCATGATCTTTTGGCCCGGGTTGATGAGCGCATGAAGCACTGCCGCGTTGGCCGTGGCTCCGGAGTGGGGCTGCACATTGGCGTATGCCGCACCGAAGAGGCTCTTGGCGCGCTCGATCGCAAGGTCTTCAGCAATGTCGACAACCTCGCAGCCGCCGTAATAGCGCTTGCCCGGGTAGCCCTCGGCGTATTTGTTCGTCAGCACGGAGCCCTGAGCCTGCAGCACGGCGCGCGGCACAAAGTTCTCCGACGCAATCATCTCGAGGTAATCGCGCTGGCGACCGAGCTCCTGCTCCAATACGGAGGCAATCTCAGGGTCGAGCTCAGCGAGGCTGGCGTTCATGATCTGCTGCGTCGCAGAAGCGGTCCCGGTGTCGGTCATCGCTGTCCTTCGCATCGGTCGGCGGCGGGCGCCGAGGTGGAGTGTTCGGCGACCGTGGCCCAGGCGTACGACCGTGGTCTGACGCCACCACCGAAGCGGCACGTCGAGTCGCTCCCTCGCGGTGAACCGCGTGCGCCAGTCGCGACCCGGTCAGTGTATCGGAAAGCGCTGCCCGCCTCTAGACCTGCCCTCTTGCCGGACAGGTCGACCAGCTCAGCTTCTCGCTCCGGTCACTTCCACGTGAAGGTGTTCTCAAAGCGGGACGTGACATCGTCCCACGCGTTCACCCATTCGCGTTCGTTGTACACCGTGGCGACAAAGTACTCGGAGCCGCCCGCAGCGTCGTACGCCGTGGGAGCCTGCATCACGTAATAGCGGTAGTTCTCAACGCCCGTCACCACGCACTCGAGCACGTATGCCGGCTGGCCGTCCATCGTCGTCTGGTTGATGGACGTCACCTCCACGCCATTGCCAGGCAAGAACTGCTCGGCAATGGCGTTCGCCAATCCAGCAAGATCCGTGACCCCATAGCGCTCGAAAGCCTCGTCCTTGACGCCTTCAAACGAGATGCCCGCGCCAACCCCGCCGCTTCCAAACAGCTTGATCGTGTACGGATCGGATGACGAGGTCTCCCACCACAGTTCGTGCGACGGCTCGCAGATCTCGGCGTCGCCCTGGATCACCCACCACACGGCGCCGTCAAAGCTGAAGCACGGTGTGTTGACGGCGTCGCCCTCGTACATGCCGTCCCATACTCCCTGAGGGTTCATCTCAGCCGCATACGCTTCATATGCGGTGGCGTATCCCGACGCTGCCACGCTCTCTTCCGTGGCATACGGCGCTGTCGGCGCGCTCGAGACAATGACATCGTCGGGAATGTCAATGAGTTCATCGATGGGACGGTCGAGGACATCGTTCGCCTCGGAGGCTGCGAAGAACCCCATCAACATGAAGAAGCCAAAGAACAAGCCGGTGAGGAAGCCGAGGGAGCCCGTGGCGATGCCGGTGATCGACTTACCCTCAAAACCACCTTTGCGACCGGCGACAACGCCGAGGATGACGGCGAGCGGGCCAAGGAGAATGCCACCGAAACACGTGACAAGAGTGACGATGCCGATGATCATCGACGCCATTGCCAGGCCCGAGCCCGGACGAGTCAGCACCGGCGGGGCTGGCGGCGGAGCACCGTAACCACCGGGCGGTGGACCCCCATACGGTTGCGGAGTGCCGTGCGACGGCATACCGCTCAGCGGTGGCGGAGGTGGAATGTTCGTCATGTGCCCTCAATCACGGTCGACGCTGCGGGCACTACGCGTCATCCACGATGTTGCCCGCTTCAAGAATCTTGCGCAGGTAAGCGTAGGTGAGATCGCCGGAGACCTCGTCGAATTGGTGCTCGTATCCCGCCTTGTTGTAGAGCGCAATGTTGTGCTTTGAGTTCTGGCCCGTGAACACCCACACCTCGGTGGTGTCCTCCGGCAGATAACCCAGGACCGCGAAGAGGAGTTTTGTGCCGATGCCGCGCCCCTGGAGGTCAGGTACTACTGCCAAACGGCCAATGGTGGCCTTGGCGCCTTCAAGCCCCACGCGAATCGAGCCCACGAGGCGATGATCAATCCAGGCTCCCAGGGTCACGACGTCGTCACGCTGAAGGTCTTCGATCAACTCGTCATAGGTCTGCGTCAACGCGGGAATGTGCGGATCGTTGTACAGCTGCGCTTCCACAACGAAGGCCGCGCGTCGCACTGTCAGCAGTTCACCAGCGTTCGCGGTGTCGATTCGCTCTATCCGCACATCAACGTCGTCACTCATGCGCCTATGGTGTCAGGGTTTGCGGCCCAAGACGACTACCGTGGGGGCTGTGTCCACAGAACCGACCGCCTGGGTGCTCTCATTGTCCTGCCCCGACCGACCGGGGATCGTTCACGCCGTCTCAGGCGTACTCGCCGAGAACGGCGGCAACATCACGGAGTCGCAACAGTTTGGCGACCCCGACACAGGCCTCTTCTTCATGCGGGTCGAGTTCGCCTCGCCTGCTGGCAAGGCCGTGCTCGACGAGGCTTTCGCGGTCCTCGCGGCACGGTTTGGGATGACACTCAATCTCGACATCGCCGGGCGCAAGATGCGCACCATCGTCATGGTGTCGAAGGCCGCTCACTGCATCAATGACTTGCTCTTTCGCGAGCGCAACGGCTCGCTACCGGTCGATATCGTGGCCGTCGTCGGCAACCACGCAACACTCAAGCCGCTCGCTGAGTTCTACGGCAAGCGCTTCATCCACCTTCCGGTGACCCCAGAGACCAAACCCGCTGCCGAGCAGGAATTGCTCAACCTCGTCCAGACCCTCGACGCGGAGCTCGTGGTGCTCGCGCGCTACATGCAGATCCTGTCACCGGAACTGTGCGAGCAGTTGAAGGGCCGCGCGATCAACATCCACCACTCGTTCTTGCCGAGTTTCAAGGGCGCCCGGCCCTATTTCCAAGCGCATGATCGCGGTGTCAAGCTCATCGGTGCGACAGCACATTACGTGACCGCAGATCTGGATGAGGGCCCGATCATCGAACAAGACGTGGACCGCGTCGACCACACGTACACACCGGAGTCACTCACATCGATCGGCGCCGATGTCGAACGGCGCGCCCTCGCGCGAGCCGTTCACTGGCACGCAGAGCACCGTGTCCTGCTCGACGGTCATCGCACTATCGTCTTCAGCTGACGCTCCCACGACCTGGCGCGTCACCACACGTCAGATGAGGCCGAGCGCCTTGACGGCGTCCCGCTCTTCGACCAATTCGCCCACCGACACATCGATGCCCGCGCGGGCGGCATCCGAGATCTCGAGCCCTTGAACGATCTCCCACTTGCCGCCTCGCGACACCGCGGGGAATCCCGACATGAGACCTTCGGGAACGCCATACGAGCCGTCTGAGGGCAAGGCGACAGACACGAACTCGCCCTCAGGCGTGCCGTTGACCCAGTCGTAGACATGGTCGATCGCGGCGTTCGCGGCCGACGCTGCTGAAGACAGTCCACGCGCCTCGATGATCGCGGCGCCCCGCTTTGCCACGGTGGGGACAAAGGTGCCGGTGACCCACGCGTCGTCGCCAACAACCTCGGGTGCCGGACGGCCACCGATCTCAGCGTGCGCGATGTCCGGGTACTGCTTGGCCGAGTGGTTGCCCCAGATGATGACGTTGCGCACATCGCTCACGGGCACCCCGGTCTTGGTCGCCAACTGCGCGAGCGCCCGGTTGTGGTCAAGACGCATCATCGCGGTGAAGCGATCCGCCGGAACGTCCGGGGCGTGCGCGGAGGCGATGAGCGCATTCGTGTTGGCGGGGTTGCCAACGACAAGCACGCGCACATCATCGGCCGCGCCAGCATTGATCGCCTCGCCCTGCGGACCAAAGATGCCACCATTCGCTGCGAGCAGGTCACCGCGCTCCATGCCGGGCCCGCGCGGACGTGCACCAACGAGCAGTGCCACATTCACCCCATCGAATGCGGCCGTCGGGTTGTCGAAAATGTCGATGCCTGCGAGGAGCGGGAACGCGCAATCCTCAAGCTCCATGGCAGTGCCCTCGGCGGCCTTGACTGCCTGCGGGATTTCCAGCAAGCGCAAGCGCACCGGCGTATCGGCACCAAGCAAGTGTCCCGAGGCGATCCGGAACAGCAATGCGTAGCCGATCTGGCCGGCGGCGCCGGTCACGGTGACATTGACGGGGACGGTCATAGTCGTGCCTTCCTGCGGGCCGCTCTGCCCGCCGGTCATGTGGTGCCTGAGGGGTTTAGCCCAAACGGGCCTGCAGGTTCTCGTCGAGAGCGGCGAGGAAGTCCTCGGTGGTCTTCCACTCCTGGTCGGGCCCCACGAGCTGTGCGAGGTCCTTTGTCATCACACCTGATTCGACAGTCTTGATGACAACGTCTTCGAGGGCCTCGGCGAAACCGATCACCTCGGGTGTGCTGTCCAGCTTGCCACGGTGCTTGAGGCCACCAGTCCACGCGAAGATCGAGGCGATCGGGTTGGTCGAGGTGGGCTTGCCTTCTTGGTGCTGGCGGTAGTGACGGGTCACAGTGCCGTGAGCGGCTTCTGCTTCGACAGTCTTGCCATCCGGCGTCATCAACACTGACGTCATGAGGCCGAGCGAGCCGAAGCCCTGCGCCACGGTGTCAGACTGCACGTCACCGTCGTAGTTCTTGCACGCCCAGACGTAGCCGCCTTCCCACTTGAGCGCCGACGCCACCATGTCATCGATGAGACGGTGCTCGTAGCTGATCCCTGCCGCGTCGAACTGTGACTTGTACTCGCGGTCGAAGACGTCTTGGAAGATGTCCTTGAACGCGCCGTCGTAGGCCTTGAGGATCGTGTTCTTGGTGCTGAGGTACACGGGGTATCCGCGCTGCAAACCGTAGGCGAACGACGCACGGGCGAAGTCGGCGATGGAGTCGTTGAAGTTGTACATGCCCATCATGACGCCGCCCGCTTCGGGCATCTTCGCCACTTGGAATTCGACCGGCTCGTTGCCGTCGGAAGGCGTGTAGGTGAGCGTCACCGTACCGGGGCCTGGCACCTTGAAATCGGTCGCCTTGTACTGGTCACCGTGAGCGTGGCGGCCGATGATGATCGGCTTGGTCCAGCCCGGAACAAGTCGCGGAATGTTCGAGATGATGATGGGCTCGCGGAAGACGACGCCGCCGAGGATATTGCGGATCGTGCCGTTGGGCGAGCGCCACATCTGCTTGAGCCCGAATTCCTCCACGCGCGCCTCGTCGGGCGTGATGGTGGCGCACTTGACGCCAACGCCGTGCTTCTTGATTGCATGTGCGGCGTCGTGGGTGATCTGGTCATCCGTTGCGTCGCGCTCTTCAATGCCAAGGTCGTAGTACTCAAGGTCGACATCCAGGTAGGGATGGATCAGGCGCTCCTTGATGAACTGCCAGATGATGCGCGTCATCTCGTCGCCATCGAGTTCGACAACAGTGCCTTCGACCTTGATCTTCGCCATGCGGGCGCTCTCCTCATCGTCACGGGGTGCTGTGCACAAGGCTAGTCCACGCTCACGGCTCGCCGTACCCGACGCTCGTCCCGGTGACCATCCCCTTTTTCCTCGTGCCGAGCGTCATGAAGGTGCAAAGATGAGCGCGGGGCAAGGGTGCCCACTGCCGAGCCGTGGAGGTTGCCGATGAACGACGACGCCGACGCCGACTTCCGTGACGATCTCTCGCCTCCTGAGGAGCCGTGGCACGTCACGGAGGTGAACCGAGGGCTGCCAGGTCGCCTCGTTGCCGAGGCAGGAGGCACCTTCGTTCTTGTCGCGGCAGGGCTCGCCACGGTCTATCTTGTGCAACCGTTCAACGAGGGGTTGACGATGGTGCCCGGGCTTGGCTTTGGCCTCGCCCTCTTTGTTGTGATGGTGGCACTACGGCGTGTATCAGGAGCGCATGTCAACCCAGCCGTCACGCTTGGCTTATGGGCTGCTGGCCGATTCCCCGGACGAGACATCGCGCTCTACGTCCTTGCACAGGTCATTGGTGCGATGGCGGCAGGTGCGGCATTGCTTGGAGTCGCGTCGTTGCGTCCTGACGCCGATGTGAGCCGATCGGCGCTCACGACGCTCGCGAATGGCTGGGGTGAGCACTCGACGTGGCGCGTGTCGGTGTGGGAAGCACTCGGCGTCGAGACGCTGCTCATAGCCGCTTTTGTCGCCGTTGTGCTCGCGGCGACCTCAGTCACGGCGAATGCGGTCCATGCGCCAGCGGCGATCGGTGTCACTTTTGGTGCGCTCGTCACGTTGACGATTCCGTTGACAAACGGCTCGATCAACCCGGCGCGCTCGACGGGGACGGCGATCTTTGCCGAGTCATGGGCGCTCGGTCAGTTGTGGACGTGGTGGCTCGCTGCCATCGTGGCTGGAGTCGTCGTTGGTCTCGCGTTCCGCGCCTTTGGCGCACCCGAAGATCTCGAAAGCCCCAAGGGCCACGCCTCTCCCACCGCTTCCTAGCCGCACTGCCGCCGCGTGCTCGTGGTCTCAGCCGAGCGGAGTCGTGACCCCGAGGTAGAGCAACGCGGCACCGAACACAGCAAGCACGGCGACATCGATCACCCGATTGCGCACCACGAATGCTCTCCGCAGAGGTGTGACGAGCCGCGCCACGGCTCCAGCGCAAGCAAATACCCCCATGCCCAGGATTGCCACTCGCGCTGAGATGACGAGGGCCACGACAACGAGCACGAGCGCGCCTAGAAGGACGAGCACGGCGACGCGCCCCGACGTCACGACCGGTTCTGACATCTCCGCTCCTAGTGGAAGAAGTGCCGTGCACCCGTGTGGAACAGCGCGATCCCGGCCTTGTCCGCCGCCTCGATGACAGCGTCATCGCGGATCGAGCCGCCAGGCGAGACGACTGCCGTGACTCCGGCGTCGATGAGGACCTCAAGTCCGTCGGGGAAGGGGAAGAACGCGTCCGACGCCGCGACGGCACCTGCCGCGCGCTCGGCTCCAGCGCGCTCAACGGCGAGACGGCATGAGTCCACGCGGTTCACCTGCCCCATGCCGATGCCGACAGCCGCACCGTTCTTGGCCAGGAGAATTGCGTTCGACTTCACCGAGCGGCACGCCCGCCACGCGAATTCAAGATCCGCCATGACGGCGTCGGATGGGCGCGATCCGGCGACGAGCGTCCACGTTGACACGGGGTCGCCAGGAGCGTCGACTGCATCCGTCTGCTGAACGAGCAATCCACCCGAGATGCGGCGGAACTCGAGGCCAGCGGTGAGCGGTGCGACCTCGAGAATGCGCAGGTTTTTCTTGGCCCGCAGGACCTCGAGAGCTTCGGCCTCGTAGCCCGGAGCGGCGATGACCTCGGTGAAGATGTCGGCGATCTGCCGGGCGGCCGCGGCGGTCACGATGCGGTTGGCCGCGATCACGCCTCCATAAGCGGACACCGGGTCTGTCTCATGCGCCCGGCGATGCGCCTCAGCGACGTCCGCACCCACAGCAATTCCGCACGGATTGGCGTGCTTGATGATGGCGACGGCCGTCGTCTCGTGGTCGTAGGCCGCCCGGACTGCAGCGTCGGCGTCGACGTAGTTGTTGTAACTCATCTCCTTGCCGTGAAGCTGGCGGGCGTGGGCAATCCCTCCTTCCGCGAGCGGATCGCCGTAGACCGCGGCGCGCTGATGCGGGTTCTCCCCGTAGCGCAAGGTCCCGAGGCGGGTGTACGACGAAGCGCTCCAGGCGGGAAAACCCGTGCCTTCATCATCGGGGGCCACGACATTGCCCATCCATGAGGCGACGTGGATGTCGTAGTCGGCAGTGTGGCGGAAGGCCCGAGCGGCAAGAGCCTGACGCTCGGCGAGAGTGAAACCACCAGCGCGCACCGCGTCAATGACGGTGGCGTAGTCGGCTGGTTGCACCACCACGGCAACTGACGGGTGGTTCTTCGCGGCGGCACGCACCATGGATGGGCCACCGATGTCGATCTGTTCGATGACATCGTCGTGTCCCGCGCCAGAGGCGACCGTCTGTGCAAAGGGGTAGAGGTTGACGACGACGAGATCGAAAGGCTCAATCTCAAGCTCCGCGAGCTGAGCACGGTGGGACTCGAGGCGGCGGTCGGCGAGGATGCCGGCGTGCACGCGCGGGTGAAGGGTCTTGACGCGACCGTCGAGGCATTCGGGAAAGCCTGTGAGGCTCTCGACTGCGGTGACCGCGACGCCCGTTGACGCAATGCGCGCCGCCGTGGAGCCTGTCGAGACGATCTCCACCCCGGCGTCGGCCAAAGCGGCGACAAGATCCTCCAGACCTGACTTGTCGTAAACCGAAATTAACGCCCTCTTGATCGCGAGGCGCTCGCTCATGCTGTGGGTCCTTCCAGTGCCGTGCCGAGCCGCGTGCGGCGTCCGTCGACTGTCCATCCATGTCGCACCATCGTGCCGATGGTGGTGACCACAAGATCTCGCTCGACGGCTTTGATGCGCTCGTGCAAGGTGGCTTCAGTGTCATCTTCTCGCACTTCGACGGCCACTTGCGCGAGAAGGGGGCCGGTGTCCACTCCCTCATCAACGAGCATGACGCTGCAACCGGTGACCTTCACCCCGGCCGCGAGCGCGTCGCGGACACCGTGGGCGCCGGGGAACGCGGGCAACAAGGCGGGGTGGGTGTTGACGATGCGGCCGGCATGGGCCGTCAGCAACGGCGGTCCGATGAGCCTCATGAATCCGGCGCAGACAACGAGGTCCGGCTCAAAGGCTTGCACGCTGCGTGCGAGTGCCTCATCCCATTGCGCCCGGTCTGCGAAGTCATGTGGGCTGACAACCGCTGTGGGGATGCCTGCTCGGCTCGCGATCTCGAGCCCAGCGGCGTCGGCCCGGTCTGAGATGACTGCCGCGATCCGCGCGCCGTATTCCGGAGTCTCGCACGCCGCCGCCAGTGCCGTCATGATGGAGCCGGTTCCAGAAATGAGAACCACGAGTCGTGCGGGCCGGTTTGTCACAGTCAGACCCTATCGGCATGCTTGGTTCATGACTTTCAGGAGCGTGCCGTGACCCCACCCTCACCGTCGGGTCCGCCCGCTCGCCCCGCTGTGCCTGAGAAAGCCGCGTACTACACGCGGCTCTTCATCATCTTGATGGTGGTCGCATGGATTGTGTCGGCGATGCCCTTCCCCTTGCGCTTCGGCCTCGTCTTTGCCGCCGCCGCCGCAGGAGCGGCCGGCATCATGGCGTTGATTGAGGCGTTCAAGACACCCGGCGCGACCACCTTGCGCATCCTCCTGGGCGTCGGCGGCGCCGTGGCGGGCTACCTCGGGCTCCTCGGCATCGGTTACCTGCTCGTCGCGCCCGACGTCATGGCGTACGAGTCGTGCATGAGCACGGCCCTCACTCCGCAGCGGGAGAATGAGTGCCGGGCCGACTATCGGCAGGACGTGTTTGATCGCTACGGGATCGAGATTCCGTAGAACGCGACGCCGACGCTGGTTTGGCACCCGTTTTGCGCACCCTCAGGGTGGTGGTTCCGTAAAGCGCGCCCAGCGCATGCCACAGGGCGGCTGCACTGAGCGCTCCCCCGCCGAGTTCTGCGAGAACAAGGAAAGCCGTGGGGCCAACGGCGGGTCCCACCTCACTGAACGTTCCCGGTCCCATGGAGCCGGTGGTCGCGAGCGCGGCCAACCCAATCGCCGCGGTGCTCATCACCACGCCTACACCGATGGCAGCGAGTGCCTGCTGCTTGTGGCCAATGCGCCGCCGTAGGGCAAAGGCCATGACAAAGCCGATCAGCACGACGAGCCATGGCATCCACGCAAAGACTCCCCCGCCTTGCGGCAAAGCGGCAAGCAAAGGGATGGGTCCGCCCGCCTCGCCGGAGGAGCTCGGCACGTGGTGAACGCCCCCCAACTCGTAACCCGCACCCGTGGTCCACGCCACCACCCACACGACGAGCGTCGGGGCATAGAGCGTTTCGAGAAAAGCAAGACCAAGGCCCGACACCGTGTCAGGCTCGAGCGCCGTTGCTGACTCCGCGAGCACGTGACGGTGAGCGGCGATGGCGCCGGCCGCGATGAGAGCCGCGACCACGACGAGTGTTCCCGTCATTGCGGCGGCCAAACGCAAGCCAGCACGCACGGCGGCTGGAATCGCGTCGAGCCACGCGAGGACCGCTCCGCGCTGACGAATGAGGCCCCACGTGACTGAAGGGATTGCGATCGCCCCCGCGATGAGCGCGGTGCGCACGGCACGGTCGCCAAGGTCAGGCGCCCCTGCCCACGCCATCGCGCACATGCCGGTGACGGTGCCGGCGAAAGCGAGAACGCACGCGCATCCGGCGGTCCAGGTTGCGGATGCGAAGCGCCGCGCCAATTGCATGAGCATGAGTGCCGTCAGTGCGGGGATGCCGAGGGGCCACAGTGAGATCGGCACGCCCTCAACAGCCCACGGCACGCGGAAGCCCAACAGCCACACCCGCACCGCCATGCCCGTCGCGCTCGACCATGACGTCGAGGCATCAGAACTCGCTGCCGCAAACACCCACATCGGGATGAGGACGAGCGCAAAGGAGAACAAAGCGGCTTGAACTCCGGCCGCGATGCCACCGAGCCAGCCGGGGCCTTGTTGCTGGACCACCTGCACTGCTTGAGTGGCGGCCCGCGCCGTCGCTTGAGACACCCGTGAGATCTGGGTGGTGGCCGTCATGCCGCTATGGTGACCCGCCGCACCGGTCGCCGCCGGGATTGGCGCGCGACCGGCGCCCACTGACGCTTATTCAGCCCCCGAGGATCTCGCGCATGAGACGCGCCGTCTCCGTGGGAGTCTTGCCCACTTTGACGCCGGCCGCTTCAAGAGCTTCCTTTTTCGCTTGCGCAGTGCCCACGGAGCCGGACACGATGGCGCCCGCGTGACCCATCGTCTTGCCTTCAGGTGCCTCGAAACCTGCGACGTAGCCCACCACCGGCTTGGTGATGTGCTCCTTGATGTAGGCCGCGGCCCGCTCTTCGGCGTCGCCACCGATCTCGCCGATCATGACGATTCCGTCGGTATCCGGATCGTCTTGGAATGCCTGGAGGCAGTCGATGTGCGTGGTGCCGACGATGGGGTCGCCACCGATGCCGACAGCGGTCGAAAAACCGATATCGCGCAGCTCAAACATCATTTGGTAAGTGAGGGTGCCGGACTTCGACACAAGCCCAATGCGGCCCGGCCCCGTGATGTCGGCCGGGGTGATGCCCACATTCGACTGACCTGGCGTGATAAGTCCCGGGCAGTTGGGGCCAATCAGTCGCGTGCCCTTGGCCTGCGCGTATGCGAAAAACTCCGCCGTGTCGGCAACCGGGACACCCTCAGTGATGATGACAACAAGAGGCATCCCCGCATCAACGGCCTCGATAACCGCCGCTTTGGTGAATGCCGGGGGCACAAAGACCACCGACACGTCGGCGCCAGTGGAGGCCATCGCGTCGGCCACGGTGCCAAAGACGGGGATCGTCACGTCACCGGGGAAGGCGACCTGCTCGCCCGCCTTGCGGGGGTTAACCCCGCCCACAATCTGGGTGCCAGCCGCAAGCATGCGCGTCGTGTGCTTCATGCCTTCCGAGCCGGTCATGCCCTGGACGACAACCTTTGAATCCTTAGTGAGGAAAATTGCCACGAGATGCTCCTTATGCGGCGGCGAGCTCGGCGGCCTTGGCCGCGGCGCCGTCCATGGTGTCGACGATGGTCACGAGGGGGTGGTTGGCGGCGGCGAGAATCGCGCGCCCCTCCTCAACAGAGTTGCCGTCAAGACGCACCACGAGTGGCTTGGTCGCGCTGTCGCCGAGGGTTTCAAGCGCGCCGACGATGCCGCGGGCCACCTCGACGCACGACGTGATGCCGCCAAAGACGTTGACAAACACGGACTTCACTTGCGGGTCGCCGAGGATGACATCAAGGCCGTTCGCCATCACCTCAGCGGAAGCGCCGCCGCCAATGTCGAGGAAGTTCGCCGGGGTGACGCCGCCGTGCTTTTCACCGGCGTAGGCGACAACGTCAAGAGTCGACATGACGAGTCCGGCGCCGTTGCCGATGATGCCCACCGAGCCATCGAGCTTCACGTAATTGAGATCGAGTGCCTTGGCCTTTGCCTCGAGCGGGTCCGCTGCGTCCTTGTCCTCGAGCGCCTCGTGGTCCGCGTGGCGGAAGGCGGCGTTCTCATCAAGAGTGACTTTCCCGTCAAGAGCGATGACCTCGCCGTCCTCGGTGAGGACGAGCGGGTTCACCTCGACGAGCGTTGCGTCTTCAGCGGCATACACGCCCCACAATCTGACGATGACGTCGGCGACCTTGTCGGCGAGTTCCGCAGGGAAGCGAGCCGCTGAGACGATCTCGGCTGCCTTGGCTGCGTCAATTCCAGTGAGCGGGTCCACGGCGACGCGCGCGAGGGCCTCTGGCTTCTCGACGGCCAGCTGCTCAATTTCCATGCCGCCTTCAACCGAGCACATCGCCAAGTAGCGGCGCTCGGCGCGGTCAAGGAGAACGGAGAAGTAGAACTCCTGCGCGATCCTCGCTCCCGCCGCAATCATCACGCGGTGGACGGTGTGTCCCTTGATGTCCATGCCGAGGATGGCCTGCGCCGCGGCTTCGGCGTCGGCCGGGTTGTGCACCACCTTGACGCCGCCCGCCTTGCCACGGCCGCCCGTCTTGACCTGGGCCTTGACGACGACGGTTCCGCCGCCAAGTTGTTCAGCGGCGGCGCGAGCCTCCGCGGCAGTGGTGGCGACAATCCCCGGGAGCACGGGTACGCCGTGCTTCTCGAACAAGTCGCGCGCTTGGTATTCGTAGAGGTCCATCGAAATCCTTCACGCTTGGTGGCGCGGTCAGCGCAGCTAGTGGGACGTTGCGCCCAGCCTAATAGCGCCGCCCCTTTGCCTCGAACGGCTGTGCGCTCTACGCACCAGAGTCGATCGCTTCGCCTGGCCGGACAAAGCCAGCCTCGTACGCAGCGATGACGGCTTGCGTACGATCCCGCACGCCGGTCTTCATGAGAATCGATGCGACATGGCTCTTCACGGTCTCGAGAGAGACAAAGAGCTGTCCAGCGATCTCACTGTTCGACAGGCCGCGGGCGAGGAGGCGCAGCACGTCCGCCTCACGGTCCGTGAGGTCGGGAAGGGCCGACGCTGGAGTCCGCACGGCAAAACGCTCGATGACGCGGCGCGTGGAGGCAGGAAAGAGCAATGACTCCCCCGCCGCCGCGACACTCACTGCTTCGATGAGGTCAGTGGGCGGCATACGTTTGAGGACAAAACCCGCCGCTCCCGCACGCATTGCCTCAAACACATACTCGTCAACCTCGAACGTGGTGAGGACGAGCACGCGAGTGGCGGGATGGGATGTCGTAATGAGGCGTGTCGCCGCAAGGCCATCCATGCGGGGCATGCGGATATCCATCAACACGACGTCAGGGGCATGCTCGGCGACGCTTTCGAGTGCTTGCTCGCCGTCTCCGGCTTCCGCAACCACTTCCCAGCCTTCCTGGGACGTCATGATGGCGCGCAAACCCATGCGCACCAACGGGTCGTCATCCGCGATGAGGATCCTCACGCGGCAACCTTCTCACGAAGCCTGCGGGCCCACGAGTCCCACGTGCCATCGATCTCAAGCGACGGTCCAAGCGGCAAGACGGCGACCACCTCGTAGCCTCCACCGCGCGTGGTGGCGATGTGCTGCCTGCCACCGAGCAATTCGATGCGGTCGCGCATGCCAGCGATGCCGCGCCCTCCAGTCCCCGATGCGGCGGGCCTGGCACCGCGAGCGGCAGGCCCATTGAGAACGACGATCGCCAGTGCGTTCGAGTCCTCACCCACCATCACCTTCACGTGTGCACCCGGTGCGTGCTTGGCCACATTCGTCAGCGCCTCACGGACTACCGCGAAGGCGGCACGGCCGAGCGCCGCTGGCACCCGGGGCGGGTTGAGATCCGCTTCGATCTCCATCCCCGCGGCGCGCGACGACTCGATGAGGTCGGCAATGTTGTCGATCCCCGGCAGCGGCGCACGGGTCTCTGGCTGGTCACCACGGATTTCGGCGATGATGCGATCGAGTTCGCCCATGGCGGCGCGGCCGCGCTCCTCGATGTTCTTCAGGGCCTGGCGTGCGAACTCGGGGTTGGTGTCAAAGACATGCGCCCCCGCACCGGCTTGGATCACATTCATCGTGATCATGTGGCCGATGCTGTCGTGCAGCTCTTGGTCGATACGGACCTGCTCTTCGGCCACTTCAGCGCGGGCAGTGGCCTCGGCCGCCTCGTCGGTGATGCAGGGGCCAAGCGCCCACCGTGCGATCGGACGGTGGAAGGCGACAACACCGCGCACCGCCCAGGCGAACAACGGTGCGAGGACGATGAGGACGGGGGCACCCACGAGCACCCAGAAGCTGACGGTGCGCGCGACGTCGGCATTGCCCGCGCCGAACATCCAGTTCGCACCGCCAAAGGTCCCCGCGAGCGCCTGAGCGAGCGCGAGCACAAAGGCAAGGGGCATCACGACGGCCAATAAGGCAGTGACGAAGCCGAAGGGTCCGAGAGCGCTTCGCATGACGGTCCACAGCGCCACGCGCCAGGCGTGACCATCCGCCACTACCGCCAGGCTCCAGCGCACCGGGGCGCTCGCCGCGTGAGCGCCCGTGGCGCCCATCCGGCGCGGGAGGGGCGTCTTGATATTGGCGTCGATCAAGCGATTCGCAAGTGCTCTCTCACCCGCGCCGATTGCACGCATGCTTGCGAGGGTGGCGACGATGAGCGGAATGCCCACCCAGACCACGACGAGCGCGACTCCTGTGGCGAGCATCGTCACGGTGTAGACGAACCAGATGATGCCCAGCGGCAGGCCCGCGAGGAGGTACGCGACGCTGCGCCATGTGGAAGGGTGCCACAGCATCGAGTAGTAGCGCCAGAGAGGGTGCATGGGGTCAATCGTGCCAAGGGAACGTCCCGGCTCCCACACTCGCGAGGCCGAATTTCCCTTCCCTCTTGCGGGGGATCGATTGCGGCCATTCCCTCCCGAGGGGCACAAACGAATCCCCCAGCAGGCATTGCAGAAACCCTCTTGAGCGGGCAGACCCGGCATGGGGTCGGCTTCTACTTTCGATGTGTCCGTGGGCGGCTGGCGTCCCGGTACGTCAAGGAGAACATGATGACTGTCGGATTCACGGGTCGCATAGCGAGAGCAGCCGCTTCACGCCCCTGGCTCACCATTGCTGGCTGGGCCCTCATTCTTGTCGCCGCCGTGGCGGCATCTGGTCGCCTCGGCGACGCCCTCACTCAAGCGGAACGCATTCTTGTTTCCACGGAGTCGGAGCAAGCGGACGACCTTGTCGCCTCGTATCGCGGGGACTCAGCCAATGAGCCCGACGTTGAGACACTCGTCATCGTGGCCGACGCCGCCCGCTTCGGAGACCCAGCGTTCGACGCCGTTGTAGCGGACGCGGTCGCGGCGATCAGTTCGCTCGACGGCATTACGAGCGTGGCGGAGCCGAGTCTCGGCGGTCCAGTGCCGGTCGGGCCCGACGGCCGTTCGGCGCTCATTTCGGCGACGGTGGCAAGCGATCATCCAGAAGAGTTAGGGGCGCAGATCAACGACGCTGTCGCAGGCCTCAGCGGCGACGGGTTTGAGGTCTATGCCTACGGGCAGGCGAGCGGCGAGGCCGTCTTCGACGCTCTCGCCGAGGACACCCTCGTCCGCGGCGAGCTTGTGGGCATCGGCATCGCACTCATCGTCTTGGTCATTGTGTTTGGCGCACTGATGGCTGCCGGCATCCCGCTGCTTGTGGGTGGAATCTCAATCGTCACCGCGGTTGGCGCCACGGCAATCGTTGGCAGCGCCTTCGATCTGTCGTTCTTCATCGTCAACATGATCTCGATGATGGGTCTCGCGCTCGGCATCGACTATTCGCTCGTCATCGTCCAGCGCCACCGGGAGGAACTCGCCCACGGTCGCACGGTCCGCGATGCAATCACCATTGCGGGCAACACCGCAAGCCGTGCGGTGCTCATCTCGGGCGCCACGGTGCTCGTCTCGCTCGCTGGCCTGCTCATCGTTCCTTCGACCATCATGACGAGTCTGGGCACGGGCGCGATGATCGTGGCGGTCATGGCAATCGTCACCGCATTGACATTGCTCCCTGCCGTATTGGCGCTGCTTGGCCGCCGCGTCAACAAGGGCCGCATTCCCACCGCTCACCCGGGCGCCACTGGTCGCGTTTGGCCGGCAATCGCGCGAGCGGTTCTCAAGCGCCCGCTGGCCGGGGCGTTGCTCGGGCTGAGCATTCTGCTCACATTGGCCGCCCCCGCGCTGTCGATGCGTCTTGCCTTCCCCGGCAATGACGCCCTGCCTGAGGATCTAGGCTTCCGCAAGGCCGTCGAGACCCTTGTCGATGACTTCGGATATGGCCAGGCGACCACTGTCATCGCAATCGAGAACATCGGTGAGGGGCAGGCAGCTGTGCGCGGCCTCTCTGATGCAATTGAGGCCTTGCCCGCTTTTGCCGAGACCGAGGTCGAGTTCTTTGCGGACGGAGCAATCATCACCACCAAGGATGTGTACGACGCTGCGTCCCCCGAAGCGGACACGGCCCTCACGGCCTTGCGCAACGACGTTGTCCCCGATCACCTTGAAGGGACTGATGCGACCGCATACGTTGGCGGTGACTTGGCTATGGCAACTGACTTCACCGACGTGGTCGTCGATGCCGCACCGTGGGTTGCCATCATCGTGCTCGGTGCGTCGTTGCTCCTCCTCCTCATCACTTTCCGCTCGGTCGTCATCGCGGGAACAGCGATTGCGCTCAACGTGCTGTCAACCGCGGCTGCGTATGGCGTCCTCGTCGCGGTGTTCCAGTACGGCTGGGGTGCAGACCTGCTTGGCATGCCACAAGTGGGGTCGATCTCTCCCTGGATCCCGGTGTTCCTGTTCGCGGTGCTCTTCGGCCTGTCGATGGACTACCACGTGTTCTTGCTCAGTCGTGTTGTCGAACGCTTCAACGTCACGGGAGACACCAAAGACGCGATCGCGTACGGGCTGTCCCGCACCGGGTCGCTCATCACAGGCGCGGCACTCATCATGGTGGCGGTGTTCTCAGGCTTCGCCTTAGGCGATCTCGCCGAGTTCAATCAGATGGGCCTCGGTCTCGCCGTCGCCGTCATCCTCGACGCCACTGTGGTGCGCTCTCTGCTCGTGCCGTCGGCGATGGCGCTGTTGGGCAAGGCGAACTGGTATCTGCCCCGATGGCTCCAGTGGCTTCCTCACCTCCAGGTGGAAGGCGCCGCTCCGCAGCACATCGAGGAAGAGGACGTGTGGCGGGCGGGAGAGCCAGCGCTCGTCTAGCTGCGCGCTCGGGCGCCGTTCGAGTCTCAACTCGTGCGGCGCCCTTCGCGTTGAGCGGTGAGCGACTGAGGAGAGCCGGCCTAGGCCGCGCCAAAGCGCTGGGCCACCTCCCGGATCGATCGAGCCGAGTTCTCCAGCGCCACCGACTCCTCCGCGTCGAGCGGGACGTCAACACGGTGCTTCACCCCCGTGCGTCCCACCACTGCGGGCAAAGACATGCACACTTCACCGACGCCCGGATAGTCAATAAGCGTCGACACGGGAAGCACGCGGTTCTGGTCCTGGAGCACCGCTTCAACGATGCGAGCACCAGCGACACCGATCGCGTAGTTCGTCGCTCCCTTGCCCTCGATGATGCGGTAAGCGGAGCGCGTGACGTCGTGGCGAATCCGCTCCTGCACCTCCGGCGTCATGACAATGCGGCCCTCAGCGTCGTGCCATTCGGTGAGCGGCACACCTCCGATGGTGGCGGAGGACCACAAGGGGACCTCGGAGTCACCGTGCTCTCCGGCCACATATGCGTGGACATTCGACACGGCGACGTCACACTCTTGAGCAACCTGGTGGCGCAAACGCGACGAGTCGAGCACCGTGCCCGAGCCAAACATCTGAGCTGGACTCATTCCCGAGATCTTGAGCGCCGCATAAGTCACCACATCCACCGGGTTTGTCACGAGGATGTAGATCGCGTTGGGAGACACCTCGATGAGCGGCGGAATGATCGCCTTCATGAGGTTGATGGTCGCACCGGCAAGTTCAAGACGACTCTGCCCAGGCTGCTGCTTTGCACCAGCCGTGATGACGACAACGTCGGAGTCAGCGCACACCTCGACTTTGTCGGAGCCGATCACCTTTGCCTCGGGCATGAACTGAATGCCTTGGGCGAGATCGAGCGCCTCGGCTTCCACCTTGGCGGTGTTGATGTCGAAGAGGGCGACAGTCCGCGCCATGCCACGCATCAAACCTGCGTACGCGAGAGTGGCGCCAACGGCACCGGCTCCCACTACGGAGACCTTTGAGGTCCTCGAGTCCATCGACCATGTTCCTTTCAACCCGACCAACGCGCTCAGCCTAGTGCCGAGGTCCCGGGGACCCCAGTCAAGGCGCGATAGCCACTACAGCTTGCTGAGGGGATTGAATCGCAAGGCAAGGCGCTTGACCCCATCGGAACCGAAGTCGACCTTCACCACTGCGTGCTTGCCCGCGCCCTCGGTGCCAACAACGGTGCCCAGGCCAAAGGAGTCATGAGTGACCCTGTCTCCCACCTCAAAGCCAACGTCACCGGCGGCGGCTCCTGGCGGTGATGGGGGGACGATGCGCGTGCGCACCGCGCCCGCCCGCGCATACGTGTTGCCGTCGTGGCGATCTTGGCTTCCACCGAATGTGCTCGACCAGCCTCCGGCGCCGCGACGCTCCGTTCGTGCTCGAAGCGAGGACATCGTCGTCTCTGACTGGGTCCACTCAACGAGATCCGCAGGAATCTCTTCGATAAAACGCGAGGCCGGGAGGAATTGCGGAGCACCCCACGACGATCGCTCTGCGGCGCGGGTGAGGTAGAGCCGCTCACGCGCACGGGTGAGACCCACGTACGCGAGGCGTCGCTCTTCCTCGAGATCCTTCACGTCCCCTGATTCGATCGAGCGCATGTGCGGGAATGTGCCGTCCTCAAGACCCACCACAAAGACCACTGGGAACTCGAGTCCCTTGGCCGTGTGAAGCGTCATGAGGGTGACGACCCCGCCCAAGCCGTCTGCGTCAGGAATCTGATCCGCATCGGCAACGAGTGCCACCTTCTCGAGAAAGTCGGCGAGAGTTCCTTCCGGGTTGTCCTCACTGAACTCACGGCCCACGGCAACCAGTTCCATGATGTTCTCAATGCGGCTCGCATCTTGCGGATCATCGCTCGCGCGCATCTGGCGCACCATGCCCGAACGATCCGCGATCGCATCGAGCACACCAGCGGGGCCGTTGTCGAGAGCCAGAGAGCGAAGATCGTCCATGAGATCGACAAACTCGGCAATGGCCTTTGCCGAGCGGGCTTGCAGACCAAGCTCTCCCGCCTGACGGAGTGCCTCGCCAAAGCTCATGAGCGCGCCCGAGTTGCGTGCCGCCTCGCGGTTGTGATCGCGTTGGAAGCGTTCGATCGCCTCGACGGCCGTGTCGCCGATGCCGCGCCGCGGAGTATTGATGACTCGCCGGGTGGCGACATCGTCATCCTCATTCACCACGGCCGCCAGATACGCGAGCATGTCTTTCACTTCTTTGCGTTCGTAGAAGCGGGTGCCGCCCACCACTTTGTACGGGATGTCCGCGCGCATGAAGCGATCCTCAATCGCACGCGACTGGGCGTTGGCGCGATACATGACGGCGACGTCGGCCGGAGCGACGCTCTCGCTTGTCATGAGGCGGCGAATCTCGTCCGCGATGAACTGTGCTTCCTCGTGCTCATTGCCACCCGCGAAACCGATGATGCGCTCCCCCGCGCCAGCGTCGGTCCACAGATTCTTTGCTGGTCGCCCGGAGTTATTGGAGATGACGGCATTAGCGGCACTGAGAATGTTCTGCGTCGAGCGATAGTTGCGTTCGAGACGGATGACCTGCGCGTCCGGGTAGTCCTTCTCGAACTCCAAGATGTTGCGAATCGATGCGCCGCGGAAGGCATAGATCGACTGGTCCGCGTCACCCACCACGGTGAGATGTCCCGTCTCGCCAACGAGTTCGCGCACGAGCACATATTGGGCGTGGTTCGTATCCTGGTACTCGTCGACGAGGACGTGACAGAACTGCTCGCGATAACGCTGTGCCACCTCGGGATTGTCTTGGACAAGGCGAACGGTCTTGACGATGATGTCGTCGAAGTCCACAGCGTTCGCCGCTTCGAGCCGACGCTGGTACGCACCATAGGCGCGGCCCGCCGCATGGTCGATGGAGAAACGGGAGGCGGACTCCGCTGCCGCGGCCGCGACGTCCGGGTCAATGAGCTCGTCTTTGAACGTGCCGATGCGCGCCAGCAAGGCCTTGGGCGAGAACTTCTTGGGGTCGAGATCGAGTTCGTTCATCACGAGTTTCATGACGGCCACTTGATCCGCGCTGTCATAGATGGAGAACGTGGACTTCAGGCCCGCAAGCTCGTAGTCGCGGCGTAGCATCCGCACGCACGCGCTGTGGAAGGTCGAGACCCACATGTGGCGTGCTTCCGGCCCGATGAGCATCTGCACCCGCTCACGCATCTCCCCCGCAGCCTTGTTCGTGAACGTGATCGCGAGAATCTCATGAGGCCGGGCCCGCCCCGAGTCGAGCAAGTGCGCGATCCGATGAGTGAGAACGCGCGTCTTGCCAGAGCCCGCGCCCGCGATGATGAGCAAAGCGGGCCCGTCGAACAGCACCGCCTTCGCTTGCTCGGGGTTGAGACCCTCGGTCAGGGCAGAGGAGGCATCGGAGGCGATATCGAAGAGGGCATCCATGACCGGTTCAGTCTAGGTCCGGTCACAGACGCGTGGGGCCGACTCTAGAGGTTGTCGCGCACGACGGGAAGAGTTGCCCAACCGCCCTCGTCGAGTTCGCCCGGCTCGGGCCGCCCAAGGGCACTTGTTGGGCGCGACGTGCCTACCGTCACCACCCGGTTGCGGCCCTCTTCCTTTGCGCGATAAAGCGCGTGGTCAGCGGCCGCAATGCATTCGTCAGGAGACTGGCCAATTGCTCCCATCGCGGCGCCGATCGACACACTGACGTGGTGGCGATGCCCTTCGCACGGCATGTCAAGCTCACCGACGGCGACACGAAGGCGATCGAGTATTGGCTGCAGGTCAGCGTGACGCACTCCCGGCATGAGCACAAGGAACTCGTCCCCACCCCAACGGCTCACCATGTCCGAGTCACGGAAGTGATCACGCAGAGTCTTGGCCACCACTCGAATCGTCGTATCGCCACAGTCGTGACCGTATTCATCGTTGATCGTCTTGAAGTGATCGAGGTCGATGAGCGCGATCGCGTAGTTGCCGCGACCGCGTTGCGACCATTCGGCGAGTTGCGCGATGACGGGGCGCCGGTTGTACACACCGGTGAGCTCGTCCGTCGTCGCCCGCAACTCGCCATATCGAGCCGCTCCGCGCAGCATCCGCATCATGCTCCGGTGCCGCAGTTCGCTCAACACGAGAGCGGCGCCAATGAGCAATCCCGCGAGAACGCGGTTTGCGGTCGCGAACTGCTGAGCGATCGCGGGGTCGAGTTCTGATGCGCCCTGGCCCTCAGGCCATCGCATCTCACAAATCAGGTACGCAATGATCGCGCCGCTTGCGAGCCCGATGCGCAACCACGGCAGCTCGCGCTGGACGAGCACAAAGGACAGGACGGCGATGCCGAACAAGTGTGATTCGATGCTGAGCCCTGCGGACACCTCAGCCACCACCATCATGATCGTCAGCCACGACACGACGAACATCGTGATGACCGCTGGCAGTTCGCGCCCCTTCAGCGCATAGCCGAGGGCGCAGATCAAAATGGCCGACGCTCCAACGCACCAGATCACAACCACTGGATGATGCGGTTCAACCCCCCACCAGAACAGGCTGGCGAGCGCAAGGCATACGAGCGCGCTGCCAAGAAGCGATGCCGCGACGATGATCGAGTGGACGCGCTCGCTGCGTGCTCGCAGCGCCTGCACTTGGGCAGGCGTGAGTGGACCCGGGTCCGCATATGCGGCGAACCGGCGCCTCCTCCACACCTTCATGCCACACGCCCCTTCCGACAGCGGCACCGAGACACGGTCGCACCGCTCTCTAGAAAGATGATCGTCCGTCGGGACGTGCGCGCGTGCGATTTCGAAGTGCGCTGGGTCACGTCCACCTCAAGTTCTCGCTCGGGCGGGCGTTGATCGTGCTCAGAATGTGAGTTTTCACACTGCCCCTCTCTCAGTGCAATACATCACATTCTCCCCCCAAATGGGGGGCAGTCAAACGATTCGGCGTTGGGCGGCCCACCGTGCAAGCTCGTGGCGGTTGCTCAATTGCAGTTTGTGCAACACCTTGCCCACGTGGGTCTCGACGGTTTTGATCGAGATGAACAGCTTCTCGCCGACTTCGCGATACGTGTAGCCCCGTGCGATCAAGCGCATCACTTCTTGTTCGCGTTCAGTGAGTTTGTCAAGGTCCTCGTCAGCTTGCGCCACCTCTCCACCTGCCGCGTTGAAGGCATCGAGGACAAAGCCCGCAAGGCGAGGCGAGAACACCGCATCGCCACTTGCGACCCTGCGCACCGCGTCGGACAACTCGGGGCCGGAGATCGACTTCGTCACGTAGCCGCGCGCACCCGCGCGCACCACTGCAACGACGTCGTCGGCCGCATCGGAGACCGACAGCGCGAGGACACGCGGGGAGTCAGGCTCGCCAAGGATCGATGCGAGGACGTCGAGCGCGCCGCCGCCCGTTCCGCCGGGAAGGTGCACATCGAGAATGACGACCTCCGGCTTGGTCGCCTTGATCGCCTCGATCGCACTTTCCACGTCACGACCTTGACCCACGACATGGATGTCCTCTTCGAGGGACTCCTTCACTCCCACGCGGATCACATCGTGGTCGTCAACAATCACCACTCGTACACTCATCGTTGCTCCCTTCGGGGCATTTTCATCGCCACCTCCGTGCGTGTTCCGGGCGCGGAGGTGATGGAGGCAGTGCCGCCATGACGACTCACTCTGCCCAAGATGGAATGGCGAATCCCAGCGCGATCCGGGTCGACGCCAGCCGGGTCGAAGCCCGGCCCCGAGTCGCGCACAAAGATCTCGTACGCCGCATCAGTGATCTCCGCATAAACAGAGATGGGTTCGCGGCCATGGCGTGCAGCATTTGTCGCAGCCTCGCGCGCGGCGCGGACTGCGGCCCGTAATGCAGGGGTGGTTGCTGTGTCTCCCACGCTCACCACCTCAATCTCGACGCCATGGGCATCCTCCACCTCAGACATCGCGGCGGCAAGGGCGGTCGCCACCGAGTCCTCAGTGGAACGACGCTCCTGGTAGAGATAGGCGCGCAAGTCACGCTCTTGAGCGCGTGCGAGACGTGACACGGCGTCGGGATCATTGGCTTTCGCACGGATGAGCGTGAGGGTCTGAAGCACGGAGTCATGGAGGTGTGCCGCGATCTCAGCGCGTTCAAACTCCCGTACGCGCTGCTCGCGCTCGACGGCAACCTGGCGCAATAAGCGCATCCACCACGGTGCCAGCACTAACGCGCCAGCCGCCACCCCCGCGATCGGGACGACGATTGCCCGCAGCAGCGGCCGCTCATTGAAATCCCATTGCGCGAACCACGCGACGGAGCCAATGACAAGCGCAATTCCCAGGACGACGCGCAGCCACGCGTCGCGCGAGAACAGGCTGATGACATCGGGCCGGCGCGCATCTGACTGAACGGCAGATTCGAGCGGGCTCCACACAAGCACGAGCGCACCGATGAAGACGATCAGGGGCACGAGCCACGGGGTGAAATCCTCCGCGCCGTAGCGTTGCGCAACGAGCACACCGGCCACGCACAGCATGAGAAAGCCCAGCAAGGCGCGCCACCACTGCGACGGCGGCGCCTCGCGGCGAAGCGGGCGTGCCACCCGTATGGACTCACTCACGGCCTCATCTTCACACAGGACCCTAGGCCCCCGCCTCGTGCGCAAGGGGGAGGAAGACCCCGCTATGGAATGCGGATCTCAGGGACATAAATCAGGGACTCCCCCAATAGCGCCTGGCCTCGGCCAAGCGCGACGATGGCAGCAGATTCCATCAGGAGGACATCATGACCAGTTCACCCGACTCGCAACCGAGCGAGGCCGGCTTCTTCACGGCAATTCGAAGTTGGGGCATCACCCGCGGCGACAACGGCTTTCTTGGCGGCGTCGTCGACGGCCTTGCACAGCGCGTCGGAATGGCGACTGGTCCAGCACGCATCATCGTGGTCGCAGCCGCGATCTTCCTCAATGGCATCGTGCTTCTCGCCTACGCAGCCGGATGGGCGCTCTTGCCAGACCGGCGTGGCAACATCATCATTCAGAACTTTGGTCGCGGCGTGCCCAACGTGGGTGCCCTCATTGGCATTGGCGTCATCGCCCTCTTCGGATTCGGCGGCATCGACAACGGCCTCACGTATCAAATCGGCAGCTTCCCGTTTGACGGGGGCGGCCCTCTGCGTGTCATCGCCATTGTCTTTGCGGTGATGGTGCCACTGGCGATCCTCGCAGGCGTCATCGGTCTCATCGTGGTGCTCGCCAAACGCGGTGGGCAGCCCTCGGCACCCGGGTCGGCGTCGGCGGCCTACGCGGCGATGCCGGGCCAGGCGCCTCATCAGCATCCCGCAAGCACCGCGCCGTCCATGCCGGCAACGGGCCAGGACGTCGCCGACGCGACGCGTACCGACGGTGCGGACACCGGCGTCGCCGACGCTGTCGACGCTGACGCTGTGGGCACCGACGCTGTGGGCACCGATGCTGTGGGCACCGGCCGCGCCGACGCCGACGCTGTGGACACCGAAAGGTCTGCCGCAGCTCCCGAGGCAGCCACCGCGACGTCCACATCGGCATCGGCCATGCCCTCCACCTACGCCTACGCTCCGGTACCTCCGGTACCTCCGGCGCCACCGCGTCGGCCCCGTGTTCCTGGACCTGGCAAGGGCTTCTATCTCGCCACCCTCGCCTGGCTCTTCCTCTCGGCGGCGGGCGTCGCGTTCGCCGCTCGCAACGATGAACTCGCCGTCCACGGGGCAGTCGCGTGGTTCGTCACCTTCATCGCTGGCCTTGGCGTGCTCCTCGTCCTCATCAGCCTGTCCGGCCGCAAGCTCGGATTCCTCGGCTTCGTTGGCGTGATGAGCGTGCTGCCTGTGCTCGGAATCATCGCCTCCGCGGATGACATTCGTGAGTCGTTTGCACGGGATGAGTCACTCATCACCATCGACTTTGGGCTCGAGCCCGAGGAAGCCGCGGAGCCCGAATACGACGCAACAACTGCGTTCGCCGGGGAGTACCCCCACGTCGTCATCAACGGCTCGTGCTACCAAGACACACTTGTTCCCGCGTATCCCACCAGTTCTGCACGCATCTCCGCTCTCAACATGACGGAGGACCGCTCGATTGACGTGACGGCAGAGGTCACCCACGTGACCGTGCCTGCGGGAACGTCGATCACCGTGCGCGGTGAAGGCGATGCCCAGGCGCACGTCGTGTGGCCAGACCGCGATATCACGTGCGATTTCTACAACGCAGGCGGGGAGCATCTCCGCCTCGCTGGCCCGAGCCCCACCCTCGAACTCGTCGTGTATGACGACGAGTTCGCCAACACCATAGTTCTGACGGAGGTTGCCCCATGACTCGCCGACGCCTCGTTCAACGCCTCACCTCCGCGGCGGTCGGAGCGACGATCTCCGCACTGGCGGGCGTTGCGATCGCGACCCTTTCCGGTGCGGACCTCGACCTGGAGCTCGTCGTCATCATTGGTCTCGCGGCGATGGGTGGCTGGTTCCTTCTCACGGCCGCCCTCACTCCGGCGCGCCGCACTCACGTTCCCGATGAGTACGTGACACCCTCGGCTGCTGGAGCACCCGCGACCATTGACCTTGCCGAGGACTAAGCCCCCGTCACTCCCACTCGATCGTGCCCGGCGGCTTGCTCGTCACGTCGAGCACCACACGGTTGACCTCCGCCACCTCGTTGGTGATGCGGTTGGAGATGTGGGCGAGCACGTCGTAGGGGATACGGCTCCAGTCAGCCGTCATCGCGTCTTCGGAACTGACAGGACGCAGGACGATCGGGTGACCGTAAGTCCGTCCGTCTCCCTGGACGCCCACTGAGCGAACATCGGCGAGGAGGACAACGGGGCACTGCCAAATATCCCGGTCGAGCCCCGCCTTGCTCAGTTCTTCACGGGCGATCGCATCCGCCTCACGGAGGATCTCAAGACGTGCTCCTGTCACCTCTCCGACAATGCGAATGCCCAGGCCCGGTCCGGGGAAGGGCTGTCGCCACACAATCTCCTCAGGCAAGCCAAGCTCGAGACCAACAGCACGCACCTCGTCCTTGAACAATGCCCGCAACGGCTCAACGAGATCGAACTTGAGGTCGTCGGGAAGGCCGCCGACGTTGTGGTGGCTCTTGATGTTGGCGGCACCTTCACCGCCGCCCGACTCGACGACGTCGGGGTAAAGCGTGCCCTGGACCAGGAAGCGCACCTCTTCACCGAGGGCAGCGTCGTGGACCAGCTTGCGGGCCTGCTCCTCGAATGCCCGGATGAACTCGCGCCCGATGATCTTGCGCTTTGTCTCCGGGTCGCTCACTCCCGCGAGCGCATCGAGAAAGCGATCGCGTTCATGCGCGACGACGAGCCGCACCCCAGTCGAGGCGACAAAATCGCGTTCGACCTGCTCGGCCTCGCCGCGTCGCAACAGGCCGTGATCGACAAAGACGCACGTGAGCTGATCTCCTACGGCTTTGTGAACGAGCGCAGCAGCGACGGCGGAGTCGACACCTCCCGAGAGGCCACAGATGACGTGACCTGAACCGACTTGGGCTCGGATTCGCTCAACCTGCTCATCGATGACCGACGCTGGCGTCCAATCCGGCGTGAGCCCAGCGACGCGGTACAAGAAGTTCTCCAGTGCTTCCTGACCGAGCGGCGAGTGCTTCACTTCCGGGTGCCACTGAACACCCGCAAGTGCGCGGTCCACATCCTCAAAGGCCGCGACAGGGGCGCCTTCCGTGCCAGCGAGCACCGTGAACCCATCAGGTGCCGCCTCAACGCAGTCTCCGTGGCTCATCCACACCGTCTGCTCGGCCGGACTGCCGCCAAGCAGCGTCCCCGCCTGAGAAATGCTTGCCACTGTGCGGCCGTACTCGCGTAAACCGGTCTTGGCGACCGTGCCCCCCAAGGCGGCGGCCATCAACTGAAAGCCGTAGCAAATGCCCATGACGGGCACGCCTGCGTCGTAAATGGCCGCGTCGAGACGCGGGGCGCCATCCTCGTACACGGAGGAGGGCCCGCCCGAGAGGATGATCGCGGCCGGGTCCTTCGCAAGCATGTCAGCCACGCTCATCGAATGCGGGACGATCTCCGAATACAAATGCGCCTCGCGGATGCGGCGGGCGATCAGTTGCGCGTATTGGGCGCCAAAGTCGACAACGAGGACGGGACGGTGCTGGGTGCTCACGCGACCAGGCTAGCGGCGACCTCACGCGTCACGCGCCGCTCCATGACAAACGACAGGACTGGCACCACACCACCGAGCACAAGGGTGATGAGACGGGATAGGGGCCACTTCATGCGGACGAAGAGTTCGGCACACGTTGCGACGTACACCATGAAGATCCAGCCATGAACGATGCCAACCCACGTGGCGAACGAGGTGAACCCTTCGTGCTCCCAACCGGCGGCCAAGCCGATGTACTTCACAGCCGTCACCACGGTGAGGACAAGCAAGAAGCTTCCGGTCACTACCGCCATGATCCGGTAGCGCGTCAAGGCGGGCCGAACCTTGCCACTCATGCGTTGTCCTCCTTGGGTGTCGTCCTGCCATTGTCCCGTATCCACCGCCCGGCGAGCACCGCTGCGAAGATGCCAAAGAGCCACCATTCGAGGGCGTAGGTCGCCGATTGCAGATTGATGCGCCTCTCTTGCGGAGGTGGCGGGAGCGCATTCCAGCCCGGCGCGACGTCATCGGCCACCACCAGGTAGGAGTACACAGGCGAGGGCCACTCTTGAGCGAGCCGGGCAGTCGACATCGTGCTGAGCCACACGACGCCGTCCTGCGCCTCGTGGTTCGACGGAGCGCCGGTACCCTCGCCGCCGCGCACGTAGCCGGTGACCCGCACCGCGGCGCCGGTCTCGGGCAGGGCCGCGAGCGCTTCATCTGGTGGAAGCCAACCAACGAGCACCGGCAAGGTTGCCGTGTGTCCCGTGCCGGTCAGATCGGCATCGACCTCAAGCGGCATGACAAGCAACACGGCCTCGGCGCCGTCGACCTCCTTGCCCGAGACGAGGCCAACCGGCGCGTCGGCCCATATTCCCGCCACGTCGACAAGGCGACCCTCGCCGCGTCCGCCTTCCCCCGGGCGCATCACGTCAGCGATCGGCGCGCGCGGGTCGGGCTCAATCGGTGTGGCTTGGTCATTGGCGCGCTGCCACTGCCACGTGCCCAAGCCACCGCCCACACCCAACGCGACGCCACCGATTGCCACGGCCGTGATGACGGCGCCGACGCGCACGCGGCCACGTACAGCTGGCGTCGGCGGCATGTCGGGGTCGCTGGACACGGCTGAGAACTCCTCACGGGTTGGCCGGGCCGCCTGAGTGCGGCTCCCGCCCAAGGCATCGTAGATCGCTTGCGCCTGGGTTGCGCATTCGTCGTGGCACTCGACGGCTATGAATCCCAATTGCCAACGTCGGCGCGCACTTGCGCGTAGCGGACGAGGTTGCGGCCGCCGTCCTTCGCCTCATACAACAAGGCGTCCGCGACGCGCACACTCGTCTCCCACGACAATCCGGCCGACGCTGCGGCGAGCCCAGCCGAGAATGTCACCGTCGACTCGACTCCCGGCACGCCAAGACCGGCCTCGACCTCACGACGTGCCCTTTCGATGACGCTGACTGCGGCGGTCAGGGCCACGTCCTTCATCAGCACCAAGAACTCTTCTCCACCCCAACGCGACACCACCCCGCGCGGACCCACTTGGTTCTCAAGCACGCGGGCGACTTCGGCAAGGACCGCGTCGCCACGGACATGGCCCATGGTGTCATTGACCGCCTTGAAGCGATCGAGATCGACAATGGCGATTGCGTATGGCCTGTCGCGCGGAACGGCGGCAAGCGCCTCGACCATCCCGCGGCGATTGACGAGCTGGGTGAGAGTGTCCGTACGTGCCTGCAGCTGCGCGGAGCTGATCTGACTCTCGGCGCGACGGCGCTCTTTTGTGAAGTAGTAGTCGTTGAGCCACGCCGTCGAGGCGATGACGACCGTGGTGAGCGCCACATTGGCGATGAAGAAGCCCTTGACGACGGCGGGCGAAACCGCGATGTGGGCTTCGTAGAACCGCGAGTCAAGGAACGGCCATGCGACACCGGCCGACGAGGCCAGGGTGAGCCCGATGCGCCACCGCATCATCGCGGGGCCCATCGTCACAAATGACACCGCTGACGCCATGAGCATGGGCAGCATGAAGCCCGCGCTTGCAGAGAGAAACCATGTCTGCAGGAGAAAACCCGCCAAGGGGACGATGAGCGCAGCGACCGCCGCAGCGTTGAGCGCCCCGCGCGCATGAGCCACAAAGCATACGAGCCACCCGATGACGATCCCCACGTGGGTGAGCGCGGCTGGCCATAACGTGCCGCCGGAGACCACAGCGAGCGCAATGATGAAGGGAATCGCGGAGCTGATTGCGAAGCCCAAGTAGTGGTTTTGGCCCATGACAAAACGCGCGGTCTGCCGATCTCGACCTTCTATGCCGATTCGGCTCAGCCACATGTAGGCGTCGCGCAGGATTGGGCTCGTCATCGGGACAAAGGTAGGGGTACATCGCGGGGTAGCCAAGGGCCTGGGGACGATTTGAGTGGAAGGTCCCACATTGGGCCCATCGTCCTGACCCAAACATGAAACGATGGAGGGGTGGCTCGCAGCATCTACATCGCCTCAGTAGAGGGTGACACCGGCAAGTCCTCGATCGCCTTGGGCATCACCGCGCTCTTTGCGCGCACTGTTTCCAAGGTAGGCATCTTCCGCCCCGTCGCACGGGTTGCAGACGGTTCCGATTACGTCCTCCAACTGCTCCTCGGTCACGACGGCGTCGACCTCTCGTACGAAGAGTGTGTGGGAGCGACGTATGCCGAGGTTCACGCCGATCCCGAGGGCACGCTGTCGCGCATCGTCAACCGCTACCACGAGGTGGCGCGCAAGTGCGAGGCAGTTGTCATCGTCGGCACGGACTACACGGATGTGGCGGCGGCGACGGAGTTCGACTTCAACGCAAAGATCGCCGCGAACCTCGGCGCTCCCGTTGCACTTGTTGTCCGCGGGGTGGATCGCACTCCCGCCCAGATCGCCGAGATCATCGCTCAGGCCCGCGCGCAGATGGATGAGCATCACGCCAAAGTGGTGGCCGCCTTCGCCAACCGTTGCGACCCGAACGAGGTTGAAGCGGTCCGGGCTGCGTTGCCAGCAGACATTGGGGTTGCCGCGCTTCCCGAAGAAGCATTGCTTTATGCCCCCACGTTGCGCGCCCTGTCCGATGCCATCCACGGCCAGATGATTGCTGGCGACGAGGCGCTGCTGTCACGCGAGGTCCGCTCGATCACAGTGGGTGCGATGAATCCCGAACACCTCGTCGATCGCCTCGAAGAGGGTGGCCTCGTCATCACCCCGGGTGATCGTGCCGACACCGTCCTTGCCGCACTCACGGCTCATTCCGCTGCAGGCTTCCCCGCCATTGCGGGCATTGTCGTCACGGGCGGGTTCCGTCCGCATCGCTCGATTCAGCGCCTCATTGACGGCATGAGTCCCACGCTGCCGATCATTGCGAGCGACATGGACACGTTTGACACGGCGAAGCGTTGTTGGGACACGCGCGGCCGTCTGTCCCGTGAGTCCGTGCTCAAGGTGGACACGGCGCTCAGCATGTTCGAACGCCACGTCGATGGCGCTGAACTGATGGACAAACTCAATGTCGCGGGAACCGATGTCATCACGCCGCTCATGTTTGAGTACACGCTTCTCGACCGCGCCCGTGCCAACCGCCAGCACATCGTGTTGCCGGAAGGTGAGGATGACCGCATCTTGCGAGCCGCCGGAACCTTGCTCACCCGCGATGTGGTGGAGCTGACGATCCTGGGCGACCCGATCGCGATCCAAGCGCGTGCGGGTGAGCTCGGTATCTCCCTCGAGGGCGCACATCTCGTCTCGCCTCAAGACCCGGAGTACGTCGACCGCTTCGCGAACGAGCTGTACGAGATGCGCAAGCACAAGGGCATGACCGTCGACGGTGCTCGGGACCGTGTTGAGGACGTCAGTTACTTCGGCACGATGATGGTTCAGCTCGGCCTTGCCGACGGCATGGTGTCCGGGGCAACCCACACCACCGCTCACACGATCACGCCGTCCTTCCAGATCATCAAGACGACGCCCGGCGTCTCAATCGTCTCGTCGGTGTTCTTCATGTGTCTGGCGGACCAGGTGCTCGTTTACGGCGACTGCGCCGTCAACCCGGACCCAACCGCTGAGCAGCTCGCTGACATCGCGATTTCTTCTGCCGAGACGGCGACGATGTTTAACATCGAGCCGCGCGTCGCGATGCTCTCGTATTCGACGGGCGAATCGGGAAGCGGCTCCGACGTCGACAAGGTGCGCGAGGCCACGCGACTGGTGCGGGAGCGTCGGCCCGATCTTCTTGTTGACGGACCCATCCAGTACGACGCCGCCGTTGACCCCTCCGTTGCAAAGTCGAAGGCGCCCGACTCCTTGGTTGCCGGGCGCGCGACTGTGCTGATCTTCCCCGACCTCAACACGGGCAACAATACGTACAAGGCCGTGCAGCGCTCTGCTGGCGCGGTGGCCGTTGGCCCTGTGCTCCAAGGACTGCGCAAGCCAGTCAATGACCTGAGCCGTGGGGCGCTCGTGCAGGACATCGTCAACACGGTCGCCATCACGGCGATCCAGGCACAACAACAGACCACGTAAGTGGTGAAGGGAATCCCGTGGCTGTGAACTACCAGGGCATTGCTCTCGTGCTCAATTCCGGATCGAGCACGGTGAAGTACCAGGTGATCGATACATCGGTTGCGAAGCCCTTGGCCTCCGGGCTCGTGGATCGCGTGACCGACCATTCGGAAGCGATCAAAGAAGTGATTGCGCGCTTGTCCGACCCAACGAGCGGCGTTGACCTCACCACGCTTACCGTGGTGGGCCACCGCGTGGTTCAAGGTGGCGACGAGTTCACGGCCCCCACGATCATTGATGATGACGTCGAGCGTCGCATCGCACTCTTGTCGACCCTGGCGCCTTTGCACAATCCGGGTCACGTCGCGGGGATCAAGGGCGCGCGCGCGGCCTTCCCTCACCTGCCGCACGTCGCAATCTTTGACACGGCCTTCTTCCAGACGCTGTCTGAGGCGGCTTACACCTACGCGCTTGACCGAAACGTGGCGCGAGAGAACGGGATCCGCCGTTACGGCTTTCACGGCACGTCCTACGCGTACCTTGCTCACGAAGTACCCCGCGTCATGGGCAAGCGCGCCAATGAGATCAACATGATCGCGTTGCACCTCGGCAATGGCGCTTCCGCAACCGCCATTCGCGCGGGGCGCGCCATCGACACGTCCATGGGCCTCACCCCGCTCGAAGGCCTTGTCATGGGCACGCGGACGGGCAATATTGATCCGGCCGTGGTGTTCCACCTTGGCCGCGCCGCCGGCATGACGCTCGACGAGATTGATCACCTCTTCAACCGCCAGTCGGGAATGCTCGGCCTCACCGGCTACTCGGACCTGCGTGACGTCGAGCAGGCCGCTGCCGAAGGCTCGCACGACGCCCAACTCGGTTTGGAGATTTACTGCCGCCGGATCAGGGGTTATGTGGGTCAGTACTACGCCCAACTTGGCCACCTTGACGCAATCGTGTTCACCGCTGGCGTGGGAGAGAACTCCGATGTGGTGCGGTTGCAGTCTCTTGTGGGTCTGGACGAGCTTGGCATCATCGTCGACCCCGAGCGCAATGCGGGACGCAAAAAGGAAGCGACCCTCGTGAGCGCTGACGAATCCCGCGTTGAGGTGTGGGTGGTGCCGACAGACGAAGAACGCGAGATCGCTCTTCAGTCCATCGCGGCGGTGTCCTGACGGTCACGCGCCCGTGGCTCACGGTGTGACCGCGCTCACGGTCGACACGAGCCCTGCCCCCCACTCTGGGGCGACGAGGTCGAAAGTGATCCTGTCCCAACGGGAGCACGACTGCACGGTGCCGCGACACGCCCACTGTGCGATGTGTCACAGCCGAGCGTCTTAGTCTCACACCGCCCCAGACCGCGTCGATCATGACAACGGATGGGCACAGTGGCGCCAGGAAGGCGTCATGCCATCCGACGGCGCGAGGGACCGCGGGAGGACATCATGGCGACGACGTCTGGATGGGTGGCACACGCTTCACGAGAGCCAAGTGGAATGCTTGTCACGGCACTGCACGACTGGATAGGCGATTCCGTGCGTCTCACCGCAATGACGGAAGCCACCTGCCCCGTGCTGACCGATCCGGTGTTTGCCGGCATCGTCGGACATGTCGACCGTGCGCTGCACAAGCGTCGGCAAGTGGCAACATTTCTCACGTCTCGTGCTTGTCACCTCTTGCCGACGATGGGTCACGGCTTGCGCCCGATGAGTCAGTTGGTGACAACAGGCGACGGCGGCCCAGAGGACCTGCAGGTAGAACACACCGGCTCGGCATCGCCGCTTGCCGAGGCACTTGCCCGCGCGTCAAGTGCCGAGCGTTCCGCACTCGTACCGATCTTCACCGAGCACCAGTTCATGGACTCGGACATGTTCCACCTGCACACGTCACGCCTGCTCAACGCCCGCTATTCGGGAGTCGTCATCCCGTTCATGATCGTTGAAGGCGTGGAAAGTCAGCGCGACACCGAGGATCGTGAAGACGTGGTCCGTGCTGCGGGGTACACGAGCTACACCTTCGAATGCTCTCTCGAACACTTCACGCCCGACGATCACGTGCGTTTCGCCTTGCTCATGGAGGACGTGCTCGACGAGATCGTGCAGATCAAGTCCGACGCCGACGATCTCCACATGACGATCGAGCCGCTGTGGCCCATGGTGGAGATCCGCGCGGTTGCCGCGCCACGCTGACACGGCCGGGTTAGTCTTGACGAGATAGGACGCCGCACCTGGTTGTTGGTCGACAAGACAAACCGGGTGTGGACAAAGCGCGAGGCAAACTGAGGGTGAAACTGTGACGTCGACGATCTCGAGTTGGGTCGCACATGCGAACCGCGAACCGAGTTCTGCCTTGCTTGCCGGGATGAACGACTGGTGGCACCAGATTCCAATCGGCAATGACCCATTGCGCGCGTGCCCCTGGCTGACGTCGTCTTTCCACCGCTTGCTGCTCGTGCACATCGACCGCGCTGCGCATAAGCGCCGCCATGTCCCCCAGTATGTGTGCGCAACCGACTGCACCCTCGATGACCACGGGCCCAGCCCCATTGCCACCCTGCTTCACGACGATGCGTACGGACCGGCACCCATCACCATCCAGCACTCGGTGGAGCGCACGGCACTCGGTGAAGCGATCAGCCTCGTCAAGGGACGCGACGCGGCACTGACAGTTGCAGTGATCGAGGAATCGGACTTCGAGAATGCGAATGACTTCGACGTTCATCGCAGCGCCCTCGTCTCCCCCCAGCGCGATGGCGTCGCCGTACCGATCATTCACGTCGCCGCTACAGGGCCAGAGTCTCTCGACCACGAGATCGGTCGCGAGGACCTCTTGCGCGCCGCGGGCTGGGCGACGTACCTCATTGACGTCAAGGATGGCGAGGACCCGCTGCACCTGCACGCACGTTTGGCCGCATGCATGGAGGACGTCTTCGACGAGGTCGCTCAGATCAAGGCCGACGCCGCGGCCCGGGTGCTCATGAGCGAGCCGCTGTGGCCCGCGGTTGTCTTCCGGACCACGCCCGCATGGCGCGATGAGCATTCGTACGGCACGGGCGCGCTCGGCACCATCGCGTCGTCGCGCTAGTTTGCAGGCCTGGGACTCAAACCCACCCGCTCCAACCATCGACGCAGGCCCGTGAGGCCCGCGACCACCGATGCGTCTGCCCATGTGCGCGCCTGTGACCTCACCTCGTCGATGTCGATACCCCAGCGGGTGAGATCTCCCGTGTGCCCAATGAGCCAGCGTTCGATCATCTCGGGATCAGCTTCCGGGTGGCACTGAAATCCCACGCTGCGTCCTCGTTCAAAGATCTGATGGCGGGTAGCAGCCGTGCTTGCGACGGTGACATGCGCGCCGTCGGGCAATTCCACCTCATCTGCATGCCAATGGAGAACCGGTGCCGATGCGAGCTCACGCCACGGGCTTTCGCTAGCGGCAGTATTTGGTGTCAGGGGCGCCCATCCCACCTCACGCGTGCCACGGCGCACGCGTCCGCCGGTCACCTGGGCCAGCATCTGTGCACCAAGGCAAATCGTCAGCGTTGGCGCGTCAGCCGCGACGCGCGAGGCAAGCACCGCTCTCACCGATCCAAGCACCGGATACCGGACGTCATCGTCGGCATCGATCGGTGCGCCGAGCACCACGGCGAGGTCGGCGTCGGCCGCCGGTGAAACGTCGTCCACGCCCGCATCGAGGTAACGGACGTCAAAGCCGTGCGCGACGAGCTCCGCCTCCCATACGCCGAGGTCTTCGAAGGCGACAAAGCGCACCACATCGCATCGCATGGTGTCAGATTACGGCCGTCGTGCCTGCGCACGCGGCTGGTCGCTCGCGCCCGTACCCTTGTGACGTGGCACATCTGATCGGCGCGGAGGGCATTGGCGTCGACTTTGGCACCGGGGCTGTGCTCGCGGACGTGACGATTGGCCTCGAAGATGGCGATCGCATTGGCGTGGTAGGCGCCAATGGCGCGGGCAAGTCCACTCTCATCTCTGTTCTCGCCGGGCTCGAGTCCCCGCACTCCGGTCGGGTGACGCGCGCCCGCGCCGTGCGGGTGGGCATTGTCGATCAGTCCGACGCTGTTGTTGCGGGCCAGACGGTGCTCGCCGCGATCGTGGGCGACGCAGACACGCATGAGTGGGCGGGTGACGCGCGTGTGCGGGACATCATGTCGGGACTCGTGCCCGATCTCGACGGCGATTCGCCCGTTGACGCGTTATCTGGTGGACAACGTCGCCGCGTCGCGCTCGCTCGCGCCCTCGTGGGTGATGACGACGTCCTCGTCCTCGACGAGCCAACAAACCACCTTGACGTGGACGGAGTCGCGTGGCTCGCAGCACACCTCAAGCGCCGCTGGGCTGCATCGAAGGGCGCACTCGTGGTGGTGACGCACGACCGTTGGTTCCTCGACGAGGTCACCTCCCGGACGTGGGAGGTGGTCAACGCGGGCGTCGAGCAATACGAGGGCGGATACGCCGCATACATCCTCCAACGGGTCGAGCGTCAGCGCATCGCGGCCGCAACCGAATCCAAGCGGCAGAACCTCTTGCGCAAGGAACTCGCGTGGCTCCGTCGCGGCGCGCCTGCACGCACGTCCAAGCCCAAGTTTCGCATCGAGGCAGCCAATGCCTTGATTGCCGATGTTCCCGAGATTCGCGATCCGGTCAGCCTGCAGAGGATGGCGGCAAGCAGGCTCGGTCGCGAGGTGGTGTCGATCAGGAACGCCCACGTCGCGTATCCGCTTCCCGACGGGGGCACGCGGCCGGTGCTCGACAACGTCACGTGGCTCATCGGGCCGGGAGAGCGCACCGGCATCCTCGGCGCAAATGGCGCTGGGAAGTCCACTCTGCTCAAGCTCATCACCGGCGAGGTGGAGCCCACGCGGGGCTTCGTCAAGAGGGGTCTCACCGTCAAGGTGGCGGCGTTGTCGCAGCACCTCGCAGAGCTCGATGAGTGGGCCGACCAACGTGTCGCGTCCGTCTTGCGCCAATTCAGCGCGATCGAGCTCGCGGACGGTTCAGAGATGACGCCCGGCCAGCTCCTTGAGCGAGTGGGTTTTGACAATGCGCAGTTGAAGACCCCGGTTGGGCGCTTGTCCGGAGGGCAGCGTCGGCGGTTGCAACTTCTTGTTGTCCTCCTCAGTCAGCCAAACGTTCTTGTTCTCGATGAGCCCACAAACGACCTCGACACCGACATGCTGGCGGCGCTCGAGGATCTGCTCGACTCGTGGCCGGGGACGCTCATCGTGGTGAGTCACGATCGCTACCTCATGGAGCGCGTCACCGATCAGCAATATGCCGTCATCGACGGTGGTCTGCGTCACCTGCCGGGCGGTATCGACGAGTACATCAACCTCGCGAGCGAGCGCAATCGTGCGACCGGCGGGGTTGGCACTTTTGGCCCCTCTACTTCCGACTCACCTGCGGTGACCGAGGTGGCCGTTGGTGTGCAGTCGGGGGCCGAGCGTCGGACGCTTGAGAAGGAACTCGCCGCAGCCGAGCGGCGGATGGCAAAGATCGCTGAACTCATCGCCGGCATCCACCACAAGATGGCAACGCATGACCCGAGCGACTTTGCCGGGCTTGGCGCACTCAATGACACCATTCACGAACTCCAGGCCGAGAACGCCCAACTGGAAGAGCGCTGGCTCGAGTTGAGCGAGAAGCTTCAATAGCGTCGGCCCTTCCGGAGGCCGCCAGGCCGACGCTGGGGCCGACGCTTGGGCCAAGTGAGCCTGTGGAAAACCAGGTCCTAGGACGGGACCAAACTCCTGACAAATGGGACCGCCTAATGGAATGCTGAGAAGTACCCACAAGAAGGAGGACAGCGTGACGCCCCACCCCTGGGCCTACCGCTCCCGCGAGTCGGCAACCCCTGAAGAATTATCCGGAATCGACCTCTGGTGGCGTGCCACCAACTACCTCAGCGTCGGCCAGATCTACCTGCTCGACAACCCTCTCCTGAGGGAGCCGCTCACGCGCGACCACGTGAAACCACGGCTCGTCGGGCACTGGGGCACCACCCCCGGTCTCAACTTCATCTACGCGCACCTCAACCGCATGATTTCCGCGCGCCAGCAGCCGACGATGTACATCATTGGGCCTGGTCACGGCGGGCCTGGTCTGGTGGCCTCGTCCTTCCTTGATGGCACGTACACCGCGACATATCCCGACATCTCGAATGACGAGGCGGGGCTCAAGCGGATGTTCAAGCAGTTCTCATTCCCGGGCGGCATCCCGTCGCACGTCGCCCCCGAGACCCCTGGGTCCATCCACGAGGGCGGCGAGCTCGGTTACGCGCTGAGCCACGCTTACGGAGCGGCCTTCGACAACCCTGACCTGCTCGTTGCAGCAGTGGTCGGTGACGGTGAGGCCGAGACGGGCCCGCTCGCCACGAGCTGGCACTCAAACAAGTTCATCAACCCCGCGACCGATGGCGTCGTGCTGCCGATCCTCCACCTCAACGGCTACAAGATCGCCAACCCCACGGTTCTCGCCCGTATCAGCGAAGAGGAGCTCGACGCGCTCATGCGCGGCTACGGTCACAAGCCACACGTGTTTGTCGGCGGCTTTGACGACGAGCCTTCAGAGTCGATTCACCGTCGCTTTGCAGAACTGCTCGACACCGTGATGGATGAGATCGCTGCCATCAAGGAAGAGGCACGGCGCAATCCCGAGATGCCGCGTCCGATGTGGCCGATGATCGTCATGCGCACGCCCAAGGGGTGGACCTGCCCTCCCAAGATCGACGGCAAGATCACCGAGGGTTCCTGGCGGGCGCACCAAGTGCCGCTCAGCTCGGCGCGCGACACCGATGAGCACCTGCAAACCCTTGAGGACTGGCTCCAGTCATACGGCCCGGACGAGCTCTTCGATGAGAACGGCGCACCGCGACCCGAGGTGACGGCACTGGCGCCCGAGGGTGATCTGCGGATGTCCGCAACTCCTCACGCCAACGGTGGTCTGCTTCTTCAAGACCTGCGCCTGCCCGACTTCCGGCAATATGCCGTGGATGTGCCGGCACCCGGTGCAGGTATGGCCGAGGCCACCCGCGTGCTGGGCAACTACCTCAAGGGCGTCATGGCGAACAACCGTGACAACTTCCGCATCTTCGCGCCCGACGAGCTCGCGTCCAACCGCATCCACGCGGTCCTCGATGAGACGAACAAGGTATGGCTCGGCACCACAGAGTTTGACGACGAGAACATGGGCCACGAGGGTCGTGTTATCGAGATGCTCTCGGAGCACCAGTGCCAAGGCTGGCTCGAGGGTTACCTCCTCACTGGTCGCCACGGCCTGCTCACCTCCTACGAGGCCTTCATCCACATCGTCGACTCGATGTTCAACCAGCACGCGAAATGGCTGAAGGTCTCTCGTGAACTGCCGTGGCGTCGGCCGATTCCGTCTCTCAACTACCTGCTGAGCTCGCACGTGTGGCGCCAAGACCACAACGGCTTCTCTCACCAGGACCCGGGCTTCATCGACCACGTGGTGAACAAGAAGGCCGAGGTGGTGCGCGTCTATCTGCCCGCCGACGCCAACACGTTGCTCGCCACCTACGACCACTGCTTGCGCTCTCGGGACTACGTCAACGTGGTGATTGCGGGCAAGCAGCCGCAAGCCTCGTGGCTCACGATGGAACAGGCGATCGACCACTGCACGCGCGGCATCGGCATCTGGGACTTCGCGTCCAACGTGCCGCTCGGCGAAGATCCCGATGTGGTGCTCGCGGGCGTTGGCGATGTACCCACGCTTGAAGTGCTCGCAGCGATCGACATCATCCGTGAGGAGCTCCCCCACCTGAAGGTCCGCATGATCAACGTGGTTGACCTCATGCGCCTCCAGCCCGAGAAGGAGCACCCGCACGGCCTGTCCGACCGCGAGTTTGATCACCTGTTCACCACGGACAAGCCGATCATCATGAACTACCACGGCTACCCGTGGCTCATCCACCGCCTCACCTACCGCCGCAATGGACACGACAACCTCCACGTCCGCGGTTACAAGGAGGAAGGCACCACCACGACGCCGTTCGACATGGCAATGCTCAACGACATTGACCGCTACCACTTGGTGATGGACGTCATTGACCGCGTGCCTGGGCTCGGCAGCAAGGCCGCATCCTTGCGCCAGAAGCTGTTCGACAAGCGCCTTGAAGCGCGCCGATACGCGCGGGAATATGGCGAGGACCTTCCCGAGGTGCGCGATTGGGTGTGGCCCGACGCTCGCGGGGTCGCCGAGAACGCGGCTGTTGATGCCGTTGCCGCCACTGGCGGTGACAACGAGTAGGTTTCTTTCCCTTCCTGCTCTGGAGGCCCCGGGTTGTGCAGCGACCCGGGGCTTTCGCTTTCCTCCGGCCGACGCTGGATACAGCAAGGCCCCGCCCGCGCCGAAGCACGAACGGGGCCTCCTGGGCGTGCGGGACGGCCCGCAACGGCTTACAGGCTGAAGACCGCGTCGGTGATGGTGAGTCCGAGGCCAACACCGTCGATCGCGAAGAGGAGGAACAGCGCGAGCGCGCCTCCGATAAGGGCGAAGTTCTTGTTGAACTGGATCTGGTCGTTCTGCTTGGCCTGGGCGTCCGATTCCTTCCAGAACGCGTGCATGAACACCGAGATGGGGACGAGGGTCAGCGCAACGAGCAGTGCGCCAATGTCACCAAACACGCCGAAGGCGACCATAAGGGCACCGACACCCATCGTGATTCCAGTGAGGATCACACCAAAACGGCCGCCCGGCGCTCCCTTGAACTTCGCGTACTGGGCCATGCCCTCCGACTGAGTAAGGTGGCCGATCGCGGAGCCGATGAAGAGGAGCGCGAACAGAATGCGCGCGGCCAAGAAGATGATGTCCATGGGATTCCTTAAGAATTAGTTGAAATGACAACAACACAACATAGGGTGATGTAGGTGACGTGTCAACAACTATGTGGGCGGCATCATTCCCGCACTCTGGGAGAATCCGTTACTTGAGCCCCAACTTCGAGGCAATGAAGCCAGAAGAGAGGCGCCAGCCCATGAGAAACACCGCAAGGATGAGGGCTGCAGTGAGCACGAAGCTCACTTGCACACCCTGGCCGGTCACCGCGCGAAGTGCCATCCCAAGCGCGAGAGTGCTCGCCCACACGGCGAGGCCGGTCGGCCTCCAGGCACAGGGCTTCTTCCACCCGCGAATGAGCACCCAGCCGATGAGCGCGCCCACCACAAACGGCCACACGGTGGTCGCAAGGCCGAGGCCGGACTCCCCCAGCACGCCCTCGTCGTGACGAGCGCGACCGATCGCCGCAAACACGACGATCGCACTCACATCAATGGCGGCCGCCCCCACCGCTGCCTGACGAATGTTCATGCTGGGCCTCCTTGTCCATCACCAGCGTAGTAACGCACTCCGCCAAAGGCCGCGCGGCGAGGCTCAATCACCGGATGTGAGTGTGTCGAGCGCCTTCACCAAGCGCCGCGCACGGACCTCCGGGGTCGCTGCGACCATGAGTGGATGCAACATTGCATACCGCTGTGCGCGCGTGAGAGCCTCGAAGCGCGCCTCTAGCTCAGGCGACGCGGAAATTGCAGCCGCGAGATCGTCGGGAACCACAGCGTCGGCTGAGCCTTGGTAGGCCCTCTGCCATCGACCGTCGGCCTTGGCAGCCTCCACCTCAGACCGCCCACGCGACCGCACGCGCCCTTGCGCCTCAAGGCGCGCGATGTGATCGACATTGCGCGCGGACCACATCGACCGCTTGCGCCGAGGAGTGAAACGCTGAATGAAGGTCGCGGCATCCCGCGCGCGCTTTTGTCCATCGATCCAACCCGAACACAGGGCCTCATCGAGCGCTTGGGCGTACGTAAGTGAGGTTGGCGACGTGGTGCCCTTCTTCGCAAGGACAAGCCACACACCGTCCGAGCTGTCCTCTTCAGCATCGAGCCAGTCACGCCATGCCGCGGCATCGGCTACACATAATTCCTCGCGTTGCGTCACGAGGTCAGGCTACGGCGCGGCACTGACGCCATCCGTCGACGTGCAGGCTCAGCCCGCTTGGTACGGGCTGACCACGACGTCGACGCGCTGGAACTCCTTGAGGTCCGAGTAGCCCGTCGTCGCCATCGAACGCCGCAAAGCACCCATGAGGTTTGTCGAGCCATCGGCCTGCGTACCGGGCCCAAAGAGGATTTCCTCAAGGGAGCCCACGGTCCCCACCCGTACCCGCTCACCGCGCGGCAGTTCGGGATGATGCGCCTCCGGGCCCCAGTGGTAGCCCTGGCCCGGTGCTTCCTCTGCGCGGGCAAGTGCCGCACCCACCATCATCGCGTCCGCACCGCACGCAATCGCCTTCACCATGTCGCCGGATCGACCAAGGCCACCGTCCGCGATGACGTGGACGTAACGCCCGCCGGACTCATCGAGGTAATCACGCCGCGCCGCCGCCACGTCCGCAACGGCCGTCGCCATGGGCGCGTGGATGCCGAGCGTCGTTCGCGTGGTCTGCGCCGCCCCGCCACCAAAGCCGACGAGCACGCCTGCGGCGCCCGTGCGCATGAGGTGAAGTGCCGCCTGGTACGTTGAGGCACCGCCAACGATGACCGGCACGTCCAAGTCATAAATGAACTTCTTGAGGTTAAGCGGTTCCGCGTCGCCAGAAGCCACATGCTCTGCCGAGACGGTGGTGCCACGAATGACAAAGAGATCGACGCCCGCCTTGAGGACGGTCTCGTACAGCTCCTGGGTGCGGTGCGGGCTCAGCGCTCCAGCCACCGTGACCCCAGCCTCGCGGATCTCGCCGAGGCGAGCAGCGATGAGCTCCGCCTTGATGGGCTCGCGGTAAATCTCTTGCATTCGCGCCGTCGTCGCCTCGGTGGGCAGTGATGCGATCTCGGCAAGCAGCGCGGTTGGGTCCTCGTAACGCGTCCACAAACCCTCAAGGTCGAGCACGCCAAGGCCGCCGAGTGTGCCCAGCTGAATCGCCGTCTGCGGACTCATTACCGAATCCATCGGGGCAGCGATCACCGGGATGTCAAAACGGAAGGCATCGATCTGCCACGCAAGCGAGACATTCTGGGGGTCGCGTGTGCGGCGCGATGGCACTACTGCCACGTCATCAAAGGAAAAGGCGCGGCGGCCCCGCTTGCCACGGCCGATCTCGATCTCATTCGTCACGTGCTCCAGCCTATCGCCCGGCGCGTAGTCCGCCCCCGCGTCAGTACCTCATGACAGGCTGGCGCTATGAGCTGGCTACACGGACCGATGGTGGGATTCGATACAGAGACCACGGGGGTGAATCCGCGGATGGACCGCATCGTGACTGCGGCTGTGATTGTGCGAGAAGGCGCCAGCACCACCCAACGCACGTGGCTTATCAACCCCGGCGTCGCCATCCCCGAACGCGCGACGGCGGTTCACGGCATCACGACCGAGAAGGCCCAGGCGGAGGGCGCAGTTCCAGCGGTCGCGCTCGAGGAGATCGCCGCGACACTGGCCGACGCTTTGGCACACGGCATCCCGGTGGTGGGCTTCAACGTCCAGTACGACATCACCATCTTGGAAAGTGAATTGGAGCGGCACGGATTGCGGACACTCCGTGAGCGCTTGGGCGGCGCGATCCGACCGATCGTCGATCCTCTTGTCTTGGACCGTCATCTTGATCGGTACCGCAAGGGCCCGCGCAAGCTCATCGACATGTGCACCACATATTCCGTGCCGGTCATTGCCGATGACCTGCACGCCGCCGACGCCGACGTCCTCGCCACTCTCGACTTGGTCGCCGCGATTGCCGCCAAGTACCCGGCACTCGGGGACGTCACTCTTGACTCGCTGCACGATCAACAGGCGGAAGCACACCGGATGTGGGCGGCACACTTCTCCGCCTGGCTCAAGTCCAAGGGAGCTGTCGATGACCTGCCGAGTCAGCAATGGCCGGTGGCAAGCGCGCCGAATCGAGTGCACGCGTAACCGAGCCGTCGGCCACGCAGCCGTCGCAACGCGTGTGGTGACCGCCCCTCAGTGACAGGCGCTATTGACGCGTCGAGTAGTTCGGTGCCTCGACAGTGATCTGCACGTCGTGAGGATGCGATTCCTTGAGTCCCGCCGGAGTGATCCGCACAAAGCGCCCTTTGGACTGAAGCTCTGGAATTGTCCGGGCCCCGACGTAGAACATCGACTGTCCCAACCCACCCACCAACTGGCGGACGACGGAAGACAGTGGCCCCTTGTAAGGCACGCGCCCTTCAATGCCTTCGGGGATGATGTCGTCGTCGCTCGGGGCATCGGCCTGAAAATACCGGTCCTTCGAGTAGGACACTCTCCCGCGCGACGCCATGGCACCCATAGAACCCATGCCGCGGTAGGACTTGAACTGCTTGCCGTTCACCAACACGAGATCACCCGGGGTCTCGGCGCAGCCAGCGAACAATGAACCGAGCATGACGGACGACGCTCCGGCCACCAAGGCCTTGGCGACGTCACCTGAATACTGGAGGCCACCGTCGGCGATGATCGGCACTCCTGCCGCGCGCGCGGCGAGGGAAGCCTCATACACGGCCGTCACCTGTGGAACACCGACTCCGGCGACAACGCGGGTTGTGCAGATCGAACCGGGGCCTACGCCCACCTTGACGGCGTCAGCGCCGGCCTCGACGAGGGCCGCCGCACCTGCCCGGGTCGCCACGTTTCCACCAATCACTTGCACGTGACGGGTAGCGGGGTCGGACTTGATGCGCTTGATCATGGCGATCATGGCCTGCGCGTGACCGTGAGCGGTGTCCACGACGAGCGCATCGACATCTGCGTCAACAAGCGCGGTGGCCCGCTCCCACGCGTCACCGTAAAAGCCCACCGCTGCCGCTACCCGCAGACGACCTTCATCGTCCTTGGTGGCGCGCGGGTACTTCTCGGTCTTGACGAAGTCCTTGACCGTGATGAGGCCCGTCAGTTTGCCTTGCTTGTCGACGAGCGGGAGCTTCTCAACGCGGTGCTTGGCGAGCAGTTCGGCTGCGTCCGCGTTTGATACGCCCTCGGGGGCGGTGATGAGCGGCATGGGCGTCATCTGCTCGCGCACCAACTTCGAGGGGTACTCACTCGGCGGCACAAAGCGCATGTCTCGGTTGGTGATGATGCCAACGAGCGTCCCCGCTTCATCCACGACTGGAAGGCCCGATACGCGGTAGCGCGCACACAGGGCATCGAGTTCCTGAAGTGTCGCCTCGGGACCTACCGTCACGGGGTCCGTGATCATGCCCGATTCGGACCGCTTGACTGTCACCACCTGCTGCGCCTGGTCCTCGATCGACAAGTTGCGGTGGAGCACACCGATGCCGCCAAGACGGGCGAGCGCAATTGCCATGCGCGCCTCGGTCACCGTGTCCATCGCGGCGCTCAGGAGCGGGATGTCAATCTCGATTTCGCGCGTCAGTCGCGTGCGCGTCGACACTTCAGAAGGGATGACGTCGCTCTCACCCGGCAAGAGCAGTACATCGTCGTAGGTCAGTCCTGTGAACCCGAAGGGGTCGTGCTCGCTGGCGGCCATTGTCCAATTCTAGGCCGGGGCGAAACATGCGACGCACGGAGGGAGTTTTCGGACATACCGGGCGGGCGGCTTCAGGTGCCCCCCAGCCCGGTGCCCCCATAAGTAGGGGGTTCCCAACCTGGGACTTCAGGGGTAGAAACGTACATAGCGAGCGTGTTATCGGGTGACGCGACCGTCCCACCCACCCGAGCGCGCGCAAGCGGATCCCGCTAGTGAGGGCTACGGGGGGAAGACCCGGCCATAACGGTCGGTTCGGACGCCGAACACGCGAGGAGATTCATGGACACCGTTGCCCAGTTGCCCGCTCCCACTCAGGCGCAGTGGGAGTGGCAATACGAAGGGGCATGCCGTGAGGCCGACCCCAATCTTTTCTTTCACCCGGAGGGCGAGCGCGGAGCTGCGCGTCGCCGTCGCGCGGACGCCGCCAAGCAATACTGCATGCGCTGCCCCGTGCTTGAACTATGCCGGGAACGATCTCTCGCCGCACGCGAACCCTTCGGCGTGTGGGGAGGTCTCAGTGAGGACGAGCGGCACGCAATCCTCGCTGGGCGCCTGAAGCAGGCAAGTTGACCACCTGCTCGGGCTACCACCGCAGCCCCCGTCGGTAACCCCCTGCAATCGACGGAAGCGGCGCGGAGCAGAAGAAGGCCCCAGAGACTG
>JAEYOR010000040.1 GCA_023411615.1 Actinomycetes bacterium
CCGCCGGAGGGGCCATTTGGGGGTGCGGAAGCGGCGTGTCGGCGGCGCGAGCGGTTCGGAGCTTCGCAAAGCGGCGCAGGTCGCGGAGCGCAGGTCGCGGAGCGCGGGGCGCTGGACGCCGGCGCTGAAACGCAGAAGGCCGGGCCACCCGAAGGTGACCCGGCCTGTGCTGACTGTAAAGCGGTTTAGCGCTCGCGCGATCCCGCGATGAACTCCTCAAGGTGCTGACGGCCGAGGGTGTCCTCGGTCTGCACCGGCGGGGACTTCATGAAGTAGGTCGCGGCGGAGAGGATCGGGCCGCCGACGCCACGGTCCTTGGCGATCTTCGCGCACCGGATGGCGTCGATGATGATGCCAGCCGAGTTGGGCGAGTCCCACACCTCGAGCTTGTACTCAAGGTTGAGCGGAACCTCACCAAACGCGGAGCCCTCGAGGCGCACGTACGCCCACTTGCGGTCGTCGAGCCATGCGACATAGTCCGACGGGCCGATGTGAACGTCACGCGAGTCCTTGACGCCGGACAGGGGGCCGTCGTTGAGGTTGGACGTGACGGCCTGCGTCTTCGACACCTTCTTGGACTCAAGACGGTCGCGCTCAAGCATGTTCTTGAAGTCCATGTTGCCGCCCACGTTGAGCTGGTATGTGCGGTCGAGGCGCACGCCACGGTCCTCGAACAGACGCGCGAGCACGCGGTGGGTGATGGTGGCGCCCACCTGCGACTTGATGTCGTCGCCGACGATCGGCACACCAGCATCGGTGAACTTCTGGGCCCACTCGGGGTCCGACGCGATGAACACGGGCAGGGCGTTGACGAAGCCGACCTTGGCGTCAATCGCGCACTGTGCGTAGAACTTGGCGGCCTCTTCCGAACCAACCGGGAGGTAGCACACGAGGACGTCGGCCTGGCTGTCCTTGAGGACCTGGACCACGTCAACGGGGGCCTCATCGGATTCGACGATGGTCTGGCGGTAGTACTTGCCAAGACCGTCAAGGGTGACACCACGCGAGACCTGCACGTCCGTCTTGGGGACGTCGCAGATCTTGATCGTGTTGTTCTCGGACGCCTGCGTGGCTTCCACGAGCTCCTTGCCCACCTTGAGCGAGTCGACGTCGAACGCCGCAACAAACTCGATGTCGGAGATGTGGTAGTCGCCGAGCTGCACGTGCATCAAGCCCGGAACCTTGTCGCCTGCCTTGGCGTCCTTGTAAAACTCGACGCCCTGAATGAGGGACGTCGCACAGTTACCCACGCCAACGATGGCGACGCGCAACTTGCCCATATTCCATTTCTCCTTGTCTAGCCCGCAGATGCGGGTTCGTCGTCGCCGCTCGTGGCGGCTCGTTCGTTCTCAATCAACTTGTCCAGCCACTCGACCTCGCGCTCAACGCGCTCAAGGCCGTGCCGCTGAAGTTCCGCCGTGTAGGCGTCATGCCGTTCCCGCACGGCGCGAAGGCCCGCGGAAATCTCTTCGATGCGCTCAGAGAGGCGCGAACGCCGGCCTTCCAAGATGCGCAACCGGGTGGCAGCGTCGGTCCGGTCGAACATGGAGAAGCGCACATCGAACGTGTCGTCTTCCCATGAGGAGGAACCGGCCGACGCCAACTCCTCTTGCAGTTGCTCCTTGCCCGCATCGGTGAGTCGGTACACGATGCGAGAGCGCCGGGACGATCCGGCCTCAGGTCCGTCCTCTCTCACGCCGATGAGCCCAGCAGCGAGCATCCGCTTGAGGGCGGGATACAGGCTGCCGTAGGACAGGGCGCGGAAGGGGCCGAGTTGGGTGCCCAAGCGCTTGCGAATCTCGTAACCGTGAAGAGGTTTTTCGGCAAGGGTGCCGAGGATGGCGAGCACGAGTACGTCGGTGCGTCCCACATCCATCCCTTCCCTAGGCAGTTACGTCTCTGGTGAGCGGGCAGGGGACGAACCCGTAGCCGCCGCGTCGACGCATCGCGCGCGATGTATCGCGGCGGTGTAGCAACTAGTTGTATCGCGTCGATACATCGAACGCAAGTTGGCAGGCGAGAAAAGGGAACGTCACGCGTCGGTCCCGACGGGCGGCAGATGCCCTCATCCCCGACGCGCCGGATGGTCGCAGAGTCCGCGAGGGAACCGTTGAGCCCGCCGTGCCGTTCGTAGACTGACATGGTGAACGACGAACGGGGCAGGCCGCAGCGCAAGAGCATGCGCCCTCCGGCAAGCGACCCCTGGTCGCCTCGCGCAGGCTCAAGCGGAGCCGCTCCCCGCAGTGGCACAAACAGGACCAGCGGTACAAGCGGCACGACGCCGCGTCGCCAGAGCACCAGGGTTCCCCAACAGCGGCCGACGTCGGGCGCCACTCGCGCTCGCGGCCGCGCCGAGTACGAGCGGGCCGCCGCACAGGGCCGTCCCCGCACCCAAACCGGCAACAGCGGCGCTGGCGGCAAGGGGGGCGGCAACGGCGGCAAGGGCGGTGGCACCAAGGGCCCTCACCTCGACAAGCACGGCAGGCCCATACCGCCGTGGAAGTACCGTCTACGCCGCATCGGCTTTGGGGCGCTCATCGCGGGCCTCGCAACGGCGCTCGTCGGATTCCTTGCATTGTTCATCCGCTATCAGATGCTTGAGATTCCCGAGCCAAGCGACTTTGCGCTCTACGAAGCATCGACCATCTACTACGCGGACGGCACCACGGTGATGGGCCGGCTCGGCCAAGCCGATCGCGACATCGTTGACATCGACACCCTGCCCGATTACGTACCAAACGCCTTTGTCGCCGCCGAGGACCGCACGTTCTACACCAACCCCGGAGTGGACTTCGGCGGCACCACACGTGCACTGTTCAAGACCGTGGTGCTCGGCAAGAAGCAGGGTGGTTCGACGATCTCCCAGCAGTACGTCGAGCGCTACTACGTGGGTGAGACCACCACGGACATGATGGGCAAGGTTGACGAGGCGCTCATGGCGCTCAAGATCAACCAGCAGCAGGACAAGCGGGAACTGCTTGGCAACTACATCAACACGATCTACTTTGGCCGCGGCGCCTACGGCGTCGAGGCGGCCGCTCGCAAGTACTACGGCAAGCCGGCGGCGGATATGACCGTCTCGGAGGCCGCGATGATCGCTGGCATCCTCCCCGCCCCCTCGCGTTGGGACCCCGCGGTCAATCCCGAGCAAGCTGAGTTCCGCTGGAACTACGTGCTCGATGGCATGGTGAGCCTTGGCTACATCACGCAAGCCGAGCGCGATGCTCAGGTGTTCCCGGAGACGATTCCGTACCAGAACACGGACGTGTTTGGCGGTACGAAGGGCTACATCCTCCGTGCGGCCCTTGACGAGATCGAGCGGGTCACGGGTATCACTCAAGAAGAGATCGAAACCCAGGGCATGAGCATCGTCACGACGATCGACCCTGCGAGTCAGCAGGCCATCGAGGATGCGGTGGCGGCGATGCCCGAGGGCGCGGCGCCAAACCTTCGCGTGGCCGCGCTGACGATGGACCCGACCACGGGTGCTGTCACCGGCATGTACGGCGGCGCTGACTACCTCACCATTCAGCGCAACTCGGTGACGCAGGACATTGCGCAGGCGGGCTCGACGTTCAAGCCGTTCACTCTCATTGCGGCGCTTGAGAATGGCATCAGTCTCGACTCGATCTACAACGGCAACCAACCCAAGGCGATCCCTGGCTTTGACAATGAGGTGCGCAATTTCGCTGGCGTGAGTTACGGCGACATTGACCTTGTCAACGCGACGGCGTACTCCGTCAACACCGTCTACGCGCAGCTCAACGTGGACGTGGGACCGGACAAGACCCGCGATGCGGCCGTTCGTGCTGGCATCCCCGAGGACACGGCCGGTCTAGGTGCAAATCCGTCCAACGTGCTTGGCCCCGCCTCGCCCCACGCGATCGACCTTGCCCACGCGTATTCGACGTTCGCCACCGGCGGGATGCGCACCGACCCGTTCATCGTTGCCTCGATCACCTACGCGGACGGCACGGAGTACTACCAACACCAAGTGGTTCCCGAGCGCGTCTTCGCGGAGGACGTGATGGCGGATACGACATTCGCCATGCAGCAAGTGGTGAACTTCCGGTCAGGCTCGGGCCACCCTGCCGCGGAACTTGGCCGTCCCATCGCGGGCAAGACGGGTTCGTCAAGCGATAACCGTTCGGCATGGTTCGTGGGCTTCACACCCAACCAGCTTGGTGTTGTCGGCATGTGGCAAGTGGGACCCAATGGGGAAGAGGAGACAATCACCCCATTTGGCGGCTTCTCGCAGATCACTGGCGGCTCGGTACCCGTGCGGGTATGGACAGCCATGATGGGCCCGATCCTTGCCCCGCTTGACGTGGTGAACTTCCCGCCGCGCGCCAACGTGGGCGTGGCCAATACGCCTTCACCGAGCCCGTCCCCCACCCCCTCGCCGAGCCCGTCGCCCACGCCGTCGCCCACACCGACGCCCACACTGCCGACACCTACCCCCACGCTGCCACCAGTGCCGACGCCGACGCCGGCAGTGCCAGATCCGCAGGCTTTGGGCCTGGGGATTCTTGGGCAGCGGGACAGTTAGCGCGCGGCTCCCTTAGCTGCGAGCACAGAACGAACGGCTCGCTTCAGCGCGAGCAAGAGGCGGAGCGCCCGGTAGGTGACCGGCTTGAGTGGCAGATCCCACGCGGCCCGAACCTCAATAGGCTCGCCCCACTTGCGCTTAAAGCGGCCCACCCCCGCGAGGCTCGGTGCAATCTCAGAATCGATGCCGCCCATGTCAAAGCGGGTGGCGCCGCGTTCGCGCAGATCGTTGAGCGCGTGCCACAGCAGGCGAACCGACGCATCCACCTCACGCGCCTCGGCGTTCGCCGCCGCGTAAAAATAGGTGGCCACTCCGTCATACAGGGTGACGATGGTCCAGGCGAGCACCCGTCCCGTGACGCCGACGCTGGAGCCGGCTTCTACGCCATCGGTGACCTGAGCGTCGGCCACAGCCTTGGCGGCGCCGCGGCGCGCGACATACACCCGGGCGTGTGGCCGGAGCGACTCGATCATCGCCCAGTAGACGTCCGCGTCGTAGATGCCGAAGCCATCGCGCCGCGCGGTCTCCCGGTACACCTCGTAAAGGGCATCAAAGTCAGCGCGGCTCAGCTCCGTCTCGTCCGTCACGGTGACATCGCGGTGCTTGAGTGACTGGCGCACCGTGTAGCGGAACTTCTTGGCGAGGCCAGCGAGGAAGGCCTCGGGTTCCACTGTGAGGTCGAGAATGACGTTGCGGTCATATGTGACCGACTGCAGCACGGGCGCGACGTCGCTCGCCGGCCCGCTTGCATGGAGACGGACAAAGACGGCATCCGGCCAGCGCAGACGGGCATGGGCGGCAATCGCGTCCCGGACTGCGCGCTCCAGTTGGGGGTTCGCGTCGGTGAGCATGACCGGTGCGTGGCGCGCCCACAGGTACGTGAAGCGGCGCAGGCGGTAGCGGGTGAAGCTGATGAGTGCCACGGCCGAGCCCTCAGCGTCATCGATGGCCACCCGACCCACGTGCTCGCGGCCCGGGGTGGCGGCGTCGAAGGCATCCCAAGCCGGGCTCTGCTCAATGGGGAGTGAGCGCCCAGCGGCCCGCGCCAACGCGACAAACTCGTCGTCAGTCACGTCGCGAGCGGTGAGCGGCGAGGGGGTGGACACGCGCCAAGTCTAGGGTGGCGGCCCGGCGCTTGTTGGGGTCGAGCCGCGGGCGCGCACCGTTCTAGAAGCCGGTCTCCGTGGGTGCGGGGTAGTGACGGCGCAGCATCTGGGCGAGCCGGATCCGCAGCGCCCGCACCCACAGCCGACGCTTGAGGCCGCCATCGGCCCGATAGTCGAGCGGGTGCACCACACCGTTTTGCTTCGCGACGGCGCGGAGGCGCTTGGCAAGGGTGGGATCAAGGATGTAGCGCAACAGCACTCGCAAAGAGACGAGCGAGTAGAGAATCTCGCCGCTCGGGGTGACGGGTTCGGTCACCGGCGCGCCGCCCTTGGCCGCGTAGTGCTCAGGGAGCAGATCGCGGGCCACGGCGTCGGCGACGTTCGCGCCTGATGCTGTCACGTAGTAGTTATTGCGCCCGATGCGTGGGTTCGCTTCGAAGAAGACACGCGAGCCGTCACGGCTGCTCACCTTGTAGTCAAAGTTTGCAAAGCCGTAATAGTCGGTGTGATCGAGGACGCGGCGCGCGGCCTCGAAGGCCTCGGCGTCCACTCCGGTGACAATCGCCGCCGGGATGCCCAACGTGCCAGGGGTGTGCTCCTCAAGCAGCACCTGTCCGCCAGCGAGCAACGTGACGGCGCCGTGGCGATCGCGATACGCCGTGAGGGAACGCATGTGCGTCTCATCGCCCGGCACAAACTCCTGGACAAGGAAGTCGCTCGGGTAGTCGAGCGCGCTCAGGTGATCGAGCACCTCGGTCAGCTCGGCCTCGGACGTGAAGTGGTGGATCTTCAACTTGCCGGGGAACGACGCGGCAAACCAGTCCGCGCTCGCAGAGGGCTTACCGATAAGCGGGTACTCAAGGCCGAGCTCCCGGATCGCTTCGATCGCGCGAGAGGAGTGGACTGTACCGGGCGCGGTATCGGGCGCAGCGTCGGCGGCAATCTCAGCCCTCGCGTCGGCCGGATCGCCAAATACCACCGCAACCGTGCGCGGGGTGCGCACCCCCACCGCATCGCAAGCCGCAGCAAATGCCGTCTTGGACGAGATGCGGTCAAAGGCACCGAGGTCGCACAGGGGGATGAGCCAGCGCGGGTCCAGCTCGCTGCGGCGCTCCGCGATGGTGCGCACGTGCCAGTCCTGATTGGTGAACAGCACAAGATCGTGGCCGGGATGCGCGGCGGCGATCGCATTGAGTCGGCCGATGAGCGCTGTGGGCTCGCTCATCTCAGGGGCCTCGATAGTCTTCGAAAGCCGCGAGTGCTTGAGAAAAGTGGTTGTCACCGGGGCGAGCACCGTCGCCTGCCAGCCGTACTTCTCGTGTGCGGCACGCTGAAAGGCATAGACGCCGATGTCTCCGCCCACGCCCACCACTAGGACTGGCTTCACAGGGCTCCTCCTTCTTGTGCCGCCGCCCAAGTCTATGGTCCGACGCCGTGCCAGCCCGGGCGTCGGGTGCTTCTCCACAGCCCGCTTTCGCATGACAGAGGGGCACTGTACTCTTGACGGGTGGTCGCGGAGGCACCCGCCGCAAGCGGCCACTACTAGCGTCACCCTCCTGCTGCGGAACGTCCGTAGCCGTCTTAGTCCAGAGGAGGTGGGTATCAATGCGCCAGTACGAAATGATGGTCATCGTTGACCCCGAGGTCGACGAGCGCACGGTCAAGCCGTCGCTCGAGAAGTACCTCTCGGTGGTCACGGGCGACAAGGGCACCGTCGACAACGTCGACATCTGGGGCCGCCGTCGCCTTGCGTATCCCATCAAGAAGAAGAACGACGGCATCTACGCGGTGATCAACTTCACCGCTGAGTCGGCCACCGCCAAGGAACTCGAGCGTCAGCTGGGCCTCAACGAGACCATCCTGCGCCTCAAGCTGCTGCGGCCCGACGCCCACTAAGCACACTCGACACACAGGGACGTATTCATGGCAGGCGACACCCAAATCACCGTGGTCGGCAACCTCACGGGCGACCCGGAACTGCGATTCATTCAGTCCGGCGCGGCCGTGGTGAACTTCACGGTGGCGTCCACCCCCCGCACGTTTGACCGTCAGTCGAACGAGTGGAAGGACGGGGAGACCCTGTTCATGCGCTGCTCTTTGTGGCGCGAAGCCGCGGAAAACGTGGCGGAGTCGCTTACCAAGGGCATGCGGGTCATCGTGACCGGCCGCCTTGTGTCGCGTTCGTGGGAAGCAAACGGTGAGAAGCGCTCGGTGATGGAACTCTCGGTTGACGAGGTGGGCCCATCACTGCGTTACGCCACGGCCAAGGTCAACCGCACTCAGCGTGCAGGTGGCGGCGGCGGTGGCTTCGGTGGCGGTGGCGGCGGCTACGCAGGTTCGCCTGCCGGTGGCGCCGACAACGACCCGTGGGCTTCCGCTCCGGCTTCCGACGAGCCTCCGTTCTAGCAGCGACGGATAGTCGCAGACACTTCTTGATGTAAAAGGAAACACAGCAATGGCAAAGATCGACACGCGCAAGCCGCGTAAGAAGGTCAACCCGCTGAAGGCCGCCAAGGTCACCAAGGTTGACTACAAGGACACCGCACTTCTTCGGAAGTTCATCTCGGACCGCGGCAAGATCCGTTCGCGTCGCGTCACCGGTGTCACCGTCCAGGAGCAGCGCCAGATCGCCCGCGCCATCAAGGTCGCGCGTGAGTTGGCACTTCTCCCCTACGCCGGCTCCGGCCGCTAAGGGAGGCTCCTCATGGCAAAGATCATCCTCACCCACGAGGTCTCCGGCCTTGGTGTTGCAGGTGACGTGGTGGTGGTGAAGGACGGTTACGCCCGTAACTTCCTCATCCCCCGCAAGCTCGCGACGCCGTGGTCCGCTGGTGCCGAGAAGTCCATCGACGCAATGCGCAAGGCGCAGCGCGCTCGCGAACTTCACTCCATCGAGGACGCCCAGGCCGCGCGCGACGCGCTCCAGGCGAAGCCGGTGGTTGTGTCGGCCAAAGCGGGCGAGTCCGGTCGTCTCTTTGGCGCTATCACCACTGGTGACATCGCCGCCGCGATTGGCGACCGCGCCAAGGTGGACAAGCGCCGCATCCAGATCGGCCAGCCCATCAAGGCCGTTGGCGAGTACCAGGTGAAGGTCTCGCTCCACACTGACGTCACCGCAACGGTGGACGTCGAGGTGGTCGCTGCGAAGTAACGCAGTCAGTCATCGCACGGCCCCGCTGTCGCCCTCGTGCAGGGTGGCGCGGGGCCTTGCTTTTCCCTGACGCGCATGCGGTGGCGGGCCGACGCGGTGGGTGGACACAGCGTCGGCCGCGACACGCCGGGGGCGACACGCCGACAACTTTGTCCCCGTTGATATCCCCACCCGGAGAAGTCGTAAAAGGCCAGGTAAAGTGCCTTTTTCGACGGTGAGAATCTGGCAATTCACAGGTTTGTCCACAGGCGCGACGGCGGGTCTCCCCAAGGGCCCATGAGACCGTCCACAACTGTCCACGGGACTGTCCACGGACGTCCGCTTGGCCGCTGGGTGCGCCATCCCTAGAGTCGCTGTCGGACCCCGGTGGCAGACTCGCATGAGCGAGGCGGGACAGGCAAAGGAGACGGTGTGTCGGTCGACGAGTTGGAGGCGGCGTACAGTTCGCGGACCCTCGAGCGCACGCCCCCACAGAACATTGAGGCGGAGCAGTCGGTGCTCGGCGCAATGATGCTGTCAAAGGATGCGATGGCTGATGTCATCGAGACCGTGCGTGCCGATGATTTTTACCGTCCGGCGCACGAGACGATCTTTGACACCGCGATCAAGCTTTACAACGCGGGTGACCCGGTGGACGCCCTCACCGTGGGTGCGGAGCTGCAACGCAACGGTCAACTCGCCAAGGTGGGCGGCGCCGAGTATCTCCACACCCTCATTTCGATCGTGCCCTCTGCGGCGTCGGCCGGTTACTACGCGCGGCTGGTGCGCGAACAGGCGATCCTGCGCAAGCTGGTGGAAGCCGGGACGCGCATTGCCAATATGGGCTACGACGCGGATGGCGCCGAGGTTGACGATGTCGTCGACAGCGCGCAATCCGAGATCTTTGCGGTCACGGAGCGGCGCAACTCCGAGGACTACCTGCCCATCGGCGACATCATGGAGCACACGCTCGAGCAGGTGGATGCGGCGTCGAGCCGTGACGGGCAGATGCTCGGCATCCCCACGGGCTTCCGTCAACTCGATGACCTGACGGGCGGCTTCCAAGCCGGTCAGATGATCGTCATTGCCGCGCGTCCCGCGATTGGTAAATCCACGCTTGGCCTCGACATCGCACGTGCGGCGAGCATCAAGGCGGACAAGGCGTCGGTGATCTTCTCGCTTGAAATGAGCCGCGAGGAGATCACCAAGCGCATGCTCTCCGCGGAGGCGGGGGTCAAGCTGACCAAGCTGACCAAGGGCCCGATGAACCCGGACGACTGGCAGCGCTTGGCGACAACCGCTGCGCGCGTGGCAAAGGCGCCGTTGTTCATTGATGACAGCCCCAATATGTCGCTCATGGAAATCCGTGCCAAGTGCCGCCGCCTCAAGCAGCAGCACAACCTGGGACTCGTGGTGGTGGACTACCTCCAGCTGATGAGCTCAGGTCGAAAGGTTGAGTCACGTCAACAAGAGGTCTCGGAGTTCTCGCGCGCGCTCAAACTGCTCGCCAAGGAGATCGAGGTGCCGGTCATTGCGATCTCGCAGCTCAACCGTGGACCCGAGCAGCGCACCGAGAAGAAGCCGATGCTGTCCGACATGCGTGAATCGGGTGCAATCGAGCAGGACGCGGACATCGTGATCCTTCTTCACCGCGATGACGCCTACGACCGCGACAACCGCCCTGGCGAAGCTGACTTCATTGTGGCGAAGCACCGCGCGGGGCCAACCGACACCATCGCGGTTGCGTTCAAGAAGGACTACGCGCACTTCGCGGATATGGCGCCTGATCTGTAGCGCCTGTGGAGGCGGGAACTCGGGGGTTCGCGTCCGGTAAGGTACCGACCACATGTCATCTCGAGGGGGAAGAATGTCTGATCAACCTGCCGTTGCCGCTTCCGGGCCAGCCTCGCGTGTGCCGTGGATTGTCGCGGGTGTTTCCTGGGTGGCGACCCTCGCGTTGGTCGCGGTGCTGCTCGTGGGTGGCGGGGGTGATGGCTCGAGTTCGGGCTCCGGGGCGACCGCCGAACGCGGCTTCTCAAGCGCCGACGCGGCAGCGCGAGCGTACGCTGACGCGATTGCGGATGGTGACCTTGATGCCGCGGCCTCGATGTACGCCACGACGTCCTTAGTCGAGGGCTATTCGTTCACGAAGAACCTTGAGTTTGTTCGCGCGATCATGCCCCAGACGCCTCTTCCGGCTCCCGACTTCAGCGGGGTGAACGCCCGCGTGCAGGTGGGCTTCGCGGGCAACAGCGTCATTGGCATCGCCCGGAGCCTCCTGATGCCCGGCGAAGACCCGTACATGACAATTGCGGGCGACGCGGTCGCGAACCCTGCCGAATGGGAGCAGACCTTCAGCCTTGATGGCTTCGATGACATCGCTGTGAAGCGCGTCGACCTATTAAAAGCGGGTGGCGAAGAGTCGAGGTACGCGGAGTTCCTGGCGAACTCGCTCGACGTGTGGTCGGGGGAAGATGCCCGCGAAGGCGCCATCCTTTTCCAGACTCCTGAGGGTCCCGCGATGCTTGGCATCACCCTCATCAAACTTGATGGCAGTTGGTATGTGTGGCGCGCCAGTGCGACCATCCTCGGCAGTGCCATGAATGCCGCGGAGCTCATGTCGGAGGAAGAGTTTGACGACATGCTCGAACTCGGCCAAGAAGTCATTGACCGCTGACAGGGCTAAGGTGCCGGTGCGAGCCTAGAGCTCGCCACGCTTTTGCAGATAGCGCATCGCGAAGTAGCCCATGGGGATCCGCATCCAGTAGGTGATGAGGCGGAACACGACCACGATCGACGCCGCGACTGAACCGGCGAGGCCGGACGAACTGAGGCCCGCAATCAAGGCACCTTCGACTGCGCCAAGTCCACCCGGCGTCGGGAAGATCGCGCCAGCCGCGTTGCCGAGGAGGAACAGGACGGTGACGTCGACGAGCGGAAGGTCGTGTCCAAAAGCTCGCAGCACCGCGTCGAACGCGCCCACGTAGGCGGCCGTGAGCAACAGGTTGCCGCTGAGGCCGAGCGCGAGGCGTCCAGGCTGACCCAGAACCTGAGCAAGTCGCGGCCATGTTTGACGCAGCATGGGTGCGAGCCGTCCCCACGCCCATTGGCGTACGCGCGGCACCACGAGCGCGAGGGCAACCATAAGACCAGTGATGCCGACGCCGGCGAGCAACGAGCCCGAGGGGAGCTGGGCGAGAGTGCCTTCCGAGCCGGTGAAGAGGGAGAGCACGAGCAAGCCGACAACGGTGACGACAACGGCACTCACTTGTACGAGCGCGACCGTCGCGACAGCGAGCGGCGTGGCGACGCGTCGGCGGGTGAGGAGGCGCATGTTGAGCGCGGCTGGCCCCACGCCTGCTGGAGCGGCAAGAGCGAGATACGCGGCGGCCACCTGTGCGAGGATCGCCCGATTCCACGGCAGTTTGACCGGCGAGAAAGCAAGCAGGGCGATGGAGGCACCAACGAAGGTGAGCAGCATCCATCCCACGGACGCGGCGAGCCACCAGGGGTTCGAGTCCCGCAGCGAATCAAGCACCTTCTCCGTGTTGAACGACGCGAAGATGATGTACGCCGCGATGATGCCCGCGGTCAAAGCGAAAACGGTTCTGAGGCCAAAACGCGAGATCTGCTCCGGCTCAACATCGGCGTCGGGCAGGCGCGAGACGATGTCCTTGCGTACTTCGCCCAGGTCCGTGGGGGACGCACGCAGCGCACTGCGAGTAGCGCGGGGCAGGATCACGGACTGGAGGACGGGAGCAAAATGCTCGACGCCCTCGCGGCCGATCGCGCGGAAGGCCGAATCGATCGCCCGCACGGGGCCAACGATCGCCGCCAGCATCGACACCACCTGCGCGTGGTCGATGCGTTTGGCGATCTCGGACGTCGCCACTTCCCCAAGCTCCCATGACGTGAGCCATACCGTAGGCAACTGAGCCCAGTCATCGTGCCCCACGAGCACCGTGTCCGCGCTGAGCGCGCGATGCGAGATGCCTGCCGCGTGTGCCTTGCCAACTTGATCCCACACAGCATCGAGAACGGTGTCCGTCACGTCGGCCGGATCAAGTTGGGCGAGCGGACGCGCGGCGAGCGGACGTTGGTAGACGATGATCATCGTGTCCCGCGCCTGCGATAGTCCGAGTACTCGAGCCGTGCGCACGCCAGCTCCGCGAGCAGCATGCGACAAGAGCGCGGTGGCTTCCGCCGAGTGACGCAGGGACACGTCAGCCCGTGCGTCGATGCCGCGCAGCCTCCATGACGACCACAGCTTGGTGACAAAACCGGCGGCATGCTGATCCGCATCCAGGGCGACCACGAGGAGGTGGTGACCCTCCGGCGTCGTCAGTGCGTACACGCGGCCATGGCGGGCGCGGCCGAGCGCCGTGGAGACCTCGTCAAGGTCCTGGAGGCTCGTCGCGATCGCCGGGTCCGCGCGAACCAGGCGCTTCACCCCAAAGCCTGCGCGTTCGATTCCATCGACGAGCGTGCGGCCATAGGCGCGGTCCGAGGTGGAGCCAAGCAAGTACCGAAAGGCAAGTCCCGCAAAGCGCCCCATCAACACGGTGGACAGCGCCGCGGGCAGGGTGACGATGCCGGAGATCACGGCCACAGCGACCGCCGCCCACAGAATGTTCCACGAGAAGCTGAGGGCGCGTCGGGAATTGCGCCGCCCCGCGACCGTCAGCAAGGCCGCGACTCCTGCGATGTACGCCGGCATGTTGACCTGAGCGCTCTCCCCGACGCCCACAGACAACGAGTTCACCAGGTTGTCGGACGCAGCGCGGTTGACGATCCAGACGGCAAGCAAGATCACGCCAAAGCCTGTCGCCGCCGCGCCGAGTGCCTCGAGAATGCGGCGAGGTTCGCGTCGGACGGCGAGGTCGATGATGGCAACGGCCGGGAGGATGAGCGTCACCGTGCCGGAGAAGATGTTGACCGGCGCGATCAGGACGCGCTGCAGAACGGCCGAAATCCCGTGGACGTCGTCCGTGAATCCCTCGGTGGTGCCGTGCGCATAGGTGCCGATGAGAAGCACGAGCACGGTGCCGAGGACCACGCCCAACAGGGACAACAAGTCCGCTTGTCTGTGCACCCGGGATTCTGGGATGTCGACCACGTGGGCGGGGCGGGGCTCGGCGCCCACGGCTTCGGTGGCGCCGGAGTCCGGGCTGACCTGCGCGGTCGCATCGCCTCCGCGGGTAGCGGAAGCGTCAGCGGCCATGGGGTGAGTCTAGAGCGCGAGGGCGTTTGCGGGTATGCGGCCCCGGACGGGCGACGTGCCTACACACCGTTGAGCGCGTCGAGCCAACTCTGCGGAGCGAACTCGGGGCCAACGAATGACACGAGATCGAGAATGAAATGCGCGGCGATGAGCGGCCCCACGCGCCGCCAGCGGAGGAAGACGTAGGCAAAGACGACGCCCATGAGGACGTTGCCGAGCGCCATCGGCCAGCCCTGGTAGAGGTGATATGTCCCGCGCAACAGGGCCGACGCCGCGATGGCTGCCGGGATTGACCACCTCATGTCGGTGAGGCGGGTGAGGAGGTAGCCGACCACCACGATCTCTTCAAGGAGCGCGGCGGCGACGGCCGAGAGGAGAAGGATCGTGGCGGCCCACCACATGTCGGGGAGTCCGTTCGTATTGATTCGAACGCTCTGACCGATCGCCCTGCCAATTGCATAGACGCCCAGCCCAGGCAAACCAATGCACGCCGCGAGGCCCGCACCGATGGCGATGTCCCGGCCCCAGCGTCGGCCCGATCCCGTGAGGCCGAGCCGGTCGAGCGCCGAGCGTCCATGGCTCGAGAGGAGATAGAGCGCGAGGGCGACGGGTACCAGGCCAAACATGATGTTGAGCAATTGATACGTGAGGTCCATGTACGGAATGCCGGAGCGCGAGGGGTTGAGCGTGGTTGCCTGTTGGCCGATGGCGGGCTCGGCGAGGTAGCGCTCGAGGAGGCGCAGCGCGGCGAAGACCGCGGACTGGCCTAGGGAGAGGCCGAGCACGATGAGCACCTCGGCACGAAGGCGGCGGCGGGTGGGCTCCGGAGCATTGGTGGACATCACGCCAACTGTAACGAGCGTCGCCGGCTAGATGCTCACGGCATCGCCCACGGAAATCACTCCGTGCTTGAGCACGTCGCAGTAGACGGCGACTCGGAGATCACGGGTGGCGCCAAGGGCCTTCAGCCACCGCGTCGTCCTCACGACGCCATCTTGCGCGAGATCAATGGTGCGGCACCGCTCGATGCGGCGCGCGACGTGGAGGCGCACTGGCCCGGCGGTGATGTCGCGCCCAATCCAACCCTCCTCCTCAAAGGGCTCGCTCGTATGGACCACGATGTTTGCACGCAACCGGCGGGGGTCCGCATCCACGCCCAGCTCGCTCGCGCACCAATCGAGGGTTGCCGTACCGATGAGGGAAATGGCGCCCGCGTCGAAGTGGCGAATGTCTGTCTCGGGTGCGATGCGTACAGGTGCGTCCAGCGCTGAGCTGAGAATGGCATCGGCTGCGGGGTCCCCAGCCTGGCCGATCGGCCCGTCCGGTCCGGAGATCGTCACGGCACCACTCGGCTCCGTATGGGCGCGGAAGGTGAAGACACCGTCGCGGCGGATCATGCGGGTGGTGTTCTTGCCCGAGGCAAGCCGGTTGTTCTCGTCACGCACTGCCCACGCGCGGTCTCCATCAAGGCCGCGTGCGGTGACGGCGACGGACTCGAGCGACTCGCCACCCATTGCCTTGACGGGGTAGCGGCGAAGTGACGTGATGAGCAAGCTCATGAGGTCACCTTCTTACGCCCTCTATTGCAGATACTCGTCGACCAGCTTCTCGGCCAGACCCACGTAGGTCCCTGGTGACAGGGCCGCCAGCCTGACTGCAGCGTCTGCCGGGAGCCCGAGGCCCGCGATGAATTCGCGCACCTCTGCCTCGCCCACGCGGCGGCCGCGGGTGAGGTCGCGGAGTGTCTCGTAGGGATTGTCCATGCCGGGCACGCCTGCGATGGCCGCGGCACGCATCGCGGACTGGATGGGCTCGGCGAGAACTTCCCAGTTTGAGTCGAGGTCCTTCTCGAGGGCCTCCGGGTTGACGTCGAGACCCGCGAGGCCGCGGCGCACGTTGTCGATCGCGAGCAGCGAGTGGCCGAAGGCGACGCCGATGTTGCGCTGGCTGGTGGAATCGGTGAGGTCGCGTTGCATGCGGCTCGTGACGAGCGTGGCGGCCAAGGTGTCGAAGAGCGCGGCGCTGATCTCAAGGTTTGCCTCCGCGTTCTCAAAGCGGATGGGGTTGACCTTGTGCGGCATCGCGGAAGAGCCGATGGTGCCTTGGCCGCGCACCTGCGCAAAGAAGCCGAGGGAGATGTAGGTCCACACGTCGGTGGCGAGGTTGTGGAGGATGCGGCCAAAACGGGCGACGTCAGCGTAGAGCTCGGCTTGCCAGTCGTGGCTCTCGATCTGCGTGGTGAGGGGGTTCCAGGTGAGGCCTAGGCCCTCGACAAATGTGCGAGAGATCGTGGCCCAGTCCGTGCCCGGGGCGGCGGCAGCGTGAGCGCCAAACGTGCCCGTGGCGCCGTTGATCTTGCCGAGGTACTCGGTGCGCTCGATGCGCGCGAGCTGCCGGCGCAAGCGGTGGGTGAGGACGGCGAGCTCTTTGCCGAGCGTGGTGGGCGTCGCGGGCTGACCGTGGGTGCGTGACAGCATCGGTTGCGACTTGTGCTCGCGCGCCATGCTGGCGAGTTGGTCTGTCAGCGCGGTCGCGGCGGGGAGCCACACGTCGCGCACGGCGCCCTGGATCATCAGCGCGTAGGAGAGGTTGTTGATGTCCTCGGACGTGCAGGCGAAGTGAACAAGTTCGCGCAACGGCTCAAGGCTTGTGCCCGCGATGCGCGCCTTGATGACGTACTCGATCGCCTTGACGTCATGCACCGTCTCGCGTTCAAAAGCGGCGTGCTCGGCGATTCCCGCGGCATCGAAGTCGGCGGGGATGGCCCTCAGTAGCGCCACCTCGTCGCCGGTGAGATTGCGCACGCCCGGCACCGCGCCCGTGGCGCACAAGTGGATGAACCATTCAACTTCCACATGGAGGCGCATCCGGTTGAGCGCGGGCTCCGAGAGGTGGTCAACGAGCGGGGCCACAGCGCCTCGGTAGCGGCCGTCCAGCGGGCCGAGCGCAATGGGCGGTTCCATTGCGGCAAAGGACGCCGTGGGCTTGAGCGGGTGGACGGCGGGAGGCGTTGCGTCGGTCACGCGCCCATTGTTCCACGGAGGGATGCGGCCGACGCTGGGGCTGGCTCGCGCGGATTCCTCCAATAGCTCACCGCAAAGTGCCTGTGGGGGTCCGTAACCCTCCAACAACTCACCGCAAACTCGGGTGTGGGGGGTGTGGGGGTGTCGGGGGGTGTGGGGGGTGTCGGGGGGCGCCCGGGGGTTAGCGGCGGTTGTCGCGTTCCTTGGCGCCCGGGACGATCGCTTCGAGCACCGCGATCACGATCGTGACGACGATCGCGGCAAAGAGCGTTTTCCAGAATCCGCCCACATCCAAGGTGGCCACCGAGAAGAAGTCACGGGACGTGATCCAGGATGTGAGCCACAGGATGAACCACGTGATGATGAGGCCAAACAGACCCAAGGTGAGGATTCGCACGGGCAACGTCAGCAACTTGATGACGGGCTTGAGGATCATGTTGAGTGCGACGAGCACTGCACCGATGAGCAAGAACACGAGCGGGCGCCCCCACCACTCGCCGTTCTCACCACCCGAAACCGTGAGGTCGAGCGGCAACAACGTGACGAACCAAATCGCCACGGCAGCAATGGCGGTCTTCACCACAAATCTCATACGGCGATTCAATCATGCGCTGGCATGCTTGGCCTATGGCAAAACCCCAGCCCGTCCCACAGATCGAGGCTCTTCCTCCGTACGTTCCTGGCGCGCGTGGTGTGCCGGGAGCCCGCCCTCCCGTCAAGGTCTCGTCCAACGAGAACCCTGCAAGCCCTTTGCCTTCGGTCGTTGAGGCCGTCCACCGTGCCGGTCAGACGATGAACCGCTACCCCGACATGTTCGCGGTCGAGTTGACTGAGCGCCTCGCGGCTCGTCATGGCGTGGAGCCCGCGAACGTGGTGACAGGCGGCGGTTCGGTGGGCGTGCTCGCGCACTTGTTGCAGGCTTTCGCCGGCCCGGGTGACGAGGTGGTCTTCGCGTGGCGCAGCTTTGAGGCGTACCCGATCCTCACGTCGCTCGCGGGGGCCACGCCGGTGACGGTCGCTTTGGACGCCGGCGCTCGACACGACTTGCGAGCGCTCGCAACGGCGATCACGGAGCGCACCAAAGTGGTGATGGTCTGTTCGCCGAACAACCCGACGGGGCCAGCGGTGGGCGCCGCCGAGTTCGAGGAGTTCATGGCGCAGGTACCGGAGCATGTGCTCGTGGTGCTCGATGAGGCATACGTTGAGTACGTGACGGATCCCGCGGCGGTCCAGGGTGAGACATTGATTGGCCGCTACGACAACCTCCTCGTGTTGCGGACCTTCTCAAAGGCGTATGGGCTGGCGGGCCTGCGCGTCGGCTACGCGGTGGGACCCGAGCCGATCGTGTCTGGCGTTCGTAAGGCGGTGACGCCCTTCTCGGTGTCGACGGTGGCGCAAGTTGCCGCCATTGCATCGCTCGAGGCGGAGGACGAGCTGCGCGAACGGGTCGAGTCCACCATCGCCGAGCGCGCGCGCGTGGTCGCGGAGCTCGCGAAGCAGGGCTGGACTGTGCCCGAGGCGCAAGGAAACTTCGTGTGGATCCCCGCTGGCGATCGGGCACTTGAGCTTGCTCAGCACCTCGCTGCCCAGGATCCGCAGGTGCTCGTCAGGCCTTTTGCGCGCGATGGCGTGCGGGTCACCATCGGCGCCGCGCAGGAGAACGACGCTGTTCTCGCCCACCTCGCGGACCTCGCCTGGCGCGTGTAGGCGACTCTGCCCGCGCGTGCGGGAGCGGTGTTGCTCGGAATCATCGGCTCTGTTGTCGACGTTGCCCTAGTAGCCAGGGTGACCGTTCTACGAAAGGAGCCCGCCATGGTGACGAGTATTGATGTTGTAGGAATCGACCCGGAGGCCGCGGGCGAGGGTGTGACCGACTTCCTTGAGTCCGCCGGCTTGATTGCGGTGTGGAGTGCCGCAGCCGTCTGGCTGCTCGTGCTGTTGCTCGCCGTTGTCGTGGTGCACAAGGCCGGCTTCTCCGCCTGGTGGGCCGTGCTTGGCGTCCTGCTGCCGCCCCTGGGTTTGCTGCTGCTTATTGTCTTTGCACTGGCGAAGTGGCCGGTGCACCGCGAACGCGACGAGGCACTCTCGCTCATCAAGGAGAACGACCTCATCTTGCCGAGCCATGCTGCTCGCGCCCAACGCGATGCGGAGCGGGCGCGCCAGTATGAGGAGGAAGCGCGGCTCCGGATGGAGCGTGCTCAGGCGGACCGAGCCAAGGCCGACGCCGAACACGCCCGGATCCAGGCGGCGCAGGCTGCGCGTGAGGCACAGCGGGCTCAGGAAGCAGCCGCGAAGACGACCCCTCCGGCACCCGTTGCACCTGCCGCCGCACCGGTTGAGACACACAAGCGCACGGCCGACGCTGGAGACACCTCATCTGATATTCCGTCAGCGACGTCCGCCGCGGACGCTCCGTCCGGATCGGAGTCGGAGGCGTCAAAGGGCGCGGCGCGCCCCCGGAAGACCACGGCCAGGTATGCATCGGGCGCTGGCACCACCTCGACCAGCACGACGGCGGAGACGACGGCCGGCACAAACGGCTAAATGCAACGTTTGGCACGGTACACCCTTTCTGGTCAGCAAACGCTATCCTGGCCTGGACAAGGGGAGACGTTCGCGGAGCCGCGCCAGCGGCTCCTAGACAAGCGCACTCCTTGAGCTCACTCCACATTCGATGCTCGGGGGGGACCGATGCCACAGGGTCCGGTGTCTTACGTGATGCCGGTGCTGAACGAGGAAGCGCACGTGGCAGCGGCGGTGCAAAGTGTGCTGAGGCAAGACGTCCACCCATTCGAGTTGTTGCTTGTTTGCGGAGAGTCATCGGACGGCACCGACGACGTTGTCGATGCTGTCGTCAAAGCGCACCCGGAAGTGCGGCGTATCAATAACCCGAGGAACGCCATCTCCGTCGCCATGAACCTCGGGCTGGCCGAGGCAAAGTACGACATCGTCGTGAGGGTCGATGCCCATTCGGAACTGCCTGCGGACTATACGGCGAAGTCGCTGAGGGCTTTACGTGAGAGTGGGGCCGTCAACGTCGGCGGGCGCATGGTCGCACAAGGAACCACCCCATTTGAGCGGGCCGTCGCGTTTGCGTACAACACGTGGTGGGGCCTTGGCGGCGGCGTGTATCACGTTGGTGGTGAGGAGGGCGAGGCAGAGTCTGCATACCTCGGGGTGTACGAGAAGGCCGCCGTCATAGGCGTCGGTGGATACGACGAAGCACTTTCGCGCGGTGAGGATTGGGAACTCAACCTTCGCTTGAGACGGAGCGGCCGCATCATATGGTTCCTGCCCGACGTGGTGGTGACGTATCGACCGCGTTCTTCAGTGCGCGCAGTGGCGAAGCAGTTCCACGCCTCTGGGCGTTGGCGCGGCACTCTCATTCGCCGGGATCTTCGAGCGACTCCCATGCGGTATCTGGCGCCGCCCGCTCTACTTGTGGCGATCGTGGCCTCTGCAGTGACTGCGGTGATTGCGGGGCTGTCGAGCGGAGCAAGCGCAATAGTGTTGGGCGTGCTAGCAGCCGCAGTGCCTGCCGCGTATGTGTCGGTGCTCGTGGCGGCAAGCATTGCGAATGGTCTCGACGCGCCAACCCGACTACGGATTCCCTGGGTCCTTGCGCTGATTCACCTTGCGTGGGGCTACGGCTGTTTAGCCGGCATGATGCGCACACCCCGAAGGCATAACCAATACGCTGGTCGCTGACGCGAAGGCGGTAGTGAATGACGCAGAGTGACCTCGAGGGGTTGGCGCGCGCCAAGGGACTGGCGCGCGTTGGGGCGAGACCTCGTCTTGTCTCCTACGTCGGAGCGGCCTGGTCGCGGCGCGGCTTCGCGATTGTCCTCGCGCGGTTTCACATTCAGGCCACCTTGAGCGCGAATCGGCTTGGCCTCGGTTGGGTGGTGCTGAGACCCACGCTGAACGCTGCTCTCTATGGTGTGATCTTTGGTCTCATCATGTCGAGTGCGACCCGTCCGTCCAACTTCATCCCTTTTCTCATCGCGGGTGTATTCACTTTTGAGTTCTTCTCGCAAAGCCTGAGCCAAGGGGCCAAGGCGATTGTGACCAATGCGGGCCTCGTGAAGTCTTTGAGCTTTCCCAGGGTGCTGCTCCCGCTGTCAGTAGTCATCCAGCGCGTCTTCGAGCTAGTGCCCATGATGGTTGTTCTGGGCGTCGTGTTGGTTGCGTTTGGCGAACCAGTGACGTGGCGTTGGATTCTCGCACCCGTGGTGCTCGGCATGATGACGATCTTCAACTTCGGTGTAGCGCTCATTGCTGCTCGCCTCACGGCTCACGTCAGGGACGTGGGACAGTTGGTGCCCCTCTTCAATCGACTCATCTTCTATTCGAGTGGAATCTTCTACTCCATTGACAAGGTCGCCGCTGCCAACGACATGAAGAGCCTGGCGAGCTTCGCGCAGCTGAATCCGGTCTACGACTTCATCTCGATCATGCGCGCGATGCTTGTCTCGGGAAACGCAGCGACAACAACCATGTGGGTGGTAGCTATCAGTGCCACGGTCACGGTCTTCGTTGGTGGCCTCTTTTTGTTCTGGCACGCGGAGGAGCGCTATGGCGACCTCTAGATCAACTCCAGAGCCAACGGTCATTGTTGATCGTCTTGAAGTTCGCTACCGCTCATATGCCACCGGCAAGGCCGCCGGCGGGCGAAAGTCGCTATTGCGGCGTCAACGTGGGATCAGGGAAGTGCATGCTCTTCGGGGGGTTTCGCTCGTTGCCCACGAGGGAGAGAGCATTGGCGTCATTGGCGCCAATGGCTCCGGCAAGTCGACTCTCATGCGGTGCATCGCAGGCTTCACCCAACCCGCCGCGGGTGCTGTCTACGCCTCGTCGCGCCCCACATTGTTGGGAGTCAACGCAGCGCTCCTCGGAGAGATCTCGGGAGAACGCAATGTCATCCTGGGTGGGCTGGCATTGGGTATGTCGCCGCGTGAGATTGAAGCGAAAGCTCAGGGCATCATCGAATTTGCAGGTGTCGAGGACTCGGCAGATATGCCGATGAACACGTACTCATCGGGGATGTCGGCAAGACTGCGATTTGCCATAGCGGTCGCGAGACCGCACTCGATACTTCTCGTGGACGAGGCGCTCGCTGTTGGCGACAAAGAGTTCAGGGTGAAGAGCGAGGCGCGCATCCGCGAGCTCAGGGATGCCGCCTCCACGGTCTTTCTCGTCTCACACTCGATGAAGTCGATCCGATCGACGTGCGACCGCGTGATCTGGCTGCGGCAGGGCGAGATCGTGATGGACGGTGATCCTGACGAGGTGGTAAAGGCGTATGAGCGGTCATGAACCGAGGGTCGCTCATGCGTGGGTCGAGTCGGGCCTTCAGTTCCTCAATGCCGTCGAATACGCGCATGAGCATGGCGTCGAGTTGGCGGTACATCCACGGCGAGGCGTTCGCCAACTCGATGCGACGATTGCCGCACTCCGCAGTGCGCTCCCAGCCACCATTTCCATTCGCAGGCCAAGGTCTCACGCCATCCTCAGCCCTTGGGCGTGGGCCAAGAAGCGCATCCTTGGCGATGGGTTTTCGGGCCAACTGAGATTGGCACTGCTCGTGCCGAGGAGATCGCTCGTTCTCATCGACGACGGATCGATCATGGTGGATCTGCTGTGTCTGCTCGCAACTCAAGCCCCGCTCAGGCGTCCTGGTCAGCGCGAGGGACCGATAAAGCGATGGCTCGGCGGACGCGCATCCAGGCGCCTTTCCCAGGCGTTGCGGCATGGCGATCTTGAGATCTTCACCGCTTATGCAGATCACGAGGCGGCCCAACTCCTCGCGTCGAAAGGCGCGCAGCTTCGGCCAAACCGTTTTCGGTGGTTGCGACAGTTGCCGGGCGAGGCCTCGGTTCAAGCCGAGTCGATTGTGGTGGGCTCGGCACTGGCAGTCGACGGGTACGTGGACACGAATCGATACGCCGAGTGGGTGAGGGAAACGGCTGAGGAGAACACCCTCTATATGCCCCATCGCAGAGAGTCACCTGAATTCCTTGACTACATCGAGCACACCCTTGGCGTATCTGTGTATCGGGGGCTTCTGCCACTCGAGGTCGAAGCCGCTATGGCATCACGGCTTCGCCGGGTGATCGGTTTGCCATCCAGTGTCGTGGCGTCACTCAAGGCGCTTGGTCTCACGTCCGTATCGTTTGAGTTCTCAAGAGTTCCGGAAGAATGGTGGCTCGAGACCGCTGACTTCGAGTTCAGGAGCTTCATCAACGGTCTCGTCGATGGTCCCGAGGAGGCGCGATGAGCAAGCCGCATCATATTGCCATCATTCCTGCCAGGGGAGGCTCGCGAGGAGTTCCCGGCAAGAACCTGGCGCGTGTAGGAGGGGTTCCACTCGTCGCCAGGGCGATTCGAAGCGCACGTGAATCGGGCGAGATCCACGCCGTCTACGTGAGCACCGATGATCCCGAGATCGCGAGGATCGCAAACGAATGGGGGGCGCACGTCATCGAGCGCCCCGCGGACCTGGCAGGTGACACCGCAAGCTCAGAGTCGGCTTTGCTTCACGCGATTGATGTGCTGAGGTACCGCGGTATTGAGCCCTCCGTGCTCGCCTTTCTCCAGGCGACATCGCCGTTCATCGATGCCAAGGCGCTCGGCTCAGCAGTTCGGCGTGTTGCTGGTGGTGCGGAAGATGTGGTGTTCGCGGCTTTCGAGACATACGCATTTGTTTGGGAAAGGACAGAGTCCGGCGCAGTTGGCGTCAATCACGACCATCGTTCGAGAGCTAGACGTCAGGATCGTGCGCCGCAGTTCTGCGAGACCGGTGGCTTCTACGTGATGAATGTCCACGGCTTCCTTGACTCCCGTTTTCGGTTCTTTGGACGGATTGGCGTTGAAGAGGTCGACCCGGCGACTGCGATCGAGATCGATACGCCAGCGGAGTTGGAGCATGCACGTACCCTCGCGGCGGGTGCCGTAACGCCCGAGCCGCTGCCCGTGAGGGCGCTGGTGACGGACTTTGATGGCGTGCACACCGATGACACGGCGTACGTGAACCAGGATGGCAGCGAGTCCGTGGCAGTGAGCCGTGCGGACGGCTTGGGCGTCGCATCTCTTGTCGCCGCAGGTGTGCCTGTACTCATCTTGTCTCGAGAGAAGAATCCGGTCGTATCGGCCCGCGCGAGAAAACTTGGTGTTCCCGTGCTCCAGGGCGTTGACGACAAGGCGTCCGCACTTGTCGCCTGGGCGCGCGAGGCAGGCGTGGAACTCGCCGACGTGGCTTTTGTAGGTAACGATGTAAATGATGTGCAGTGCCTCGAGATCGTGGGGTGGCCGATTGCAGTCGCAGACGGCCGCCCGGAGGTCATGTCGCGCGCGCGTGTGATTCTTCGGCACAGCGGCGGCCGCGGTGCGGTCAGGGAGGTTGCTGACCGCATTCTTGCGGCATCACCGCTGTTCGGCAGCGAACAACCGTGACCTCGGGGTCCTCCGCCGATCCCCAGTCGCTTCGGCTACTGGTAGTCGCCGACGGTGATTCGTATCTCAAGTGGGGTGCCCGCCGCGCGTCCGAGGCGCCGTCGTCATGGGTTCGCTCAATGGTTCTCGTTGAAAGCGCCGTGTCGCCGTCACGTGCTCAGGTAGTCGCGGCTGTCGGTGCCGAGGCAGCAGCCTCCGTCCGGCGCCTGACGATGCGGGAACTGGTGCGTGAACTCGTTGGTGATCCACCAGATGTCCTGATCTTGGCGTGTAGGGGCCCACTCATCGAAACGCTGCTTGACGACCACCTTCGCGGTAGACGTGCCGCCGGAGTTGTCATCACCGGCATCGCCGGGTTGTGGATGCCACCGACGACGACTGGACTTCGCCATCGAGCTGGTGCTGACCTCTTCATCACCCACTCGGTGCGAGAGCGCGAGGCGGTAGCCGCGCTCCTACCGGTGGGGCGCTTGGCGCATACGGCACTTGCCTCGTTTGTCCAACGTGCTCCGGAAGCCCATGCTGCGAAGAGGGACCTCATCATCTTTGCACCACAGCCTCAAGTGCCAGCATCGCCTGCCGACCGGGTGCGGCTGTTGCGTGCGCTCTATGATGTGGCGCTCACACGGCCAAATCTGACAGTCGTTGTGAAGGAGAGGGGACTCCCGGGCGAATCCCTCACGCACGACGATCCGTATCCGTTCAGTGCCCTCGCCGCAACATTGCCGGAGCCGCTTCCAAGCAATGTGGAATTCCGCACCGGCCCCATCGGACCCTTCCTCGCCCGCGCGGCCGGATTCGTCACAGTGAACTCGTCGTCAGCAATAGAAGCCATTGCCGCAGGCAGCCCCGTGCTCTGCCTCCTCGACATGCAGGATGGAACCGCCGCCTTCAACCAAGTCTTTGAGGGCTCAGGTGTGGAGGGAACACTCGATGATCTAGCCATCGGTGCTTTCAGGCACCCTCGTCATGGGTGGTTGGACGCCAACTACTTCCACCCAGACGAGGAGAACGACTGGGTTTCTATGGCCACCACCCTCGCAACTCGGGATCCGAAAGAGTATGAAAACTGGCGCGCGGTATGGCTCCGCAGCCGAACCATCGCAGGCCGACTGCACGCTGCGCGGGTGCGCGCGATAGCGCTCGGCAGCGCCGACGTCTGGTGGAGGCGCTGGGTCTACCGCGTCGTCGCCCCGTGGATTAACACAAGGCGAGGCAGCCATCGCCCTTCCTAGCATCACGGCGCAGGCCGCTCATACCGTTCACGAAGGCTCCGGTAAGATCGATCAGAAATTTCGGGTGGCTAACCGTTGACGAAGGGGGCTGTGCACCCGAAGGGGGAGGTCGAGGTGAGCGAGGAAGTCCGTATCGGGCAACACGTCGTGGGGACAGGTCACCCGGCGTATCTCATCGCCGAGATCGGTCTGAATCACAATGGCTCGGTCGATGTGGCGAGAGAGCTCATCGACGTTGCCATTGACGCTGGTTGCCAGGCAGTCAAGTTCCAGAAGCGAGACCCGGAGATATCGACGCCGGTCCACATGCGCGATCAGGTGCGCGAGACGCCTTGGGGAACCATGACGTACCTGGACTATCGGTACAAGGTTGAATTTGGAGCCGACGAGTACGACGAGATCGACGCGTACTGCCGGAAACGGGGTATCGACTGGTTCGCCTCACCGTGGGACGTTCCGAGCGTCCACTTTCTGGCAGAACGCAATGTTGCGGCCATCAAGATCGCGTCTGCTTCCGTGACCGACCTGGAACTGCTGCGCGCAACGGCAGCGACCGGGTTGCCTGTGATCCTGTCCACCGGGATGTCGACTCTCGACCAGATCGACGTCGCTGTGGAGGCGCTGGACCGGGAACGACTGGTGATGATGCACGCGACGTCAACGTACCCATTGCCGCCTGAGGAGGCGAACCTGCGGACTATCTCGGCGCTGCGCGACCGCTATGGCGTGCCGGTGGGTTACTCGGGTCACGAAGTCGGCTTGCAGATTTCGATCGCAGCAGTCGCCCTTGGGGCGGTCGCGATTGAGAGACACGTGACGCTTGACCGAGCAATGTGGGGCTCCGATCACGCCGCGTCGCTTGAACCGAAGGGGCTCACCACTCTGGTGCGCGATATACGCATTGTGGAACAGGCACTCGGTGACGGTGTCAAGCGTGTTTTTCCCGGAGAATTAGCGCCGCTCAGCAGATTGCGACGTATTGGCGGCTAGACGGTTGACGAGGCTCCAGGCCCGCATCTAGCTGATATTGCCCGAGAGCCGAACACGCTCGATGTAGTCGTCGGGGCTGAGAGCAAGGATCTCCGCTGAGATGCCGTATGGCGTCACCGCGCCAGCGCGCTGCAGCAACTGGAGCAACTCGAAGTCGAACTTGAGATCGTGCGCGACCACCAGATCGTTGAGAATAGAGCCCGGCGCGAGTTGGGTGTCATGTGCAGGCCGGTATCCGGGCGCGAACGCGGTCACGCCGGCATACATATCCGCGTGGAAGAGCGCGATTTCGGCAGGCTCGAATTGCACGAGGTCATAGACCATTCGCGTGACGCCAAGGGAGTTGGCCTGGAAGTACAGCGAGAAATCGTGTCGATAGAAACGCAGCCATTCACGTTCGAGCCGACGGGAGGTCGAGTATGCGAGGGCGCGTGCCACGACCAATTGCAGCGCGTTCTCGGCCACCGCTTGTCCAGCCACCTCGAGCATGGGCTGGAGATCGCGCCCCGAGTAGTAACTTATGTCTGTCCGGCGGCCGGCCTCTCGCGCGCGTTGGGCAATGAAGTCGGGTGTGAACCGGGGTCGTACCACGGTGTCGTATCCGTCAATCAAAGACCCAAACTCGTCGGGGGAGTTTGCGGGACCGACTATCGCTACACGCTTGCCGCGAACGAGTTCCTCCATGCGGGCGTCGGTGGGCATCGGCGCGGCCTCGCGACACTGGGCTGCGAACTCGACGAGAGGTGCAAGATTGCCCTGGGCATAGTGCGCGTCTGCTGTGAGTTTCTTGATGCGTAGGTGTTCAAGTTCAAGCCGGGACGACGTGGGGTGGGACTCCAGGAGCTGGGCGGCTTCAGATGCGCGGCCCAGATAAACGAGAGCGCTCGCTTGCTTTCGCAAGTTGCCGCTACGCAAAGCGGGCGAAAGAGGCGCAGCTGCGGATCGCGCGAGCACGCGTTTCAAAGCGAAGCACTCCTCAAGGAAACCCGCGAATGCGAGACGCAGCGACGTCAGGTGGAGCACGGCATGCGCGGGCAAAGTACCTTCGGCCTCCGCGCCGTCTAGCGCGTTCATCAGGGTGCTGACGAGGTCATCGTCAATGGCTCTGGCGGCCATGGCACGGCCCGCGAGTTCTCGGAACGTCTCGCCCTGTGACCCAGGACTCACGGTGACGTCGATCTCCGTAGCGAGCGACCACATGCGGCCCCAGTCGAGCGCGCCGCGAGTCGAGGCGGATATCAGGCCCGCAACCGCCTGCTTGTGGAGTGATGGTTGGCGACTCGCGGCCTCGTACGCGGACGCGGCGTCGTCAAACCGCAAGACGTGTGGGCGGCCGAGAGCTCGGGCCAGCTCGAGCGAGCGCGACGCTGAGGGCCACGTCTTGATCGAGCTCTCCATCAGTGCGAGACCCTCCTCGCTGAACCCCTCGGCGAACAAGGTGCGTCCGAGGGCGAACTGCACATGTGGATTTGAAGGCTCCATCGCAAGGGCCAGGCGCAGATGCTTGATGGCCTCGTCCACTTGACCGACATGCGTGAGAGCGACACCCACGATGCCATCGTGGCGGAATCCGCGTCCCTCCGCGCCCAAGAGCGCCTGTGCGAGCAGCACATGACGAGTCGCGGAGGGTTTTTGCTCGAGCGCACGCCGACGCAATTCGACAGCCGCCTCAGAGAGTCCCGTGGCGCTGAAGTGGGAGGCGAGGCGCGCGAATAGGTCGGGATGATTGTATTCGCCAGCGACGGCACGTTTCATCAGCAAACGCATACCTGTGGGATTGAAGCCAAACAGTGCTCGGCCGAGTTTCGCACGGACTCCTGACCGATACCGGGGCCCACGTTCTGCGTCCGCTAGAGTCTCCTCCGCGCCGCCGAGCGCGATCGCAAGCCGTGCTGTCAGGACCGCCAAGGTGGGCACGCGTGAAACCCACGCGACACAGGTGCCGAACGTCACATAGGCGACCTCTTTGACGCCTACCCGGCGAGGCCTCTTAAACGTTCGCATGATCTTGGCTACCTCCGCGTCATCGATCCCCCACTCGTTGCTCACGCGGATGCACCCTCCTGTTGACGTAGCCGGGCCTCGACAAGTGGCACATCTGCTGGAGTGTCAACCGATAGTGAGTCATCGCTCATGTGAACCACATGAACGGGGGTGTCGAGCTCAAGGAACCGCATGATCTCTTGGTCCTCGGCGGCTTCTACGGGCGTCCGGCCGCCCGTAGACGAGAAGCGCTCCAGGTGCTCGCGCGAGTACGCGTGCACGCATACGTGTCGCCAGCCCAGACGAAAAGCTCCGTCGTGCGAGCCGGGAACTGGCGCCCGGCCAATGTAGATGAGGTTGCCGGCGAAGCCAAAGAGAACTTTGAGAATCTTCGGGTTGCGCCACTGGGCTTCGCCGATTTCCGTGTAGCCGATGTGCACAACGGACCGGTCCTTGCGAACTGCGTCGATGAGCGCCCGTATGTCATCGGCGGGAAACGCGGGCTCGTCGCCCATGAGGTTGATGTACGTGCGAGCCGCAATCCGTGTCGAGACTTCAGCAACCCTGTCGATGCCCGTCGGGTGATCACTGCTCGTCATTTCCACCCGTATCCCGTGATCCCCGCACAGCGCGGCCACCCGTTCGTCATCGGTAGCAACAATGACCTGCTCGAGAGGTAGCACCTCGTGACAACGGCGGGCCACTCGCACCACCATGGGAACGCCCGCGACATCGACAAGCGGTTTGCCGGGGAACCGAGTGGAGCCGAACCGGGCGGGAATGACGATCACTTCGTCGTAGACGGTCATGCCTGCGCACCTGACCTTGTGGCCTCGCGTCTCAGCCGCTCGACCACCACGTCTACATCGGATGCACGGTCCACGGGATGAGACTCGTCCGAGAGCTTGACCACATCGACCCGATGGCCCATCTCCAGAAATCGAATGATCTCGTGATCCTCGATGAGTTCGAGCTCCGTTCGGCCGCCCGTCGAAGCAAACAGTCTGAGAGCCTCGGGCGGATACGCGTAAATGCACACATGCCGGTAGGCGAAGGTGTACTCGCCTTTATGCCCGTGCGGCACGGGAGCCCGTCCCACATAGATGAGGCGCTTGTCGAGGCTGAACAGCAACTTGATGAACTTGGTGTCGTGGAATTGGTATGCAGGCATCGGGGAGTACCCCATGAGCGTGCGCGTCCGGTCGCGTCGAGCTGCCTCGATCACACGGGTGATGTCTGCGGGATTGAAGATCGGCTCATCGCCCTGCAAGTTGATGTAGGTGCGGGCGGGGATTCGCGTGGCCACTTCGGCCACCCTGTCGCCGCCGGTGGGGTGATCTGGGCTCGTCATCTCGAAGCGGAATCCGTGAGCGTCGACAACTTCTGCAATGCGCTCGTCGTCCGTTGCCACAACGACGTCCTCGCGATCAACCGCCAAGAGACAGCGCTCTGCCGTGCGAATGATCATTGGCTTGCCTGCGATGTCCACAAGCGGCTTTCCCGGTAGCCGGGATGACCGGTAGCGCGCAGGAATCACCACAAGCTCATCGCGAACCTGGGTATCGAAGTCGGCCATCGTGCCTCTGTCCTACTTCCTGTATTTGTGGTGCTCGCTAGCGGTGATCTGCTTTTGGTCCGAGCCGACAAAGACTTGGGCCAGGCGTACGTGGTCAACATAGTCCTTGAAGGCTGGGGTCGTGAGATCCATCGCGACCGCGTCAAAGTGGGCCCATTCCGTGGTGCCCAGTTTCACGTGCTTCTCGACCATTCCCGCGCCGGCCGCAACTGCGAGTGCGGAAGCCATCCACCCGAAGTCGTGACTTGAGTAGCCAGGCACCAATTGGGGATGCGCTTTTGCGAGTTCGGCGTAGTGCCGCACTACGCCGATGTTGCAGTGTTCATCCGGCGTTGGATAGGCCGAGTTGCAATGGAGCAGGTAGAGGCGGCTCTGGCGGTGGAATGTCTTGAGAACCCACTCCTCGTAATCGGCGTTTGTCATGCCAGTGGACAGCACGAGGGACCCTCGATAGTTCTCGGCCACATAAGTGAGGTATGCCTTGTGCTCGGAGATCGTGCTCGGAAGTTTGATGAGTGGCGCGCCCATGTTCATCATGAAACGGAAGGAAGGCTCGTCCAGCACCGACGCGAACCAGCCGATGCCAACCTCCTTGCAGAGCTCGTCAAGAAACCTGAAATCGTCCGCATCGAGTTCGAGAGCTCTTCTGTACTCGCCGAACGTTGTGCCAAAAGGTGAACTGTACGGCGAAGAGAGTTGCTTGGCGGTGTAAAAGGAATCCACGTCCCGCTTCTGCACCTTCACCCAGTCGGCACCCGCAGCGTGCGCGGCGCGAACCAGTCTCTCGAGGCGCTCGCGGTCGCCAAAGTGGTTCGTCGTGATCTCTGCCGTGATCTCCACTGTTGGTATTACTGCTTGAGCGGACGCTTCGTGCCCATGCGGCACCGGCGTCGGACGCTCGACCGGAGCGAGGCTCGCGGGCGTCACCGCCGACAAGCCCTCAATGATGCCGATGTGTGTGACCGCGAGGTTGGAGTCTTTGAGCGCGTACAGCGCATTCCGAAGCACTTCTGCTTGCGCGGCAAGGGATCCGCGTCGTTCTGGCGTGGTCTCCGGCATGAACTGTGAAACGGCCTTCTTGGCATAGCCCGCATTCGTGTCGAAGTCGAACCCGACAAGGTACACCGAAAGACGACGGCCCTTCGCATCGGCAATCACTCGGGCCAACTCGAGCGCGGTGAGAATCATCATGGACTCAACCGCGACCGCCTCGCGGTCTTGGAAACGGCTGAGCATGAGGTCGCCACCATCGTTCGTCAGCGGCTCAAAGGGCACGTTGATCACGATCTTGCCGGGGGCCTCAAATGGCATCGACGCAAGATAGACCGAGGCACCATAACCGGCATCTTTGATCGAGTCCGCAGCCCACTGCTCGTGGAAGATGGAGATATCGACCCGGCGAATGCGCTCCGCGTCATTAATGCCGATAGTCAAGCGGCCTTCGAAAAATTCATTCGGGACCTCATCTGCCGATGCGCCCTTGCCGAGGATGACGATGGCGTCATCGTCGTACCTCGAAACGATAGGTTCGATCGCTTTCCAAATATCGTCCGTCATAGATCTTGTCATCCAGCGTGACCTCGCAACCGTATTCAAGGGCCAAGGATATCCCGGCCAATATGTCCCACGACCAAGCGCCAACTGGGTTGGAGAAGGTCGCAAAAGAACCTGTGATGACGCACCACATGTTGTATGCCGCAGATCCTGTGATGCGGCTGTGTGGTGTCTCACTCAGTTCAGCGACGAGCGCTTCGTCTAGTTTCGAAGAGAACCCTGTAAGGCGTGACTGATACCGCGGTACGGAGTCCCCAGAAATGAGGCAGCGTGACAATTCGGGAAGCTGCAGCATGCTTGCCACGTGAATTCCGCCGTGCCAGAGACTTACGCAGACGCCCCACTCTGGAAGGCCTGACGCAAAATTCTCCGTGCCGTCGATCGGATCGACCACGGCTGTCCACTCACTGTCGTCGAAGACGGTGGAGACCGATCCTTCTTCACCGATAAAGCGCACCGAATCAAGCGAAGCACAAAGGGACTCATGGATCGCTTGCTCCACAAGAACGTCGGCGTCCGTCACGGGGGTGCCGTCCATCTTGAGACGCGACGTGTCGCGCAGAAGGAGGAGATCAGGCAACATATGCGTGACATTCGCAGCGGTGACGCGCAGCACTGATCTCGCCAGTTGTCGCTGATTCAACGCAAATCCCCCCGGATGTCACAAAGATGTTCCACCAGCATACTCATTGCGTGCCGCTGAAACCTAGGCGACCGCCCTCGCGGGGCGTGAGTGTCCCGCGGGAGTGGGGTGTGCGCGTGGGGCGGGGCGTGGGTGTCCCGCAGCAATATCACTTGCGAACCTACGGTGCCGTAGCCTACGCTGGCGTAGGTTCGTCCGCGAAGACCGCGCACGGCACACGTCCACCCCATCCCTCACACGCACATAGGGGGTCGCATGGCCGGCATCGGGCCACTGTCCGAAGAAGGACTCATCCGTCTGCTTGATCATCACGGCAATCGAGTTCCGGACGCCACGTATGACCCATACGTGGCTCACATCACGATGGACGACTTGCGCTCCTACTGGCGCGACATGACTCTCACCCGGGCTTTCGACATGGAATCAACGAGCCTGCAACGTCAAGGCGAACTGGGTTTGTGGGTGCCCGCGATTGGCCAAGAGGCTGCGCAGATTGGTTCGGCTCGTGCCACCCGTAGCCCTGACCACATCTTCCCCAGCTACCGCGAGCATGGCGTGCTGTTCGTCAAGGGTGTTGACCTGCCGCAGACGATGGGCATGTGGCGGGGCATGGAGCACTCGTCGTGGGACCCCACGGCCCACGGGGTCCACACGTACACCCTCGTCATCGGTGCCCACTCACTCCACGCGGTCGGCTACGCGCAGGCGCTCAACTGGGATGGCCTCGTCGGCAGCGGCGACCCCGATCGTGACGGTGCGGTGGTCTGCTACATCGGCGATGGGGCAACAAGCCAAGGCGACGTCAACGAGGCCCTCATCTTCGCCGCAGTGAACGACTCCCCCGTGGTGTTCTTCATCCAGAACAACCAGTTCGCGATCTCCGAGCCCACCACGCGCCAGTCAAAGGTGCCGCTCGCGCAGCGTGCCCAAGGCGTCGGCATCCCCGGCGTTCGCGTGGATGGGAACGACGTTGTAGCGGTCCATGCGGTGACGCGTTGGGCTTTGGAGCACGCCCGTTCCGGCAACGGTCCAGTGGTTGTCGAGGCGCTCACCTACCGGATGGGTGCTCACACCACGTCTGACGACCCGAGCCGCTACCGTGCCGCCGCAGACGAGCAGTACTGGCAGGACCGCGACCCGATCGCGCGCCTCGAGACCTTCCTCCGCAGCGCGGACGAACTGCCGGCGGAGTTTGAGGAACAGGTGCGAGAGGAGGGCAAAGAACTTGCCCGCCGCACACGCGAAGCGGTCAAGGGCTGGCAACGCGGGCCTGTGGTGTCGATGTTCGACAACGTCTACGCCGAACGCCACCCCCTAGTGGAGGAAGAGCGCGCCTGGTTCGCCCGCTACGAGTCCTCTTTTGCCGATGCGGAGGTGAAGTGATGACCACGCAAGCCCCTGACACGGTCCGCACCCTCACGCTGGGAGGCGCGATCAACGCAGGCCTGCGCGCCGCGCTTGAGCGCGACCCGAAGGTGGTGTTGATGGGCGAAGACATCGGCCAGCTTGGCGGAGTGTTCCGCGTGACCGATGGCTTATGGAAAGACTTCGGTGACCACCGCGTCATCGACACCCCGCTCGCGGAGTCTGGCATCGTCGGCACCGCAATCGGCATGGCGATGCGCGGCTACCGTCCCGTGGTCGAGATCCAGTTCGACGGCTTCATCTTCCCGGCCTTCAACCAAATCACCACGCAACTTGCCAAGCTTCACTACCGCACACAGGGGCGCATCTCGGTGCCCGTGGTCATCCGCGTCCCCTTCGCCGGTGGCATCGGCGCGGTTGAGCACCACTCTGAGTCCATCGAAGCGCTCTTCGCCCACACTGCGGGCTTGCGCATCGTGTCTCCGGCCACGCCGCAGGACGCCTTCGATCTCATCCAGCAGGCCATCGCCAGCCCCGACCCGGTCATCTTCCTTGAGCCAAAGGCGCGCTACTGGGACAAGGGCGAGGTGGACACCGCGCGCGTGGCAACGCAGCTCGACGCCATCAATGGAGCGTCGGCCGCGACGGCTGAGATGTCGAGCGCCCGCATCGCGAAGCCCGGCACCGATGTGACGCTGCTCGCATACGGACCTGCCGTGCGCGTTGCGTTGCAGTCCGCACAGATCGCCGAGGAAGAGGATGTCTCGGTCGAGGTGGTCGACCTGCGCTCGATCTCGCCGTTCGACATGGACACGATCATGGCGTCGGTCAACAAGACCGGCCGGGTGGTGGTTGTCCACGAGGCGCCGACTGCCTTCGGTGTGGGCGGCGAACTTGCCGCGCGCATCTCGGAGAAGGCGTTCTTCCATCTTCATGCGCCTGTGCTCCGCGTGGGCGGATTCCACACGCCGTACCCTGGCTCCAAGTTCGAGCACGACTACCTCCCCTCGGTGGACCGCATCCTCGATGCCGTTGACCGCGTGATGGCCCACTAGGAGTTTCGATGCCCCAGTACATGACGTTCCCGTTGCCCGACGCGGGTGAGGGCCTCACCGAAGCCGACATCGTCACGTGGCGGGTGGCCGTGGGTGACCGTGTGGAGGTCAACCAGCCGCTCGTCGAGATCGAGACGGCGAAGTCGCTTGTCGAGCTGCCGTGCCCCGTTGATGGTGTGGTTGTCGAGCTGCTCGTCAACGAAGGCGACACGGTCGAGACTCACTCGCCCATTTGCGTCTTTGACACCGACCCAGACGGTCCACCGGCTCCGGACGGCGAGCCCGCCGCTAGCCATGTAGCTCCCGACGCCGTGGCTGAGTCCCCTGCGCCCGTTTCCTCCGCAGCCGGGGCGGCAACTGCGTCGGCAACCGCTCCTGCAACTTCCGCTTCGGCGGCCGACGCTGGTGACGGCGGCGCTGGTGACGGCGGCGCTGTTCTTGTTGGCTACGGCGTCAAGGCGGGCGCAACGCAGCGCCGCCCCCGCAAGGAGGGTGCTCTTGAGCCGATCGGCGGAGTGGGCTCGTACCCGGTGCTCGCCAAGCCGCCGGTTCGCAAGCTCGCCAAGGAGCTCGGCGTGGACCTCACCACCGTGACTCCCTCAGGGCCCGGCGGCCTCGTCACCCGCGAGGATGTTGAGCACCGTGCCCGCAATAACACGGCGCAGACCCTTGCGACCTACGCCACGGATGACCAGCCGTGGCTTGAGACCGGCTATTCGGTGGACGGCGGCCGCGCCACGCGCGTCCCGGTGAAGTCCGTCCGCAAGCGCACGGCAGAGGCAGTGGCTACCTCCGCCTTCACGGCGCCCCACGTCACCGTGTTCCACACCGTCGATGTGACGGAGACGATGGAGCTTGTCGCCAAGTTGAAGAATGACCGGGACTTCGCCGACGTTCGGGTCACCCCACTTCTCATCGTCGCCAAAGCGCTCTTGCTTGCCACCCGGCGTCACCCCGAGATCAACGCCTCGTGGGATGAAGCGAACCGCGAGATCGTCTACAAGCACTACATCAACTTGGGCATCGCCGCCTCCACCCCGCGCGGCCTCATCGTGCCCAACATCAAGGACGCCCACCGCCTGCCGCTGCACGCGCTCGCGGTGGAATTACAGAATCTCACCGCAGCTGCGCGTGCTGGAACCACCCCTCCCAGTGCGTTTGCGGACGGCACCATCACCATCACCAATGTGGGTGCGCTCGGTATCGATACCGGTACGCCCATCTTGAATCCTGGTGAGGCCGCGATCCTTGCATTCGGCGCGATCCGCCAGATGCCATGGGTCCACGACGGTGAGATTCAGGTGCGTTGGGTAACCCAGCTGGCCCTCAGCTTCGATCACCGTTTGGTCGATGGCGAGCTGGGTGCCCGCGTACTTGCCGACGTGGCGCGGGTGATGAACGACCCGGCACACGGCTTGGTGTGGGCCTAACCGACGAGCGTCTCGCCGTCGAGCACGGTGTAGTCGGGAACGTGGTTGCGCACGTCGTTGTCGTCTTGCAGGACAACCGTGCCGCGGACCACAACTCCCGCACCAAAGGTCCAGTCGCCTCGTACCGTGAGGCTGCGCGCCTCCGCAAGTGACGGTGCGCCGTGGGGGAAGCGGCGTTCAAAGTCGGCAATGGTGCGGAAGTACTCGGGGTCAAGGTCCACATAGGGCGAGCGCTCCACGGCGAGGTGCGGAGCACCGTCCTCGCCCAGCCGGTACGCATCCGAGCGGAGCACGAGCAGGTCATTGGTGGTCTTCACCGGGGCAAAGCGATCGCGCCCCACTTCAATGGCCTGCGCTCCCGCAAACACCTCAACGGCCGCGCCCATCGCCGTTTCGATCTGATAGACCCGAGGCGAGCTTGAGTCGGTGGGATCCACCGTCTTCTCGTTGCGGATCATTGGCAGGCCAAGCACGGCGCCGCGCTCGCGGAGGGCGTCGCGCACGGCAACCAAGTCCCACCACAGGTTGTTCGTGTTCATGTACGAGTGCAGGTCCGCATCGAGGAAGTGGACCATGTCTTCGGGCGCGGTTTGAGCGGTCTCGCGGAGGATGAGCTGGCCGTCAGCACGGCGCACCGCCAAGTGACCGCCCTTGCGGTCCGCCTCTGTCTTGCGGCAGATCTCCGCCGCAAAGGGCGCCCCGCTTGCGGCAAACCAACCCGCGAGTCGAGCGTCGGGCACCGCGCCCAGATTGTCGGAGTTCGACACCATCGCGTAGCGCATCCCCGCGTCGATCAAGGCGTTGAGAACACCCGAGTCGAGCACGGCCGTGTAGATGTCGCCGTGGCCAGGCGGACACCATTCGAGATCCGGCTCCGCGGGCCACTCGACGGGCGTGAGGCCGTCGACCAGGAGCTTGGGCTCCATGTTCTGGACAAACTCAAGAGGCACACCATCGACCGTGAGGTCGGTGTGCTCAGCGAGCGCAGCCATCGAGTCCGCCGACGTGCGGAAAGAGTTCATCAGCACAAGCGGCAGGCGCGCGCCCGTGGCGGCCCGTGCGGCGCGGACCTGTTCGGCGATGAGGTCAAGGAAGGTCTGGCCTTCGCGCACCGTCAGCAGCGACTTCGCTCGGTCCATGCCCATCGAGGTGCCAAGACCGCCGTTGAGCTTGATGATGGCCGTCTGCGCCAAGGCGGCGGTAGCGTCGGCGTCACTGATGTCAACGTCGGCAACGTGCGGCGGGCTCACGAGAGGCTCGATGGAAGCCTCGGGAATGATCCCCGTCGCCCCCGCCTCGAGCTCACCGTAGTAGTGACTGAAGACGTCGATCGCGGCTTGGCTCACGCCAGCGGCGCGCATCTTCTCCTGTGCTGCGGCAAGTCCCGATGTGGTCATGCCACCAGCCTAGGGACTTCACACCATCGGTGGCGGTGCAACGTCTGTTGTCGACTTTGCCGCTTCCTGTTCGTCACGCATCGTCTCAAGGCCGGACTTCTCCCGCAGCGGCACATGCGGCACCAAGAGCGCGAAGACGAGACCAGCCAAGGCGATGAGGCCCGAGATGAACAGGACGCGCGTGATCGCAACGGAGAAGCCCTCGCGGAACGGCTCTGCGAGGACGGGGTTGAGCGACTCGAGGAAGGACGTGTCGTCAATCGAGATTCCTGCTTCCTCGGCAGCGTCGAGCGAGCCCGTCACGATGACGTCGACAACGGCAGCGCTCGTTGGGTTATCCGCTGTGGCGGGGTCCTCCAGCACCTCCTGGAACTGAGGAGTCTCACTGGCCTGAGCGAGTTCGTTCGAGATATCCGCCGTCACATTGCTGAAGAGGATCGACAAGAAGATCGCGGTACCAAGCGAGCCGCCAATCTGCCGGAAGAACATGACCGACGCTGAACCCGCGCCCATGTCTCGTGGCTCGACGGCGTTCTGTACCGCCAGCATGTTCGGTTGCATGACGCCGCCAAGGCCCAGACCGAACAGGGTGGCGCCGATGAAGAGGTACCACAGCGGGCTGTCGGCATGGAGCGTGGAGAGGAAGAGGCATGCCGTCACCAAAAGGCCAACGCCAACGATGGGGAAGATGCGGTAGCGACCGGTCTGGTGAATGACGCGGGCCGAGAGCCCTGCCATCATCATGATGCCGACAGTGGTGGGCAGCATGGCAAGGCCCGACGCGGTGGGCGACATCCCCTTGGCGATCTGGGTGTAGAGCGGCAGTCCCGCCATCCCGCCAAACATCGCAAAGCCCATGATGAAGTTGAGTCCGGTCGACATCCCCACCGTGCGGTTGCGGAAGATGCGCGGCGGAAGCAACGCGTCGTCCCCCGCGGCCAGCTCCGACTTCACGAATGCGGCGAAACCGATGAGGGCGAGAGCGCTGAGTGTGATGGTGAGAGCGGAGGTCCAGCCCCACGAACGGCCCTGCTCGACAACGAGAAGCAAGGGCGCGATGGCAAGGACGAGAGTGCCCACACCCCACCAGTCGATCTTGACTGGCTTGTGCAGGTGCGGCAGGTGGAGCACCTTGACGATGATGAACATCGCAACCGCGCCGAGCGGCACGTTGAGAAGGAAGATCCAGCGCCAGCCGGCGATGCCGAGAAGTTCGTCAGCGTCGGCGAAGAAGCCACCAAGCACCGGGCCGAGCACGGAGGCCACACCAAAAACGACAAAGAAGAACGCCTGGTACTTGGTGCGCTCGCGCGGGGACAGCATGTCTCCCAAGATGATGAGAGCAAGCGCCATGAGGCCGCCGGCGCCGAGGCCTTGGATACCCCGGAACGCGGCCAGCTCGTACATCGACGAGGCGAAGCCGCACATCAGCGAACCGAGCACAAACGTGCTGATGGAGAACACGTACAGCGGCTTGCGGCCAAAGATATCGGAGAGCTTGCCGTAGAGCGGGGTCGAGATCGTCGACGCCACAAGGTAGGCGGTGGTGACCCACGCCTGGACGGACAGCCCGTTGAGGTCGTCACCAATGGTGCGAATAGCGGTGGCGACGATCATCTGGTCGAGCGCTGCGAGGAACATGCCCACCATGAGGCCAAGCACAATCAAGTTGATCTGGCGGCGGTGAAGCAGTGGGGTTGACTCAGTGGTCACGTGGGGTCCTTTCCCGGGCCTGGGACAGCACGGTGTGGGGTCGCACCAGTGCGGCTAGGGATCGAGGTGTTGGTCGCGGCGAGGGTCGCTCGTATCGCGCTTGGATCAGTATACGCATAAGAGACACTGTGTATTCCCGTGATTTCTGATCCGTCACATGTCGCGCCTCTTGCCCGTTCCACGCCCGCGCCACGGATGACCCTCCTGAGCAGGGGATACCGCGTCGGCACGCGGCCGTAGGCTGTTTGCATGTCCAACGTTGTGGCCGCCGCTGCCATTGTGCGCGACCTCTCTGTCGCTGGCACAGTAGGCGGGCTGCTGACGGTGATGACGGTGGTGAAGGCCGACGCCACGTCACGGGCGCTTGCCCTCGCACGGGCGTCGGCGATCGTGTGGGTCATTGCCTCGGGGATCTACCTCGTGGCGGCGTACTCGGACATCGCGCGGGTGAGTCCCTCGGACGCGGACTTCGGCACCCAATTGTGGCGATTCATGGCGGACATTGACCTCGGCAAGACGTACGCGCTCAATGTCGCCGCCGCGCTCGTCACCTCGCTTGCCGTCACGCTCGCCCGCAAACCCACGGGGTGCGCGTGGGCGCTCGTCCCCATCGCCTACGGCATCGGCACCCAAGCCCAAACCGGTCACGCCGCAGGCGCGACCAACCACCACCTTGCGGTGACCGCTCTGTATCTCCATATTGCGGCGTCGGCCGTCTGGCTTGGTGTGCTCATCGCGGTCGCGGTGTCACGGCGGCTCATCGGGCTTGGAGCGAAGGACGCGGTGACGCGGATGTCGCGGCTCGCCTTGTGGGCGGCAATCACCCTCACAGTGTCCGGTGCGGCAAATGCGATGCTGCGCGTGGGCGCTTTCACTGATCTGTTCACCACCACGTACGGGCGGTTGCTGCTGGTCAAACTCCTCTTCATGTCGGCGGCCATTGCCCTCGCGGCGTGGCACCGCAAAGCGACGATGCCGCACCTCGATGAGGCCCAGGTGCGTGACCGCTTCTGGAAAGTGCTGTCAGTGGATGTGGCGCTGCTTGCCGCGGTGGCGGGCATCGGCGGGCTCTTGTCGCGCACCGCGCCCACCGTCCCCATCGAGGTGGTGTCAGAGCCCACCCCGGCCTTCCTTCTCACGGGCTACGAGCTGCCGCCCGCGCCAGACGCCATCCAGTGGATCACGCAATGGCGACTTGAGATTCTCTCCGCCTTTGTCATCGTCGCGCTGTGCGTGGTGTACCTGCGGTGGGCGCGGCGCCTTGCTGCGCGTGGCGATGTGTGGCCCTGGTACCGGACCGCATCGTTCTTGGCGGGTATGGCGCTCATCGCATGGATCACGCAAGGTGCGCCTGCCGTGTACGGGGTGGTGAGCTTCTCATCGCACATGCTCGAGCACATGCTGCTTGCGATGGCGGCGCCGCTGCCCATCGTCATGGCGGCGCCGGTGACGCTTGCGCTGCGCGCTCTGCCTGCTCGTCATGACGGCACGCGCGGGCCACGCGAGTGGATTCGCGTGGTGATCGACTCTCGCGTGATGAAGGTAGTCGCCCACCCGGTGTTTGCCGCCGTCAACTTTGCGGGCTCTCTCGTTGTCTTCTACTACACGGACGTGTTCCCGTTTGTGCTCGGCAATCACGCCGGTCATATCTGGATGGTGGTCCACTTCACGCTGGCGGGCTATCTGTTTGCGAACGCGCTCATTGGCATCGACCCGGGTCCCACGCGCCCCGCGTATCCCATGCGCGTGCTCTTGCTCTTTGCCACCATGGCGTTCCACGCCTTCTTTGGGGTCTCGCTCACGACGTCGGAGGTGTTGCTTGCGCCCCGGTGGTATGGGCTCATGGGCCGTGACTGGGGCCCTGACGCGATCACGGATCAACAATTGGGCGGCGCCGTCGCATGGGGACTGGGCGAGATCCCTGTGGTGCTCCTTGCCGTTGCGGTGCTGATCGCCTGGCGCAAGGCGGATGCGCGCACAGCCCGTCGCTCAGACCGCGCAGCAGCGCGTTCCGGGGACGCCGATCTTGAGGCGTACAACGCAATGCTCGCTCGGTTGCGGGCTGCCGACGATGAGTCGGAGGCCTCGAATCGCTGACGGCGGGGTGGGCACGGCGCGATCTGCGTTCGGCGATCCGCCCGGCTCGTGGGCGAATCCACAGATTTCATCCACAGGCATGTGAATTGTGTGCCCGCCGCCCACCACAACCGTGGAAAAGTCTGTTGACAAAAGGTGGATAGAAATTGCCTGCCATTTGGGCTTGCGCGTCTCGATGGAGGGCACTAAACCTATCTCCATCGGAAGGGAAACCCTCCGCCAAGCCCGGGGTTCACACCACGGGCGCCCGCACGGAAAACGGATGCCGCGCAAGCGGCAGCCGGGTCCTCGAGGGCGTGGCGGTAGGTGAACTCCCGGGCGTAGCGGACAACGGCAGTCCACGCTGAGGGTCGGTCCTTGATCGAGCTGAGGCCTGTGGGTGACGGCACAGGGACTGACGGGCCCGTTGCGTCGACCGAGAGGTCGCATCCCGCATGGGAGGCGAGCGCCGCAACGTCAATTACGGCTGTCGGTCCGGGTTCCGCAGGGGGCCGGGTCGAGAACTCAAGGTCATGGCAGGGCCCCTCAAACGCTTACTTTGAGGGGCCCTTCGCCTGTCTCCGGGGCCGCGCACGCCGCAAGGGCTCCCGATGTCGAGGGTTTCATCCACAATTTTGATCCACAGGGCGGTGGAAATCATCTGCGTCCAACGGAATTGGCAGTGGATAAACCGGTGGATTAAAAGTGGAGAGAAAAAGCCGTCATTTGCGCTTGCGGAACCTAGGGAAAGGGACTACTTATTAGGTATCTGAACTGCACAAAGCGACAGAGGAGATCAGGGAAACCGGGTCATCTCGACAGCCGAGGAAGTTCAGCGTCATCCGCAGGATGTCGCGAATCTCGCCGCCTCTCGCGGGGCTGGCGGGGTCACCCAAGACGGGGGTGGCCGTGACGGACAGCGGATGGCAGGGTGAGGATGGTCCCGCTTGCGGGATCGGCCCCGGGCTCGTCAGCCGGGTGCTGGTGAGGCGCTTGCGCCGCACAGGTCCTCGTCCCACAGCAAGGCCCTCCGGACGCTTACTCCGGAGGGCCTTTGCTGTGTGGGCCGCGTACGGGACCGCGTCCTCACAAGCCAACGCTAGGGCGACCCCCGCCAATTCCGGGGAACCGACACGCCTCGCTCGGGAAGACCGTGCAACACCAGTCCCGCGCCCCGATTAGATTGGGCACATCCCCGATGCGAGAGGGCATGATGACCACTGGCGAGCAACCCGACGTCCCACGCCGTGCCGCTCCGCCTCCGGCAGGTCCCCAGCCCGACATCAACGCCTACGGTTACGGCACTGCACGAGAGCGCGCCGCCCGCAACTCCGCCGGTTCATCGAGCACCGGGCGCCGGTTCTTCATCGTCGCTGTTGTGGCGGTGGTAGCCCTGCTCGCGGGAATCGGTGCGGCCATTGCCATCAACGCCATGACAGGCAAGGACGCCGACGCGACCGGCGCCTTGCCCTCCGCCCCCGTCGCCACGCTGCCTCCCACCGCAGATCTCACCCCCACAGCGTCGGCGTCATCTCCCGACCCAACAACCGCACCCACGCAAGATGCAGGGCCCGAACTCATCGCGGGCCCGGACCTCGAGGTGGGCTCATGCATCGCCGACCCCTACGAGTCCGCCGAGCAGAACCCGGACGGCTCGTACATCGTTGAGGGCTACACGGTGGTGCCGTGCACTGAATCGCACTACGGCGAGGTGTTCATGCAGACCGCGTCGAGGGCGTCGTCTTATGACGTCGACGGCATCATCGTCGAGTCAGAGCAGCTGTGCTACACCGGATTCTCCTCGTATGTGGGCCGCTCCTACCAGGAGTCCGAGCTCTTCATGCAGCCGTTCGCCCCCACGGCCGACGCCTGGGATGAGGGCGTGCGGAGCGTCACCTGCGTGGTGATCGACCCCAACGGCCCGCTCACCGGCTCGGTGCGGAACTCCGGACGCTGAGTCCCGTGGGAACCCGCTTGCGCGCGAGCCATGTCGCTCTCGTCGCGGCGGGCGGCGTGCTTGGCGCGCTTGCTCGCTTTGGGGTAGCGGAGGCATGGGCCGACGCGGCGGCATGGCCGGTCGCCACGTTCACCGTCAACATCGTGGGCGCCTTTGCGCTCGGCGCGCTCCTTGAGACCCTCGCACGGCGCGGGCCGGAAGGCACTGCGGCACAGCGATTGCGGCTCACTCTCGGCACGGGCTTCCTTGGCGCCTTCACAACGTTCAGCGCCATTGCCATTGAGGTGGAGCGCATGCTCGCTGGCGGGCACATCACCACCGCTCTCGCGTATGGATTCGGCAGCGTGGTCATTGGCTTTGCGATGTGCGCGGCGGGCGTGGCGGTTTCGGCTCAAGCCCATCAACGGCGTGCGCGTCTCCTTCCCACAGATCCCGACGCCGACGCCGTGTCCACTGAGGCGGGTGCGGCATGAGCCTGTGGCAGGTGGTGGCGGTCGCGCTTGCGGGCGGCGCGGGAGCGACGGCACGATTTGTGGCCGACGCTGCCATCCGTTCGCGCATCTCCGGCGGCTTCCCGTGGGGAACCGTGGTGGTGAACATTGTCGGATCGTTCATCATGGGACTGGCGACCGGTGCCGCTTTGTTCAACGGCTGGCTTGGCGGAGAAAGTGGCGCTTTACTTGCGATCATCGCGGTCGGGTTCTGCGGCGGGTTCACCACGTTCTCGACCGCCATGGCCGAGTCGGTTCGCCTCATTCAATCGGGCGCCTGGCGCAGCGCGGTTGTCAACGCACTGGGCACCCTGGTGACGTGCACTGCGGCAGCCGCGGCCGGCGTCGGCCTCATGTCCCTCGCGTGAATCCTGTGAGCTCAGCGTTCGTCGCAGCGACGCACGCCTCAAGGATCGCCGCGTAGAGATTGCGCGAAATCTCTTCGTAGCGGCTCGCTGCCGCGGGGTCTTCGATCCACACGTCGTTCCAGCTGCCCATGCCGCCAAACACCCATGCACGCACCGCCATGGCAAGCAGGCGGAACGCGTCGCTTTGGACCGCCGCATGCGGCGCGATGTCCGGGTGATAAGCAATTTCGGGAGCCGACGCCTCGGACTGGGCCAGAGCGTCGTCGAACCACAACGCCCACTCGGCAAGTGAGTTGGCCCGTGCAAAGTTGGCGGCGGCCACGAGGTTCCGGCGCAGCGTGTCAGCGGCGGTTGTGACGTCTGGCCTGCTCGGCACGAATGACGAGTCCACTGCGTGCCCGTTGTATCGGACGTTCCACACGCGCCGCTCAGGATGGTGCGGGTTGGCGTAACTCCACGCCGGCACCCACACCGCCGGCCGGTCGCCGGCGGCGAGCAGTCCCCAGTGTGCGTTGCCCGCAAAGGCCGATGCCACATGCGGCGGCAGTGCCCCACGCCCCGGAGTCGACAGAACAAGCCACAACCGGCCAACGCCCTGCGCGCGGAGGGCCTCGAGCCATGTTGCTGTGCCGTTGACGGGTGAAGTGGCGCCGCCGGGCGATGCGGTGCCGTCGAGAGCGTCAGTCGTGATGAACTCGACCGTGTCGACATATCCAAAGGTCGAGTTTGAGCGCTCCAACGCGGGCGCCTCGCCTTGCGGTGAGGCAAGCCATGCGGAGCCATGGAGGCCAAGAGCAATCGCGTTGGCCAGTTCGCCATTCACGTGCGAGTCACCTCGTCAGTTTGAAGGGGCTTGTCATCGTGGCCCGTCATCGGGAAGCGGGAGGGCAACCCGGGCGGGAAAAGAACGGGCGGTACCGCTACATCGAATGGAAGGAGAGCGTCGGCCGGATGACCGGCGTCGGCCACACACTGGAGCGGGTGACGGGAATCGAACCCGCGCTATCAGCTTGGGAAGCTGAAGTTCTGCCATTGAACTACACCCGCGCGCGCGGGTCGGCGCGCTTTCATCTTAGTGGGCGGCGGCGGTCAGGCGTGCGGCTGCGCCACCAGCGTGAAGGTGCTCGAGCGGGTCTCGCCCGGCTGCACGAGGAACACGCCCGTCCCAGCGGCCCCCTCGGCTTCCCGGTTGAAGCCGTCGTTGGCGTTTGACACAGCCTCGACTGCGAAGAAGGTCTCACCCTGGGGGATGTAGACCACAGCGTGCTCAAGGAGCGCGCCCGCCTCGTAGTCGAGCGTCAGCGCGCCGGGGTACTCGAGCGTGGCAAGAGTCGAAGAGGTGCGCTCGGTGAAGCAGTCGTCGACAAACTCCTCGCCGAGCGGGCGCAACTCACGGAAGTCCACGCGGGGCTCCACCGGCTCTGCGTCGCCCGTGGGCAAGCAGCCGATGGCCGGGTAGTACGTGTTGCAGTTGAGCTGGAGGAGGACGTCATCACCAACGCCAAGGTTGCGCTCAAAGTACGGGTGGTGGCCAAGGCCAGCCGGGAAGGTCTCGTTGCCATCGTTGGTGACGGCCATGGTCCACGTGAAACGTTCGCCGTCGAGCTCATAACCAAAGCGGGCGGTGAAGGCCCACGGCCAGTTGACGCCCACCACGTGACGCGAGGAGAACTCAAGGGTGACAGCCGTCTCGCTTTGCTCCACCACGGTCCACGGGAACTCAAGCCCGGTGCCGTGGATAGCCGTGCCGTCGGCAAAGTTCACTCGCAACTGGTGGTGCTTGCCCGCCCAACTGAAGACGCCCTCGCGAATCCGGTTGGACCAGGGAACGAGTGGGAACGACGCGGTGGCCCAGGCGTCGTCCAATTTGTCTGCTGGCGTGGGGCGCAGCACGTCAACCCACTGCCCGTCGATGCGCACACGCGCGTATGCGACCGACCCTCCCGAGGCGGGCACGAGCCCTACCTGCCACTGGCCATTTTCGATCGCGACGATGTCCCTCATGAGGCCATTGTGGCGGATGTGACGAGGGTGGAATGCACCATCGCCCCCGACGTGTCGTCCACGTCGAGGGCGATGGCTGAGGTTTAGCGGTTTTGGAGTGCGTCCATCGCCACGGCGATGGCCTGAAGGAGGCGGGTGTCGTACTCGGGAGCGTCCACCGTGCAACGGTACGTATCGCGCAAGCCGAACTTGCGGGTGATGTCGAGAACCGTGCGCTCGCCGGCCTTGAAGACAAAGTCGTATGGGATGAAGTCGAAGTTCGTGAAGCGGCGCAGGATGGCGTAGGCGGGGGACTTCTCCTGACCCTTGACGGCGGGCTGGCCGGGCTGCTCGATGATCCAAGTCGAGTTGAGCATCGACGCCTTCCAGTCCTTGTGGAAGGAGCCGATCACGTTTCCGCCACCGTCAAAGACATCCACCACGGACTTGATGTCGAGCACATTGCGGGCCTTGAAGGAGAAGAGCACCGTGGTCTTGGAATCGTCGGTGAAGAACTTCACCTCTTCCTTGAGCGCAAAGCGCTTTTGCTGCGCGAAGCCGAGCAGCGAGACCGTATTCCACTCTGCGTCCGTGGACCAGATCTCGTAACGGTTGACACCCAGCGTGAAGCGCTGGCGGACAAGGAAGTTGTGCTCAGTCATGGTGAAAACGTAGCGCTACTCAACGGCCCCGGCGCGCCACTCGTAAAGTGCCTGGTATATCGGTGAGTTTCGAAAACGCCGGAATGCACGGGAATTGCGCAGGTGTTCCATTGACGTCCGCAATGCGCGGCTGGAGTGGTGGCGAGGAGGAGGCCACCATCTCAAGAAGGTCCGAATGACAGGAGTGCATCATGGCGATCGGTTCCGGAATTTTCCTCATTGTTGTTGGCGCGATCTTGACCTTCGCGGTCAACACGTCGGTTGAGGCCGTCAACCTGGTAGCCGTCGGCTGGATCTGCATGGTCGCGGGAGCGATCGCGATCCTCGTCTCGCTGGTGGTCAACAACCAGGCCCGCCACACCAGCCACCGCGAGGTGGTGGACGAGCACGTCGCAGAACACCGCCACGTCTCTTAAGACATCCCCGCCGACGCTGGGGCGCCGACCATGCCGAACGCGCCCCAGCGT
>JAEYOR010000025.1 GCA_023411615.1 Actinomycetes bacterium
GCCGCACCTGTTGGATTGCACTGGCGCGCACTCGCGGACCCAGGACCGTCTTCCCGCCTCCCCAACGCCAGGCAGTTGTGCAAGAACGGTGCGGGAGCAGGATGAAGCGAAGCAAAATCCCCGTGAAGCCGCAGCAGCTCAAAGAGCCAAGGCTCTACGCCGCGAAGTCGGCAACAAAATCGGCCACGAACTCATTGGCGGGTGCGCTCGTAATGACGTCGGGCACATCAATCTGCTCAACCGCGGCGCCGGGCGAGAACACCGCGATGCGATCTGCAAGCAACACCGCCTCGCGAATATCGTGCGTCACCATCATGACGGTTGTCCCTAACTCGCGATGGAGAGCCGCAAACTCCTTCTGAAGGCGCCGCCTGCCTTGAGGATCGACGGCCCCAAAGGGCTCATCCATGAGCAGCACGGGCGGGCGCACCGCGAGCGCTCGCGCCACACCCACGCGCTGCCGCTCCCCACCTGACAGCTCATGTGGATACCGGCCTGCGTACGTGGCAGGAGTGAGGCCGACGAGCTCGAGCAGCTCGTCAACGCGAGCCCGCGTTGTCTCCTTGTCCCACCCCTCGAGACCGGGAACCGTCGCGACGTTCTGTGCAACAGTGCGGTGGGGAAAGAGGCCGACGTTCTGGATGACGTAACCAATCCGACGCCGCAGATGCACGGCATCGCGTTGCATCACGTCGGTGCCATCCACATAAATTGACCCGGAGGTCGGCTCTACGAGACGGTTCACCATCCGAAGAGTGGTGGACTTTCCGCAGCCGGATGGCCCCACGAGAGCGAGCAGTTCGCCCGCGTGCACCTCAAGGCTCAAGTCGTTCACCGCGATGGTGCCGTCGGGGTACGTCTTGCGAACGTGCTCCAGAACGATTCCGGTGCCTGCCATGACCTCACCGTACAGGGCGCCCTGCTTGAACGATGTGGTTAGGGTGAGTGCATGGATGCCCAGCCAAATCCGTGGCTGTCCTGGAGCTATGTGGAGCGCAACTGGTCAGAGATCAGTGATGCATTGGGCATTCATGCGTCGCTCACCGTCCAAGCTGTGCTCATCGCTCTTGCAGTTGCGTTTCCGCTCGCCGTGCTCGCGCAGCAGGTGAAATGGCTGAGTGGGCCCGTGCTTGGCACGGCGGGTGTTCTCTACACAGTGCCGTCCTTCGCGCTCTTCGCTTTGCTCGCGCCGTTCACGGGGATCGGCCGAACCACTGTGCTCATCGGGCTCGTCATGTACGCGTTGCTCGTCCTGGTGCGCAATTTCCTTGTGGGACTTCGAGGCGTCGACAAGGATGTGGTCGACGCGGCGCGCGGACTCGGCTACGGGCGTTGGCGGTTGCTCATGGGCGTCGAGCTTCCCAACGCGTTGCCCTCGATCATTGCGGGGCTGCGCATCGCGACAGTCTCGACCGTCGCGCTCACAACGGTGGGCGTCGTCGTGGGCTACGGAGGGCTTGGCCAACTGATGTTCCGCGGCTTTCAGTCCAACTACCGCGCGCAGATCGCGACGAGTTCGATTCTGTGCGTCGCACTCGCGCTCGTGCTCGACGTAGCGATTGTGCTGGCGGCGCGGGCGCTCATGCCATGGGCACGACGCCGGAGGCCCGCATGAGCATCTGGGCTGAGGCATGGGAGTACGCGACCACAGGAGTCAACTGGACCGGTGCGAATGGCCTGACCCGGCCTACGTTCGATGGCGGCTGGCGATGGGCCCAAGACTCCATCATCGCTCTTGGCATCGAACACCTCTACATGTCGGGAGCAGCCGTCCTCGCCGCGACGGCGATCGCGCTGCCCCTTGGCCTCCTGCTAGGGCATGCGCGCAAGGGCGCCGGCCTCACCGTGCTTCTCTCCAATGTCTCGCGAGCCATGCCCACTCTCGCTCTGCTCACTCTCTTTGCAGCGTCGTCCATCGGTTTCGGCAATCGCGCGGTCATCATCGCCGCAGCGATCTTCGCCTTTCCCCCCATCCTTACCAATACCTTCACGGGCATGGCACAGGTTGACGCCGATATCCGCGAAGCGGCCCTTGGCCAAGGAATGTCGCGCCGACAGGTGGCGCTCTGGGTGGAGCTGCCTCTTGCGTTGCCCCTGATCGCGGCGGGGCTGCGCACGTCGGCATCTCAGACCGTGGCAACCGTGCCGCTCGCCGCGCTCGTCGCGGGCGGAGGCTTGGGCGTCATCATCAATACTGGCCTCGCGACCCAGCGATATGGGAAGGTGATCGTGGGTGCGATTCTCGTCGCTGCGCTCACGCTCATTGTCGACTTTGCGCTCGCGCGATTGGAACGGTGCCTCACTCCAGCACCTCTTCGCGCATCTGGCCGGTTAGCGGTGTAGGTCATGTCGCCGTGATCCGTGTCGCCCGTCGATCCGTGCCCGTGGGGAACACACGGTGGCTCTAGGCAGTTGTCCCACATGTCAATACCCCCAGAAAGAGGAGCATCATGCACCACGTTCGTGGAAGCCTCGCGGTCGTCAGCGCCCTTGCGCTCGTCCTCGCCGGCTGCTCGTCCAATTCGGGAGACAACGCCTCCGCCTCCGGCGCCGCGAATGGCTCGCTGCCGGCAACGTCGGCGACCGTATGCCTGCCGGTGCCCGGCGACAGCCTCGTCGTCCTTGAGGATGACCAGAACCTCCAGAACTCCGACAACGTGATCCCGGCCGTCAATGCGGCTGTTGCGGAAGACGAAGCGGTCATCGATGCACTCAACGCAGTGTCGGCCGCTCTCGACACGCAAACCCTCATCAAACTCAATAAGGCTGTCGACATCGATCGTCAGACCTCAGCAGAAGTGGCAGCCGCTTTCGTCGCGGACCAGGGCCTCAATGCGCCTGGCACTGGCTCAGGTTCGCTCACGATTGGCGCAGCCAACTTCTCGGAGAACATCACGGTTGCGGAGATTTACGCGGCGGTACTCCGCGATGCTGGCTATGACGCCTCCGTACGGACTATCGGCAATCGCGAGACGTATCTGCCCGCGCTTGAGTCCGGCGAGATCGCTATCGTGCCCGAGTACGCAGCAACTGCCGCTGAGTTTCTCAACAAGCGTCTCAACGGCGCCGACGCTCCTGCCGTAGCATCGGGCGACATCGACGTGACGGCCGACGCCCTGAGTGGGCTTGGCTCTCAGGTGGGCATCGTGTTCGGTGAGCCTTCGGCTGCACAGGATCAAAACGCCTTCGCCGTCACCACTGCATTTGCTGAGCAGTACGGTGTGACGACGCTGTCGGACCTCGCCGAGGCGTGTGGCGGCGGCTTGTCCTTGGGCGGTCCGCCCGAGTGCCCAGAGCGACCGTTCTGCCAACTTGGCCTTGAGGACGTCTACGGAGTCGAGATCACAGATTTTGCGTCCCTTGACGCGGGCGGCCCGCTCACCAAGACGGCGATTCGCCAAGGCGAAGTGTCGATCGGTCTCGTGTTCAGCTCAGATGGCGAACTGGCGTCATAACGAACGACTGACGCAGCAAAGGCCCGGTCCACATGGACCGGGCCTTTGCTCGTTGTACGCCCCCCGGGACTCGAACCCGGAACCCACTGATTAAGAGTCAGTTGCTCTGCCAATTGAGCTAGAGGCGCTCTGCTGACGCGAGAGAACACATTACCAGGCTCCCGGACCGCGACGAAATCGAGGTTGCCCGTCTCCAATGAGGGAATCTGACCTTCTCGCGATAGGTTGATTGGACCATGAGCACTCGACTGAACAAGGGCGATGTCGCCCCCGAATTCTCCGCCCCCATCGACACCGGAACGTTCACGCTGAGCGACCTGCGCGGCAAGCACGTTGTTGTGTACTTCTACCCGGCGGCGATGACGCCGGGTTGCACGACGCAAGCGTGCGACTTCCGCGACTCGCTGTCCGCACTCAAGGCCGCGGGTTACGAAGTGGTGGGTGTATCCAAGGACACTCCGGAGAAGCTCGCTGAGTTCCGCGAGGTCGAGGGGCTCACGTTCACGCTTGTCTCGGATCCCGACTATTCAATCCAGAAGGCGTATGGCGCGTTTGGAGAGAAGTCGCTGTACGGCAAGACCGTAACCGGCTCACTCCGCTCCACAGTGGTGGTGGCACCGGATGGCACGGTGGAACTCGCGCAGTACAACGTGAAGGCAACCGGTCACGTCGCAAAACTGCGCCGCGATTTGGGAATCGACGCTTAACCGGCCGCGACCGGCGTCGGCCAGGAGCGTCACCTCGAGGTCGAAACGCTTCGTCAGGAAGCGAGAGAACTGAGTTTTCCGAGCAGGCGACGCAATGTGACGATGCCCAACAGCGCCCCATGGTCATCCGTGACAAGCACCGGCGGGCCGGGCTCGTGACGTGCTGCGGAGATTCGCTGAGCGACCTCCGCAGGCCGTGCATTCACGTTGACCGTCAACGTTGAGATGAGTTCACCCGCGATGGCTGCGGCGGGATTGACGAGTCCGTGTGGGCGCTGCTGGCCATCAACGACAACAACCCACTGGCTGTCGACATGACTCCACGCGTGTTCAATCGATTCCTCTTGGCGGATCGTCGGCACCGACTCAATGAGCCGGTGCATGGTGTCACCTGACTGGTCTGCGAAGGCAGCGAGTTGGCGCGCCACATCCTCGTCGATCTCGGCGAAGGAGGCGGCCGGGCGGGCAAAGAGGAACCCTTGCGCGAGCGGAACCCGCATGTCCGCGAGGCGTTTCGCGTCGGCGAGGGATTCAATGCCTTCGGCCACCACCCATGCGTCAACCCGCGAGGCGAAAAGTCCGATCATCTCGACGAGCGCCACTTTGGCCTCATCGGTGGCGACTCCCTGGACGATCGCCCGGTCAAGCTTGAGGATCGAGGGGCGCAATTCAAGAATCTGTTGCAGACCCGAGTACCCGGCACCGGCATCGTCCACCGCAATGAGCGCGCCCTTCGAGCGCACGTAGTTGATCGACGGTTCAAGGTCGACCCATTCCCATGCCGAGTGCTCGGTGATCTCGACCACAAGACCAGTGAGATCCGCTTCGCGGTTGAACACCTCGCGCACCCGAGGGTGGCGGAGGGAATCCGGCTCGACGTTCACTGCAAGGAAGCAGTCTTTGGGCAAAGAGGTCCGCCGATCGAGAGCGAGGGACAACACGACGGCCTCAAGATCAGCCTGGACACCTCGCGCTCTTGCGCGCGCAAACCACACATCGGGGCTGACGCCCTGCGCATCTGGGTGTGTGAAACGAGCGAGCGCTTCGTAACCGACAACGACACGGTGATCGAGATCGACGATGGGTTGAAAATGACACTCGACGCCGTGACCTGCGATCGCGTCGTCGAGAAGTTGCGTCCAGCGCGCGTCGGTGACGTGCGCGTGTGCATTGATCGTCATGGTGCCTGCCCTATGACCCGTTGTGCCGCAGAAGTGAGTGCGCGCTCAATCGCGCCTCCTCTGGTGGAACAGACGCCCATCGCACGTCGAGTCACGCCCGGGTAGGTCGCGTGACAACGCGCGGGAGTCTGCATGTGCATGCCCCTTCCATCGGCACGTGCCGCCCGGATGTTCAGGGTTTGCCTTACACGGGCGGGCGTCATCTCAAACGGTATGGTCCCGACACTAGGGCACATACCGGGACCTCTACGAGGGTGTTTCGTGTGGACAATGCCACATCTGATAGAGGAAACCGCCCCAAAGATATGGACGTCCCAAACCAGATATCGTTAAGGCGCGCGCGCGGATGGCGAAATTGGCAGACGCGCTGGATTTAGGTTCCAGTGTCTTCGGACGTGGGGGTTCAAGTCCCCCTCCGCGCACCACCACATTGCTGGCACTCACGCCGAAAAGCGCACTGGCCCGGCCCCTCAGGGG
>JAEYOR010000065.1 GCA_023411615.1 Actinomycetes bacterium
CGCCTAGGGCTTGCGGGTGAGGAGCGGGATGACGATTTCGTCAACGAGTTCCGCCATTGCCTGCTCCGTCACCGGGCGCGCATTGATGAGCACCTCGTGACGGAACAGGTCGAACACCAAGGAGCGCACGCGCGGGGTGAGCACCGCAGGGTCGATCTCGCCACGTTCCACCGCCGCATCAATCGGTGAGAAGGACGGCGCCGCCCGGCCGCGCACGAAGGCCTCGCGGAAGTCCTGAAACGTGAGGCCTTCGCTCGACAGGTACTCGCCAAGGTGCGCGGTGGTCTCGATCATCGTCCGCACGTCGGTGCGGTTGGCCCAGCGCAGCATGCTGAGGAGATCCTCACGGAGCGATCCCGTTGGTTCGGGCCGAGGACCCCGGTCGCGGAGCACCGCGAAGCGTGCCGCCGCCGCAACGAGCTCAAACTTGCCGGGCCAACGCCGGTAGAGCACGGCACGGCTTGTTGCTGCGCGCTGTGCGACCGCGTCGATCGTGAAGTCGTTGAAGCCTGAGTGCTTGAGTTCTTCCCATGCCGCCTCGAGGAGGGCATTCTCAAGGTCCTCGCCGCGCCGGCGAGTCTTGGGTTCTGCCCTGCTCGAGGTAGCCACGGCGCGCCCTACTCCTTCTCGACCCCGGGGTAGGTCGCAGGGCGCTCCCCCGCTTCCGCCGCTCGTTCAGCAGCCCGAACGGCAGCGTAGGCGCGCTCCTCCTGCTTGGTCTTCCAGATCGACGCCGCAATGGTGACGGCCAGAATGCCCGCGATGACGATAAGCGAGGGGACGGGCTCGATGTCGGGCACTGACGGCGCGTACAGGTGCATGCCGTGGAGCACAAGCTTGACGGCGATGAAGATGAGGATGACGCCCAAGCCGTACGGCAGGTAGCGCAGGGTGCGCAGCGACCCCTCGAGCACAAAGTACAGGGCGCGCAAGCCCAGCAGGGCGAAGGCGTTGGTAGTGAATACGAGGTAGGGATCGTGCGTGATGCCAAACACGGCGGGCACGGAGTCAACCGCAAAGAGCACGTCGGTGCCCATGATTGCGGCGACCACCACGGCGAGCGGGGTGATGACGCGACGTCCCGCTTGCTTCACCACCATGTGAGTGCCTACGTAGCCATCTGACACGGGCCACAGCTTGCGCACCAAGCGCACCACCGGCAGCTGACCCGGGTCTGGCTCCTCCTCCACGCCGCGTACTGCGTCACGCACCACCTTGATGGCGGTGAGCAGGAGGATGAGGCCAAAGATGAAGAACACCCAGGAGAAGCGGGCGATGAGTCCGGCGCCTACCGCGATGAAGATGCCGCGCAGGACGAGCGCGCCGGCCACGCCCCACAGCAACACACGTTGGCGGAGGGGTCGCGGCACGGCGAATCCCGCGAGGATGACGATGAAGACAAAGAGGTTGTCGACGCTCAGGGCCTTCTCAACGATGTAGCCCGAGTAGAAGAGGACTCCTTCTTCATGCCCGTACTCAAACCACAGCCATGCGCCAAAGATGCATGGAAGGGCGATATAGAACACCGTCCACCACGTCGCTTCCTTCATGGTGGGTTCGTGCGGCTTGTGGGTGAAGACAAAGTCGAAAACGATGAGCGCAATGACGGCCGCGATGGTGATGAGCCACATTGCGGGAGATGCGATGGACGTGAGGTCCGCTCCTGAGGACGACGCCGTGGGGACGGAGTGGGCGGCCGCAGCGAGCAAAAGGGATGAGGACATGGGGGCTCCTAGCTACCAAGTCTCCCCACCGAGCCGAGGCGCGGGCCGGACCGGGAGAGCGGCGGCGCTCTCGTGATGACCGATGCGGACTTTGTGGGTACTCCCTTGTCGCGCACGACGCTAACACGATTTGTGGGGAGAAAGGAAACGGCGCAGCCCGGCAGAGGGGGGTATGCCGGGCGGCGCCTCGAACAAGTACACACCACTTTTGGGGGCACCAAGAACAAAACTCACGCTTTCGACCATTTCGATGGTGTGATCTTCGCAACAGTGGCGGTCCCGGGTCCCAGCCGCGGCGCAGGACCAATTGCTCAACACGCAACTGTGGCGTATGTCACACATAAGGAGTACGGTGACTCAAGGCCGTACGAGGGATGCGGCCGCGAATGCGGGGGCGTTCAAGGGCGTCTCCCGCATGCTGAGGGAGTTCACATGTCACGCCACATTCACTTTTTCGAGCGTGCGCGCCGCACCGTTGCTGCGCTCACAACGCTCGCCATAGCCGGGGTAGCGACCATCGCGATCGCCCCCACCGCGAGTGCCGACGTCAATGACGGAAAGGTCAACGTTGGCCCCGTCTCAATGACGCTCACCACGGACGTCAACGCAAACGGCCGTCCCGATGTGGGCGACGTCGTCACACTCAGCGCTACTGTCACGGCGCTCGACCGCGATGTGGTGGTGCGCACGTTCACGCCGTATGCCATCGAGGTATTGGGTTCAAACACCAATGTCGCGATTGCGCAAGGCACCTCCGCCGTGGTTTCCGTGACGCGCCCCGTCACCGCCTTTGACCTCGGCACCCTCGGCAGTGGCCCCAACTTCAGCGAGATGTACCTCAAGTACACGTACGTCGCGGCATACATCTTTGGTGCGCCGATCCCCGGTTTCGGCACGGTGCAACTACCTGCACCCGGACCGCTGTACACGGCCGGGGACCCGCTTGCGGTCTCCACTCATTATGCCGTGACGGAGAACGCCGGTGCCGCTGATGGCCTGCCTACGCAGGGCGACACCGTGGTGTACGAGACGACGTTCACCAACACGTCCGGCTACCCCGTGCGCATCTACAACGCCGCTGGCTACAACGGACCTCGGAGCAGCACCGTCGCCTCGTGGCGCATGCTCAACCCCGGTGAGTCGGCCACGCTTGCCAGCGACCCCTACACCGTCACGCTCGCCGACGTCCTTGCCGGTCAGGTGACGTTCCCCACGGCAAATATCCAGTGGTCGGCAGGATTCACCGCGATCGCCCTCATCTGGTCGGGCAACCAAGGTGTCGCGCTGAACTCGCTCCCAACTGAGACGCTCAACGGCACGGCAGATGTAGGTATCACCACCGAACTGAACGATGCTCTTGGCAACCCGGTGGCACTCGGGGACGCGCAGCCGGGCGACGTCATTGACTACACGTTCGGCGTGACCAACACCGGCAATGTGGTGCTCGATTACATCTCGGTCAACACATCGACCTCGTGGCCAGGCGGCCTCAGTGGTTACTCCATAGGCACCGCACAGTTGGCGCAGGGCGCCTCACTTCCGAACGCAGCTGTTCCCGCGATCTACCTCACGTCCAAGGGAGCCGCCGGATTTGACGAGTACGTGCTTACCACGGCCGACGTCGGGCGGGGCTATGTGGACCTCGATTGGGAAGTCCGCGCCGCGCCCTCCACGGAGGTGTACAGCGGAAACCCCGGCGCCTACACCCACGGAATCACCAAGCGCGTCTTCTTGAAGACGTTCACCATGGACTCCGGCTTCACCTACACCTCAGCCACGTTGAACGACTCCAACGGTGACGGCATCGGTCAAGAAGGCGAGAGCATCTACTTCCAGGTGCAGTTGGTCAACGACGCCGATCAGTCCTTCACCATCACGGACGCCTACGACGTGGTGGGAAGTGACACAACCGGTGACTACACCGCAGCCATTGGCCAGACGGTGCACCCCGCCAGCGCCCGCGCCGTTGGGTGGACCCACACCATCACGGCGGCGGACCAGTTGCGCGGCTCCGTGGATGCGGCATCGACGATTGAGTTCGAGGGCGTTGTGGATGGCCAGACCAAGTCGCTCACTGCCGTGGCACCCTCTGTGGCGACAGGTGAGTACGTGGCGCCGCCGAGCTTCATCAACACGTCCGCGACGTACGTTGACAGCAATGGCGACGGCCACCCGTCAATCGGTGAGGTTGTCACCGTGACGGTGACCGTGCAGAACGTGGGCACGTACCCGCTGACGGGGGCAACGGTGGAGGACACGCCAAGCTCTGACATCACCGGATTGTTGCCAGCCTTCCCCTCCACGGTGGCGGGACCCAGCACTGAGTCGGTGACGTTTGACTACACGATCACCAACGCCGATTACGTGCGCGGCTCGATCACGTACTCGACCATCCTCCGGGCCGACGGCATGGCGGGCTCCCTTTCCGCAACATCGGTGTACCTCGACGGCATCACCTTCGAGCCCTACGCGACGGACCTCGACGGCGTGCTTGCCGGTGGGATCACCGTGTGCAACGCGGATGGCACGCCCACCAACACCGTGGTGATCGGCACCAACATCACCGTGGTGCCGGGCAACTCGTGCACCTACCCGGGCCTCGCTGATGGCTACCACGTGGTGGGCTTCTCCACTCCGCTCGTGCTTGGCGTCGACACCTTCGCGGTGCGCGTGCCCGGCCAGCTCGGTGTGGGTCAGCACCGCATTGCCCTGTACGCCGCGAGCGGGCTCGTCGGCTACCAGAACGTGACCGTCAAGGATCCGGTTGCGTTTGCGGCGGGCGGCGGCGCGGTGCTTGCTTCCACCGGCACCGAGCGCAGTGAGATGACCGGGCTTGCAGGTGTTGCCGCCGCACTCGTGCTTCTTGGCACAGGTGCGGTGGTCGTCTCGACGCGTCGCCGCGGCGAGATCGCTTAAGCCCCTCACAC
>JAEYOR010000067.1 GCA_023411615.1 Actinomycetes bacterium
GCGCCGCGTCGACGCGGCGCGCCCCTCGCGCTGATTGAGTCCTGACGGACGTGCCTTACGGCGTGATCTCACCCGCAATGATTGCGGCCTTGAGGTCCTCGAGTGCTGCCTTCACGTCGTCGCTCACCGGAGCGTTGTAGAAGTCGGCGAGGCCCACGCCTTCGTTGGCGAGAGTGCCCACATACGGCGTCGCGTCGAAGCCAGCGCCAACCGCAGCGCCCTCAACCACGTCGTACACGGCCACGTCCATCTTCTTGATGACCGATGTCAGAATGATGTCGGCGTACTCCTCAGCGGTGCGAACCCAGTCCGAGTCCACGCCAACGATCCACACGTCGCCAGCAGACTGGGCTGCAGCGGCAGCACCAAGGCCCACGGGACCGGCGACGGGCATGATGATGTCCGCACCGTTGTCGATGAAGCCCTGAGCAACCGACTGACCCTTGGTCTGGTCGTCGAAGTCACCGGTGAACGAACCGTTGGTGCCGTCCCAGCCGAGCACGTTGACGTTGGTGCCGTTCTCTTCGTTGTAGTACTTCACACCGGAGAGGAAGCCATCCATGAAGATGGTGACCGACGGGATCTGCATGCCACCGAAGGTGGCGACAGTACCGGTCTTGGTGGTCGCAGCGGAAGCGTAACCGGCGAGGAATGCAGCCTCATCGGTAGCGAAGGTGATCGGCTTGATGTTCGGGGCGTCCGTGGTGCCGTCGAAGTCGTTGTCAGCGAGGTCGTCGATGATCGCGTAGTTGACGTTCGGGTTGGCCTTCGCGGAGTCCACCGTGGCCTGTGAGAGCAGGAAGCCCACCGTGATGACGAGGTCGCAGTCGCTCGACACGAGCGCCTCAAGGTTGGGGCCATAGGCGTTGCCGTCGGCCGACTCAGCGGTTGCGGTGTCGATGCCCAGGTCCGCTTCAGCCTGCTGGAGGCCCTCAAAACTGGTCTGGTTGAACGACTTGTCGTCAAATCCGCCAGCGTCCGAGACCATGCAGGCCTTGTAGTCAACAGTCTCGACGGGGGCAGTGGTTTCGGCCGCAGACTGAGACGTGGTCGGCTCGTCCTCGGGAGCGCTTGAGCACGCCGCAAGCGCGAGCGCTGCTGCTGCAGCCAGAGCGCCGATGCGCAGGGTGTTCTTCATGAGATGTTTCCTCACTTCTTCGGCCTATTCCACGCCAGGCCTGTGCGTCACAAATATCGTACGTGGCAATCGCTTGCATGGCATGCCAATAGGTCTCCATTCGGCCACGAAAAGGTCACGTTCGCGCGGAATTGAGCGCGTGTGCGGCATTCTTCACATCTTGCGCGGCGTGGCGAACTGTGACGAGGAGAGCGTCCACTGAGTCGACCACCACGGCTCCCTCGATGCCGACGACGACAACGGGCCGTTCGCCGCCGATGACGATGGCGCCGGCGGAGTCGATCTGGCCCGTCGCTGCGGTGCGATCCACAACCGTGATCCCATCGGAACGTGGGGTGAGAAGGCCGGCAAGAGAGTCGAAGTCGCCCACGTCATGCCAATCGAGATCGGCTGGCACCACGGCCACGCCGCCCTGAGCTGCCACTGGCTCCGCAATGGCGTGGTCGATCGCAATGCGCGTCAACCCGGGCCACACCCGCTCGAGCACGGCATCGCGCTCAGGGCCATCCCACGCCGCCGCAATCTCGCGTACCCCTGACTCGATCACCGGCTGGAGTGTCTTCAGGTGGCCCAGCAACACATCGGTGCGCATGACAAACATGCCCGCGTTCCAGAAATACCGGCCCGTCTCGATGAACCGCTCGGCCGTCTCCGCATCGGGCTTCTCGGTGAAAGCGAGGACATCATGGATGCCGCCGCGCGATGCATCTCCCGCCTCGATATAGCCAAAGGCCTCAGAGGGGCCGGTGGGGGTGATCCCGATCGTGACGATCTTCCCCTCCGCAGCGCACGCCGCCGCTGCGCGGACTGCCGCATGAAAGGCGTCGACCTTGCGAATGACGTGGTCGGCAGCAAATGAGCCCATGACGACGGGGCCGTGACGCACCTCGATGAGCGCCGCCGCAAGTGCGATGGCCGCCATCGAGTCACGCGGGCTCGGCTCCCCCACGATGTCCGCAGGAGTGAGCGCTGGCACCTGCGCGGCCACGGCGTCGGCATGAGAAGCGCCCGTCACCACCATGACGTGATCGGCGAGCGGAGCCAGCCTCTCGATGGTCGCTTGCAACAGCGTCGTCCCGTCCCCCAGGAGGTCGAGGAGGAACTTGGGGCGCTCCGGACGGGACAAGGGCCACAGGCGTGATCCCACTCCCCCAGCGGGCACTACCGCAACGAATCCGCCAACAGGTGGAGCGTCAGGCGGCATTGCGGTCATGAGCTGAGTCTAGGATGGTGAAGACCCGAGCTTAAATCCCGAGGAGTATGCCGTGTCGTCGACGCCGACGCTCTACCGCGGACACGAGGGTATGTGGAACTGGATCGCCCATCGCGCGACAGGCGTGGCGATCTTTTTCTATCTCGTCGTCCACGTCATTGATACTTCGCTCGTGCGCGTGTCGCCTGAGGCATACAACGAGGTGATCGGGTCGTACAAGACACCGATCTTTGGCCTTGTAGAAGCGGGCCTCGTGGCGGCAGTGATCTTCCACGCCTTCAACGGACTGCGCATCATCGCGGTGGATCAATCTCTGTGGGCGTTGCGCCACCAGCGCCGCCTCGCATGGGCCGTGTACATCATCTTTGGACTGCTGATGGCTGGCTTCTTGCCGCGTCACCTGAGCCACGTGTTCGGAGGTTGATGATGACTGCTCCCGAGCTCGTCGAGCCGCGCAAGCGACTGCCGTCTGGGCGCACGCGCAAAAAGGCAGAACGCTGGTCATGGATCTTCATGCGTATATCCGGCGTCGTCCTGATGATCCTCATCTTCACGCACCTTTTTGGCAATCTCGTCATGGGCGATGGCATCAACCGCATCGACTTCGCCTTTGTCGCCGGCAAGTGGGCAAGCCCGCTCTGGCAGATCTGGGCGGCAGCAATGCTGTGGCTCGGCATGCTTCACGGCTTCAACGGCATGCGCCTTCTCATCAATGATTACGCCCATTCCAAGCGCCTCAACATGTTCTTGCATGTGACGTTGGGCCTCGCCACCGTCACCATCATCATTCTCGGCACGCTCGTTCTCACCACGTTCGATCCGTGCCCGGCGGGAACCGACCCGCAGTACCTCGATGTCCCCCTCTGTCAGGACCTTGGAAGGCTATGACCACCGAACACGAATACGACGTTGTCATTGTCGGCGCCGGTGGCGCTGGCATGCGTGCGGCTCTTGAGAGTTCTCAGCGCGCCCGCACGGCTGTGCTCACCAAGCTTTACCCCACGCGCTCTCACACCGGTGCGGCTCAGGGCGGTATGGCGGCGGCGCTCGCGAACGTGGAAGACGACAACGCTGAATGGCACGTCTTCGACACCATCAAGGGTGGCGACTACCTCGTCGACCAGGACGCCGCAGAGATTCTGTGCCGTGAGGCGGTTGACGCTGTCCTTGACCTTGAGAACATGGGCTTGCCGTTCAACCGCACTGAGGACGGCAAGATCGACCAGCGCCGCTTTGGCGGGCACACACGCGACCACGGTCAAGCTCCGGTGCGCCGCGCCTGCTACTCAGCGGACCGCACGGGCCACATGATTCTGCAGACGCTGTACCAACAGTGCGTCAAGCAGAAGGTCGAGTTCTACAACGAGTATTACGTGCTGGATCTACTCCTCGACAAGAACCCTCAAGAGGCGGCGGACGGCGAAGAGGTCTCGGTCGCGGGCGTTGTCTCCTACGAACTCGCCACGGGTCAGATCCACGTGTTCCGTGCCAAGTCCGTGGTGTTCGCCACCGGCGGCGCGGGTAAGATCTTCAAGACGACGTCGAACGCGCACACCCTGACCGGTGACGGCATGGCCATCGCGTTGCGGGCGGGCCTGCCGCTCGAGGACATGGAGTTCTTCCAGTTCCACCCGACGGGCCTTGCGGGCTTGGGGATCTTGCTATCCGAAGCGGCGCGCGGTGAGGGCGGCATCCTGCGAAATTCGGAAGGCGAGCGGTTCATGGAGCGCTACGCCCCCACCATCAAGGACCTCGCGCCACGCGACATGGTGGCGCGCGCCATGGCAAATGAGGTGCGCGAAGGTCGCGGCTGCGGCCCGCACAAGGACTACGTGCTGCTCGACCTCACGCACCTTGAACCGGCGCATATTGACGCCAAGTTGCCGGACATCACCGAGTTCGCGCGCACGTACCTGGGGGTGGAGCCGTACACCGAGCCCGTGCCGGTGTACCCCACCGCCCACTATGCGATGGGTGGCATCCCCACCACCGTCAATGGCGAGGTGCTCCGCAACAACACCGACAAGGTCAACGGTCTGTATGCCGCCGGTGAATGCGCATGCGTATCGGTGCATGGTGCAAACCGCCTCGGGACCAACTCGCTTCTTGATATCAACGTGTTCGGGCGTCGTGCCGGTATTGCTGCGGCCGAGCATGCACTCGAAACCGCCCAAGCCGCTGCCGCGCCCGTTGATGGCGACGCGGCCATCCGGGGGCTCGTCGAGCGTTTGCGGGACACAGTAAGCGGGACGGGTACGGAGAACATCGCCGCTCTTCGAAAGGAACTTCAGGAGACGATGGACCGCAATGTCCAGGTGTTCCGCACTGAGCAGTCACTCATCGAGGCGCGTGGCGTTGTTGCCAACGTGAAGTCCCGATACTCCAACGTCGCCATCCACGATCGTGGCCAGAAGTGGAACACGGACCTTCTCGAGGCGATTGAGCTCGGCTTCCTCATCGACCTCGCCGAAGTCACCATCGAAGGCGCACTCGCCCGCAAGGAAAGCCGTGGCGGTCATTACCGCGAGGACTTCCCCGAGCGCAACGATGACGAGTACTTGAAGCACACAATGGCGTACGCCACGGCAGAGGGGATCCGGCTCGACTACAAGCCGGTGACCATCACCAAGTACAAGCCAATGGAACGGAAGTATTGACAATGTCCGTTGTCGACGACGCCCCCATCGCCGCCGAAGTCCCCACCATGACGGTGACACTGCGTATCAAGCGCATGAATCCGGAAGGCACCGCTGAGCACGGTGCCGGTGAGGACTACTGGGAAGAGTTCCACATCGAGGCCCACGCAACTGATCGCGTGCTCGATGCGCTTCACAAGATCAAGTGGGAGCAAGACGGCTCCCTTGCATTCAGGCGCTCATGCGCCCATGGAGTGTGCGGCTCCGATGCCATGCGCATCAACGCCCGCAACCGCCTCGCTTGCAAGACTCTCCTCAAGGACCTCAACCCTGCGAAGCCGATCCTCGTTGAGCCCATCGCAGGCCTGCCGGTGGAGAAGGATCTCATCGTGGACATGGAGCCGTTCTTTGCCTCCTACCGCGAGATCATGCCGTTCCTCATGCCATCCGGTCCGGCTCCCGAACGCGAGCGGCTCCAGTCGCCGGCAGAACGCGAGCGCTTTGACGACACGACCAAGTGCATCATGTGCGCGGCGTGCACCACTGCTTGCCCCGTTTTCTGGACCGACGGCCAGTACTTTGGCCCGCAAGCCATCGTGGGTGCTCACCGTTTCATCTTTGACAGCCGTGATGACGGCCAGTGGGAGCGTCTCGAGATCCTCAACGACAAGGCTGGCGTGTGGAAGTGCCGCACCGCCTTCAACTGCACGGAGGCCTGCCCGCGCGGCATCGAGGTCACGCGCGCGATCTCTGAGGTCAAGAAGGCTCTCAACACGGGCGAGATCTAGGCGATGGCCGAGCGCGGCGCCGCAGTGGCGCGATTGACATCGCCTGCTCTCCTCGCGCGACTTTTCACGATCCGCACCCTCGCGTGGGTTGCGATCGCCGCGACATCGATCGCAACCGCCAACTCCGGCCGCGTGCCTGCCGTGCCCGGGTACCTCTTTGGCGCGGTGTGCGCACTTCTCGCCATGGGCGATTGTCTGTGGGCGTTGCAATCGTGGGGCCTGGCGCCACTGGCGACCGCCCGCGTCGATGCCAATGGCTTCGCCCACGTGCGCATCATCGCGATCAAGCCCGCCCCACGTTTTCGCGTGCGTATGACAAAGCAGGGCGGCATCCCGACCGCCACCCGGCGCTCCATCATCGGTGGAGCAGGTGTTGCACAGGGTTGGCCCACACATGAGCTGCTCGTCCTCACCTCACCTGACGGTGTGGAACTTGTACGGCTTGTGCCGCACGGCACGGTGGCGTGGACCTTCGCGGAGGATCCCGACGCCGGGGCTGCGTCCCACGCGGAGCCGCGCTAGCGTCGCACGGTGACCCTGGCGGTGGTCACCTTTGTGTCGCGGTAGCGGGCTGAACGGTTCGTCACCGTCACCGTCGCGACATCGGCGCCGATCTTGTCTGCACCTTCTTCAGGCGCGGTCACGTACGTGCCCATCCACGCGGCCCCGAGGAGCAAGAACCGGTTGACGAGGTCGACGAACACGAGCATCGTGATAATGGCAGTAAACGGCGCGAGGATCGGGTTTGAGCTCGTGCCTGCGAGAGAGGCGCTCACCGCGAATCTCAAGAGCGACATCATGAGCGCCACCACGGTGACAACGAGCCACAAACGACGCGAGACGCGCGCTTTGCCCAATACATACAGCGCGACCGCGACAAAGAGACCATCCGCGACGAATCCTGCAAGCCCCGCCGCGGCTCGGAGCGCCCACGCCTGGCCGCTCTCCCACCCGAGGCCGTCGACGATGCTTTCGCCAGCACGGGAAGCTCCCACCTGGAGAGCAATACCGATAAGGGCGATGACAAGGAGCGACACCAAGGCGATGAGGTCGCGCACTTTGCCGGTGAGCGGATTGCTCGACGCGCGCCCGAGCATCGTGCGGAGCCCCGTGCGCAGGCCACCCACGTAGCGGGTCGCCGTGTTGAGCAGAATGAGGAAGCTCACCGCTCCAACCGCCCCCGCGATGCCACCGCTGCCAAGGTCCTTCTCACTGATCAAACCCTCGCCGTCGCCGGAGTCAACAACGCCTGGGATGGCATTGCCCAAGAAGTCGTAGAAGGTCGAACGCCATTGAGAGCGTGATGAGACGAGCGCCGACGCGACGGTCGCCGTCAGCATGAGACCGGCGGCAATCGACGCAAGGGAGTAATACGCGATGCCAGCGGCGAGAACGTTGCCGTTATGACCGCCAAAGCGGCGCAATGTCTTCCCGACGCGGGTTGATTTGTACCGAGCCTGGAAGGACTTAATGAGTGAGCTCACCCGCTTGGTGGCACGGCTCCACCTCGTCGGCCTTCTCGCCATCGCGCCTCCCCGGGTTATCGCTGGGGCCGAACCAACCCCAGCCGGTCGTAGATGCGCTCCAAGGTGACGTGCGCAATCGCGGCCGCCTTGTGTGCTCCCTCGGCCAACACCGTGTCCAACCGCTCCGGGGACTCGATCCATTCCAAGGCGCGCTCACGCAGCGGCGTGAGACCCTCGACCACAATCTCAGCAAGGTCCACCTTGAGGTGCCCGTACATTTTCCCCTCATACGCAGCAACGATGTCGGCAACGGACTTTCCGGTGAACGCCGAATAAATGGTGAGGAGGTTTGAGATTCCCGCCTTCTTCTCCGGGTCAAAGGCGATGACGGTGTCGGTATCGGTCACTGCGGACTTGATGCGCTTCGCAATCGTCTTGGGATCATCGAGGATGTCGATGATCCCCGCGGGGCTCGATGCGGACTTCGACATCTTGGCGGTCGGGTCCTGAAGGTCATAGATCTTTGCGACCTCTTTGACAATATGCGGCTCTGGCACCACAGCCGCGCCCTCGCCGAGACGTGCGTTGAGTCGCTGAGCAAGGTTGCGAGACAGCTCAAGGTGCTGGCGCTGGTCTTCGCCCACCGGCACCACGTGGGTGTCATAAAGCAGGATGTCCGCTGCCATGAGAATCGGGTACGTGAAGAGACCCACGTTGGTGCCGGACTCGCCCACCTTCGCGGACTTGTCTTTGAACTGCGTCATGCGCGCGGCCTCGCCCATCCCGGTGAAGGTGGCGAGCACCCACGCGAGTTCCGCGTGTTGCGGCACGTGCGACTGCACAAAGAGCACCGACCGGTCTGGATCTACCCCCGCGGCAAGGTACTGAGCCGCGGTGATCCGGGTGCGGCGTGCGAGCTCCACGGGATCGGGTCCCACGGTGAGTGCGTGCAGGTCCACTACGCAATAGATCGCGTCGTGCGTGTCCTGCAAGGCGACCCACTGGGTCAGCGCGCCCAAGTAGTTGCCTAGGTGAAGAGAATCCGATGTGGGCTGCATGCCCGAGAAAACGCGCTGAGTCATGCGCACATTGTTCCAAACTCTCGGCGCACCGCTTGCCCGCTTCGCGGACGTGGCTCAGGTGGCTTCCGGGTCAAAGGGGGTGCCGCCCGTGACGGGCTCCGCACCCGAAGGTTGTGATGATCGCCGCTCGCGACGGGTTCCGAGCACACCAGTCCCCGCTTTTCCCGAGGCGACGGCGGCCACAGAGGCCGTGCCCGTGGCGGGAGTCATGTCGTCATCGAACAAGGCGTCGCGCACGATCCGGCGAGGGTCGTATTGGCGAGGGTCGAGCGCATCCCAATTGACGTCAGCGCCCCACTCTTCGCGAAGCGCCTGCTGACCGTCCGCGACGATGCCGCGAACTCGTCGCACGAGCGCGCGCAGCCCCCGCACATACTCAGGCAGTCTCTCGGGACCCACCAGAATCACCGCGATCACCGCGATGATGAGGAATTCGGATCCGTTGATGTCCATCACGCCCCTATTGTGACGGCTCTGGCGCCACTCCGTCATCTACGGTGCCATCCGCGAAATCAAGGTCACCCAGAACACCAAGCGTGACCGTGAAATCAAGTTCTTTGCCGTCCCGGTCCACGGTGAAGGTCATCGTGTCACCCGGTGCATGCGAGCGGATGATGACCACGGCGGTGTTCGACTCGGCAACTGGCACGCCATCAATTCGCGTGATGACGTCGCCTTCCTTCATGCCGGCAACGTCCGCAGGCGAGCCCTTGACGATGCCCACACCGCCATTGTCGAACTGCGAGGAATCGGCAATCCGCACACCCTTGCCTTGATAGGTGCGGTCAAGCTGAGCGCCGATGGCGGGCACTCGAGCACTCCCAGTAGCGATGAGCTCCTCGGCAACCCGTCGCGCTTGGTTGGACGGGATCGCGAAGCCCAGGCCGACCGATCCTGCTCCACTCGAGCGCGTGGCGCCCGGAAGCGCTGCGATCGCGCTGTTGATGCCGATCACCTCGGCCTTCATGTTGAGAAGCGGCCCTCCGGAGTTGCCGGGATTGATCGCGGCGTCGGTCTGGATTGCGGCCATGTACGCGGGGGTGCCGTCCGCTTGACCCGTGGTGACCGGTCGATTGACAGCGGAGACGATGCCCGAGGTGACTGTCGCATCGAGACCCAGTGGCGAGCCAACCGCGACAACCTCTTCGCCTACCACCATCGCGTCGGAATCGCCGAGGACAAGCGGTGTGAGGCCACTCGCATCCACCTTGATGACCGCGAGGTCGTAATCAGGCGAGGTGCCAATAACCGTTGCGGTCCGGACCTCTCCGTCGCTGAAGAGCACCCGATCGATTGTGTCGGCGCCTTCGACCACGTGGTTATTTGTGAGAATGTACCCGTCTTCTCGAATGATGAGCCCAGAGCCGGTCGACGCGCCGCTCTCCGTGGCCGTTTGGATTTGCACCACGGAGGGCAGAACCGCCGCCGCGACTGCGGGGATTGATCCTTCAGCTGGGGCGTCTCCTCCCGTGCCGACGGGCTGCGGCAAGGACACCGGCGTGCCGCCGTTGCTGTCTGCGGGACCCCACTCCTGCCACGCGGCCGCGCCGCCCACACCACCTGCAAGGCCGAGTAACAAGGACATGCCAGCGATCGCGGCGACCGTGCGGGCGCGCGGACGCGGGTGCACGGGGGGACGAGGCAACGGCGAGGGAACAATGTAGGCAGCGTCGGCGTCGTCCGAGGGAGCCGGCGGACCAAAGAGGTCGTCGCGGCCCCCGGTCTCGGTCGGCGACTCGGGCAAACCCTCGGGCGTCGCGGCGTCCGGCGGTGACGTGCCGTCGTCCGTGCGAACTGCCCCGGCGTCCGACGTTGGACGCACAGGCTCCTCAGGGGACGCAAATTGGGACATGCCTACTCCTAGTCCAACAGGGTGTCGGCAAGCGCTTCAAAGCCCTCGGAGACGCGCTCCACAAAGCCCGGCTCTTCTGCCGACGGGAACTCCCCCGCCACTTCAGTGAGTTGCGCGAGTGCGCACTCACACGACAACGCGATGACCACATCGCCTGTCTGCCACACGACCGACGCTGTGGGGCCATCGTTCAGGACGTACAGTTCTTCCCCGCTCACGTCCGTCACCGCGAGCTGGCCGACGAGGTCGTCATTTAGCCTGCCGTGCTGCTGCACCACCGTGATGTCGGTCATGCCGGAAAGAATGCGCGCGACAAGCACCTGCTGACCGTTGCGCCGTTGCACCACTTGCGCGTCCACCGGAATGAGGGGGGACGAGGCGAAATCTGGATGGATCCACGACCGCAGCTCACCGCCGCGCATGCCCTGGGTGTCGACGTATGCGACGGGCACAGCCGTGTCGCGGGGTTGGGCGAACTCCAGGCTCACCTGGTCGGGTTCACCCGCGTGCCATGCGGCCGTCACCACGGCGGAGGCGAGGATGAGCACGGCCGACGCTGCTATCACCAGCGGTGCACGCCTGCGGCGGCGCACCACACGCGCCTTGCGAACGTCCTCATGGGCCGCGATCTCCGCGATTCGGTCACGGTCAAGAAGGCGCTGCGCGAAACGCATATCGATGCCGGCCTGGGAACTGTTGAGGGCATCGCGAGCCGCACGCAACTGATGGAAGCGTGCCGCGCACTCTTCACATTCGCCCAGGTGCGCCATCGCCGCATAGGCGCGATCTCCACGGAGCCTGCCGTCGAGCAGATCGTGAACCGCATCCCCCAGGTGGCGGGCTTTCACAGCCCGCCTCGCGTGGGCGCATGGTGGGCGAGCGACTCGCGCAGACGCGCGCGGGCACGCGAGAGACGGGACCGCACGGTGCCGAGCTTGATGCCGAGTGTTGTGGCGATCTCTTCGTAGGAAAGGCCTTCGATATCGCTCAACACCACTGCTGCGCGGTACTCGGGCGGCAGGTCGGCTAGCGCCTCGATGATGTCGGCACCAAGATGTGACATGTCGAAGGCATCTTCCGGCTGGCCCGAGCGCTCGTCGCGGTCGAAACTATCGGACGTTGCGACCCCAGCGTCGTCATCGGCCATGAAGTCAAAGCGAATGCGCGCCTTGCGGCGCATGCGGTCCAGGAACAGGTTGGTGGTGATGCGGTGCAACCAACCTTCAAAGGTGCCGGGCTTGTATTGGGACAGCGAGTTGAAGACGCGGACGAAGACGTCCTGCGTGAGGTCCTCTGCGTCGTGCTGATTTCCCGTGAGGTGGTAGGCCAAGCGGTACACACGAGATGCGTGCTGCTCAACGATGTTCTGCCACGTAAGGTCCTCAACGGACTCGGCGGTCGGCGCCGGTGTGGTGCTCATGCGTCGGCCTCCTTCACGTGTCGGTAACGACCTATCGCCCCTCTATGTTCCCATGCGCGAGCCATACGGACCCGCGAATGTGGTGCAGATAGCATCAGACCAGGAGGCCTCATGAGCATCGACGCGGCAATCGCGGCATTTGCGGACGACTTCGTTCGCGAGGACGACGCGCTGCTCGCCGCTCGCGATGCGGCGGACCAATTCGGGGTCCAGCCGCTTTCTGCTGCGACGTGCGCGTGTATCGGGACGCTCGCGGCTGCAGTGCGCGCACGCAACCTGGTGGAGATCGGAACCGGCGTGGGCGTGTCCGGCCTCTATCTCTTGCGGGCAATGGAGCCGGGTGGCGTCCTCACGACGATCGATGTGGAAGCCGAGCACCATAAGGCGGCACGCAAAGTGTTCGCCTCGGGCGGCTTCCCGCCTGAGCGGACCCGTCTCATCACGGGCCGTGCTCTCGATGTGCTCCCGCGGCTCACCGATGGCGGTTACGACATTGTGCTCATCGATGGCCGACGCTCAGAGTTCGCCGCGTACATGGAGCATGCCTTGCGGATTACCCGACCTGGCGGTCTCATCGTCATGGCACATGCCCTCGCGCGCGGCCGTGTCGCTGACCCCGCTCAACGTGACCCCGAGACCACGGCTGTACGTGAGGCATTGCGGATCGTGCGCCAGCGTGATGACGTGAGGACGAGCCTGCTCACTGTCGGTGACGGCGTGCTCACAGTGATGACCGCAAACTAAGCGAGAGTGTCGATTACGGAAGCGCGCCGAGAAGGGCGTCGCCCAGTTCCTTCACCTCGTCAGCGTTGATTTCCACCACCAGGCGGCCACCGCCCTCGAGGGGTACGCGCATCACATAGCCGCGACCCTCCTTCACGACCTCCATAGGGCCGTCACCGGTACGGGGCTTCATAGCAGCCATGCTGGAGAACTCCTTGTGCCGAACGAGTGGCGCTCCATGGCGCCGTCCCTATTCTACGCGACGGTCTCCGGTGATGACAGCCGCGGCTGTCCGACGCGGAATGCTACTCGCGCGGCGGGATCGGAGCGAGTTCCTTCTGAACATGCTCAACCGCCTCATCAACATCGTCCGTGACGGTGATGAGGTCAAGGTCCGTTGGCGAGATCATCCCGCCCGCCGCCGCCGAATCGCGCAACCACGTGACGAGGCCATCCCAATAGGCATGGCCAAAGAGAACCACGGGGAAACGGGTGATGGTGCGCGTCTGGACAAGAGTGAGCGCCTCAAAGAGTTCATCGAAGGTGCCGAATCCGCCGGGAAGCACAATGAAACCTTGGGCGTACTTGACGAACATCGTCTTGCGAGCGAAGAAGTAGCGAAACTCAAGGCCCAGGTTGACGTATTCATTGAGCCCTTGCTCAAAGGGCAACTCAATCCCAAGCCCGACGGAGACGCCGCCCGCTTCATGTGCGCCCTTGTTGGCCGCTTCCATGACACCGGGGCCACCCCCGGTGATGACGGCAAACTCTGCCTCGACCAGCTTGGCGGCAATCGCGACCGCCGCCTCATACTCCCAACTGCCCGGCTTTGACCTAGCTGAACCGAACACCGAGATGGCGGGCCCAAGCGCCGCAAGAGCTCCAAAGCCCTCAACAAACTCGGACTGAATGCGCAGCACGCGCCATGGGTCCTCGTGGAGCCAGGCGTGGCCCTGCTGGGGTTGCAAGAGCCGTCCGGACGTGGTGGTAGACGGCACGTTCTTGCCGCGCAAGAGCACGGGGCCGCGACGGTAATCGCGCATCTTTCCTCCTCGAGAGGCTGCGGCGCTAGGCGCCACCGAGCCACGCCGCTAGAGCTGCGTGGCACCGCTTGATCTGATCAATTGGACACCTTTCCTCATCGCCCGACGCGTGCGCTCGTTCAGGGTCTCCGGGCCCATAGTTCACGGCGGGGATCCCCATGGCACCAAAACGCGCCACGTCCGTCCAGCCAAGCTTGGCGCGAGGCTCGCCAGCGCCGGTCGCGGCCACTGCCCGCACAAAATCCTGTGCGAGCGGGGCATCAAGACCCGGGCGAGCACCTGAGGACTCGTCTGTCCATGTCACTGTGTACAAGGTGGCGCGACCGGCACCGACTGCGGGGGCAAGAGCGTCGGCCACCACCGCCTCGACCCTCGCCTTCGCGTGCTCAATCGTGTTGTCAGGCGCGAAACGGAAGTTCAACGTGACGGTGCATTGATCGGGGATGACGTTGCCCGCGATGCCGCCCGAGATGCGCACCGCGTTGAGTCCCTCGCGGTACACGAGCCCATCGACTTCCGCCACGCGCGGTTCGTCGTGGGCGAGCAGCTCGAGCAACGGCGCCGCCGCGTGGACAGCGTTTGTGCCCTTCCAGGCTCTCGCGGAGTGCGCCGCCACACCGTGGATCGTCACATCGCAGCGCAAGGTGCCGTTGCACCCACCCTCGATCACGCCCTCGGTCGGTTCGCCGAGGATGGCGAAGTCAGCGGCGAGAAGCTCAGGGCGTTCGCGTGCAATCCGGCCAAGTCCGTTCAGTGCGGCATCAACTTCTTCGTGGTCATAGAAGACCCACGTGACGTCACGCACCGGTGCGCTCAGCTCCACGGCGAGTTGGAGTTGCACAGCAACGCCACTTTTCATGTCGACCGCACCGCGCCCGATGATGTCGCGACCATCCGCAGACAGACGCGACGGCAGGTTGTCCTTCACCGGAACGGTGTCAAGGTGCCCGGCCACGATGACGCGCTCAGACCTGCCCGCGTTGGTCCGCGCGATGATTGCGTCGCCCAAGCGAGTGACGTCGAGGTGAGCGCAACCGCGCAAGACCGCTTCCACAGCGTCGGCGATTGCGCGCTCATCCCCAGATACGGATGGGATGTCGATGAGTGCCCGCGCGAGATCCTCGACGGGCGCGCCCGGGACCACGCTCAAAGCCATGAGCCGATCCTATCGGCGGGTCATGGCCCAACTGACGAACCACCACCCAGCGATCTGGATCAACGCCGCGTAAAACGCAGCGAAGGTGATCTCAAAGCGGTTCTCCTCCGAGAGCGCCACATACGCGCGAATCACATTCACTGCATACACGACCAGGAACACGGCCACGACGAGGCCTGCGATGCGCCAGATCTGGACCGCGCGTCGCGCTTCCTCATGCGCTTTCTCACTCAATGGGGTGGGAGCAACCTCGCGGTACCACGGCGGCGGAATCGGCGCGTCCCTGCGCGGTGGCGGTGGGACTGCGTCGTTCTCCGCCGACCAGGGCTCTTCCATAGGGCAATGATAGGAGGCTCGCCGTCGTAGGCTTTGGGCCATGAAGGCGCACGGATACGGACTTGCGACGCTCGATGGAAGCGGCAACGTCCTCGACACCTGGTACCCCTCCCCCGCTCTCGGCGAAGCACCCGCAACGCCCAACCCACCGCGGCAGCTCGAGGCGGCGGTGCAATCCGACGAGCTGCGTCACACGAGCACCGAGCTGCTTCTCATTGAGATTGACACGGACGACGCTCCCGAGACCGTTCCGGACGCCTACCTTCGCCTCCATCTCTTGTCCCACCGCCTCGTGAAGCCGCATGGCGTCAACCTTGATGGGATCTTCGGGATCCTCCCCAACGTCGTGTGGACGTCGGCTGGACCGTGCGCTGTTGAGGGCTTTGAGCTGACCCGGGCGCGCTTCCGCGCGTTTGGGAAGCACCTCACTGTGTACGGCATCGACAAGTTCCCACGGATGGTGGACTACGTGGTGCCGTCCGGCGTGCGCATTGCCGACGCTGACCGCGTGCGCCTCGGCGCCCATGTGGCCGAAGGCACCACCGTCATGCACGAGGGCTTCATCAACTACAACGCGGGCACACTCGGCACGTCGATGGTCGAAGGCAGAATTTCGGCTGGGGTCACCGTTGGCAATGGCTCTGACATCGGCGGCGGCGCCTCAATCATGGGAACGCTGTCCGGCGGTGGCAAGGAAGTAATTTCGATCGGTGAGCGCTCGCTCCTTGGCGCCAACGCCGGCCTTGGCATTCCCCTCGGTGATGACTGCATCGTTGAGTCAGGCCTCTACGTCACTGCCGGTTCCAAAGTGGTGCTCGTTGGTCAGAAGAACGACGCTGGTGAGCCTGTAGTGGTGAAGGCGCGCGAACTCTCCGGCAAGAACGGCCTCCTGTTCCGCCGCAATTCCGTCACGGGGGCCATTGAAGTGGTCGCGCGAGAAGGGGCAGGCGTCGAACTCAACGCCGCTCTGCACGCAAACTGATGAGAAGGACCAGCGCGGCCATCGCCGCAGTCGCCTTTGTGGGCGTCGGCGCCGCCGCCGTGCTGTGGGGCCCCGACTTCCTTCGCGACGACACCCCCGTTCCCGAACGCGAGCGCTGTTACGTCACGGTGGATCAGGCGCTCACATACGAACTGCCGCTCGAGTCCGCCAACAACGCCGCGCTCATCAGCGGTGTCGCGTTCCAACGCGGTTACGGGCTGAACGGCATGACGGTGGGTCTCGCGACCGCGATTCAAGAATCCGGCCTGCGCAACCTCGATTGGGGCGACCGAGACTCTCTTGGCCTGTTCCAGCAACGCCCGTCTCAAGGCTGGGGCACTCCGGAGGAGATTCAGGACCCCTATTACTCGACGAACACCTTCTACGCCGCGCTCGAGAAGGTCGACGGCTGGGAAAGCATGCGTGTGACGGACGCAGCCCAGGCTGTGCAGCGCTCGGGGTTTCCTGACGCGTATGGGGATCACGAAGATGAGGCCCGCGCGTGGGCGCGAGCATTCACCGGTGATGCCGACGCCGTGGTCACGTGTGTCGTCAATACGGCGCCGCCGCGTACTGCCGAGGGTTTCGCGGCCCGCCTGCGCGCCGACCTTGGCCCTTCGTACAGCGTCGAGGTGCTCGGTCAGGATTCGACGAGCATGGAACTGGGAGTGAAACCTCTCGACGATTCGGATGAGTCCGTGCGTGCGCTGCAGGCGTGGGCCATCTCGACGGCGTCCACCACGTCGGCAGCGTGGGTGGATCGATCCGGCGTGCGCTGGGAGCGATCGGGTACGTGGCGAACTGAAGACCCGCCTGAGCAGTTTGCGGATTACCGCGGCGTGCGCGTCTCAGTGACGACGGGCTAGCGCGAAGACTCAGCGCTCGTCGATAAGGCTCAGCGCTCGTCGATCGGGACGTATACGCGCTCCACCTCACCGGTGTAAATCTGGCGCGGCCTGCCAATCTTGGTGCGAGGGTCGTGCATCATCTCGCGGTAGTGGGCGATCCATCCGGGCATGCGGCCAAGCGCAAAGAGCGGTGTGAACATCTGCACGGGGAACTTCATCGCTGAATACAAAAGGCCGGTGTAGAAGTCGACGTTGGGGTAAAGCTTGCGCTCAATGAAGTACTCGTCACTCAGGGCGATCTCTTCGAGTCGCTTGGCCATGTCGAAGGTCTCGTTATTGCCTCCCAACTGGTCGAGGACGCTATCCGCCACCTTCTTCACCACGGCGCCGCGCGGGTCGTAGGACTTGTAGACGCGGTGCCCGAATCCCATGAGTCGCGCGCCTTCCGCGCGGTCCTTCACCTTCGCGACGAATTGCTCGATCGTGTCGCCGGACTCCTTGATCTGATCGAACATCCGCAGCGCCGCCTCGTTCGCACCGCCATGGAGGGGTCCAGAGAGAGCGCCGATGCCTGCGGAGACTGAGGCATAGATATTCGCCTGCGAAGATCCGACGATGCGCACCGTTGACGTCGAACAGTTCTGTTCGTGATCGGCGTGGAGGATGAGGAGCAGGTCGAGGGCACGGCGCACGGTGGGGTCGATATCGAGTTCACCGTCGGGACCCGAGAATGCGATCCGCATGAATTCGTCAACGTAGTGGCCACCTGGGCGAGGTTCGATCAACTCGCCCCCGGTGACGCGGCGCTGCAGGTACGCGATGACCACGGCGGTCTTGGCGAGAAGCTGAACGGTCGCCAACTCGATCTCGTACTCGCCCCGGCCAACCGACTCGGGGTAGAAGGTGGACAGCGCGCTCGTCGCACCCGCGAGCACCGCCATCGGGTGCGCACTGCGGGGGAACGCATTGAGGAAGGTCTTGATGCCCTCGTGGACGTGCATGTGTCGCGCGACCCGGTTGTTGAACGCAGTGAGCTGATCCGTGGTGGGCAACTCACCATGGATGAGCAGGTACGCGACCTCAAGGAAGGTGGAGTTCTCGGCGAGCTGCTCGATCGGATACCCGCGGTAGCGCAGGATGCCGTTGTCGCCATCGATGTACGTGATGGCGGACTCGCATGACGCCGTGTTCATGAAGCCTGGATCAACGGTGACAAGGCCCGTGTCATGCAGGAGGCTGGCGACCGACACCCCGTCGTTGCCGATCGTCGCTCGCTCGAGTGGCAACTCGGTGGTGGTGCCGTCAAACGTCAGTCGAGCGCCCGTCTCCTGGGTCATGTCTCCTCCTTTGAAGCACCCCGGCCACTTTGCCACGGGACGCCGCTTGGGGCCAAGTTTACTTTCTGTTGACGAGCCGCTGAGCCGCTCGTGCAATATCTATGTCCGATGCGGTCAACGCAATGCGCACGTGGCGAGCCCCCGCTTCGCCGTAGAACGTGCCGGGGGCGGCCACTATCCCCCGATCAGCAAGCCATGCGATCGCGTCCCACGCCCCGTCACCGCGCGTCGACCATAAATACAAGCCGGCATCGGAAGCATCGATCGTAAACCCCGCCGCCGTCAATGCGGAAGCAAGCACGGCCCGACGCTCCCCATAGCGAGCTCGTTGGACCACCACATGGTCGTCGTCCGTCAGCGCGATGCGCGTTGCCTCCTGGACGGGCCACGGCACCATGAAGCCTGCATGCTTGCGCAGCTCGAGCAGCGATGAAATGACGCGCACGTCACCTGCGGCGAACGCGGCACGGTAGCCGGCAAGGTTTGACTGCTTGGACAGCGAGTACACCGCAAGGAGGCCTTCGTGACTGCCCTCGCACACGCGCGGGTCGAGAATTGACGGGACCCCGCTTGTCACCCACGGCTCGGTCCATGCCAACTCGGCATAGCACTCGTCCGAGGCGACAATCGCCCCCACCTCGCGCGCAGCCCGCACTATCTCGCGTAACTCCTCATACCCCTGGACGGCGCCAGTGGGGTTGGACGGCGAATTCACCCAGACGAGCTTCACCGCCGCGTTGCCGCGCCACTCAGCCACGGCTTCGGCCGGAAGGGGCGTTGCACCAGCCAAGCGGGCGCCCACGTCATACGTGGGATACGCCGCGCGGGGGTGGACCACAATGTCACCGGCGCCCAAGCCAACCATCGAGGGAAGCAGCGCGACAAACTCCTTGGAGCCCACCGTCGGCAAGACTCCTGCGGGGTCAACGCCGGGGGCATGGCGCCTGCGCTCAAACCACGCCGCCACGGCTTCACGTAACTGCACCGTTCCGTATGTCTGCGGGTAGCCAGGTGCGTTCGCGGCAGCTCGCAGAGCGTCGGCAACGATGGTGGGCGTCGGGTCGACAGGAGTTCCCACCGACAGGTCGATCACACCGTCTGGATGCTGCCCGGCACGCTCGCGAAAAGGCCCGAGCGAGTCCCAGGGAAAGTCGGGTAGAGCAGAGCCGTGCAGCCCCACGTCCTCGCCTACTCGGCGTTCTGCGGCGGCAGCGACTTGATGAGGTCGTGATCGTGGGCGATCAAGCCCATCTTTGCCGCACCGCCCGGCGAGCCGATTTCTGAGAAGAACTCGACGTTCGCGTTGTAGTAGTCGGCCCACTTGTCCGGGACGTCGTCCTCGTAGTAGATCGCCTCGACGGGGCATACGGGCTCACATGCACCACAGTCCACACACTCATCGGGGTGGATGTAGAGCATGCGCTCGCCCTCGTAGATACAGTCAACGGGACACTCGTCAATGCATGCCTTGTCTTTCACGTCTACACAGGGCAAGGCGATGACGTACGTCACGATGGCTCCTTGAGGTCGTTCATGGGGATAACGCACATACTAGCGCCGCGCACGGGCGCCCGATGCGCCCCTAATCGCACACGATCGCGTGGTCGGGACGGTACGTCCACGTGTCGGCTTCATCCTTGACGAGTTCCTCGCCGAGGAACACTTGACGGTAGTTCGTGATGGTGAAGCCTGCCTGGCCCGCCGCAGAGGGCACACAGTGGTCGCCTGCGACGTGTTGAGTGCCTGCGGCCCTCACGTTTGTCTTGGGAGAGGCCCACGTATTGACCGTGTAGTACGGGGTCGACCAGACCTCAACGTAGAGCCGACCGTTCTCGACATAGGAGTTCATGACCGCGGCATACGGCGTGTCGTTCTTGAACACCATGTTGATCTGCCCCACGTAAATGGTGGATTCACGTCCTGCGGGGTAACGCGGCAGCCATACGGAGTGTTGGCGGTGCTTGAGGATGTCAAAGCCAGCGAAGTACGCCGCGTTGTACGAGGTGGTCGCCATCTGGCTGAGCCCACCGCCGATCGCCTCCGTGTGGACACCATTGGTGATGACGCCCGCGCTGTAGTAGCCGCCTTCACGCGTGATGGGGCTCAGCACCTCAGTGAGATCGAAGGTGTCTCCCGGCAACAGGATGGTGCCCCTCACCTTGCTTGCCGCATGGATGAGGTTGAGCGTGCGGATTCGCTCGTTGGTGAGAGGGGTGTCAAAGGACGAGACCTTCTCTTTGAAGTCGGTCACGTCAAGCCCGGCCACCACCGGAACGGGATCGGTGATCTCGTACGGCATCAGGACGGCGCGGCTAGGACGGCTTGCGGCGTCGAGAACGGCATCGCCGAGTGCCTCCGCGTCCACGATGCGACCCGGCGACCCCGCATCCACAACGAGCTGGTGTGCATCGTCGAAGCTGACCGACGCACCCCGGGCCTCGTTATTGAGGTCGGGAAACTCCTCAAGAAGCTCTTGCGCCAACGCCTCACCATCGACGTCGAGGGTGAGAGTGCCGTCCACATCGACAACGCGCGCGTGCGCCGCCCACCTCGCCGCCGCAAGCTCCACGTCTCGATTCGAACTGAGCAAGCGAATCGGCTCCGCGAATTCGCGGCCATTCATGAGGCTGGCAAAGGCCTCTGCCTGGGCGCGAGTGACATCGGGCTGATCGATGTGCGCCACCACCTCAATGACACTCGTGTGTGGCCATGCCGCGAGGACCGCATCGGCCGTGGCCGTTGCGTCGACGTCGATGAGGGGGTCGCCGCCTTTGGCGACAACTCGCGCGTTCGCAATGTGGACGTCCGCCTCGGACTTCTCACTGTTGAGCTCCGCCACGGCCTTATCAATGGCCGCGACAAAGGCTCCGCGATCAACCGTCACTGCTGGCTCCACCGCGCTCCCACCTTGAATGCGGGCGAGGAGCCGCGCCGGGTCCAGAGTGAAGCCGACAACCTTGGAAGCGGTCGCATCGACGTCGAGAGCAAGTCCCGCTTCCGACGGCGCCACTGAATACGTGAACGCCGCAGCATTGAGTTCGAGCGGGGCGGCCTCAAGGTCGGCCCCAAGTTGGATGAGGGCGCTCTCGGCTTGAGCCTTCGACATCCCGCTCAGATCGACACCGAGCACTGTGACACCGTCCGCAACCCGCTGCGCAGCCCACGCCTGGGCGCCCACGTAAGCCGAGGCGACCACCGCGATCGTCAGTGCAATGGCGACGCGTGATCTGGCGCCCTTACGGCGTGGACGAGGCTCGGGCTCAGGTTCCGGCTCAGGCTCAGGCTCGGGCTCGGGCTCGGGTTCCGGCTCCGGCTCCGGCTCTGACTTCGCCACCTCCACATCAATATGCGGCCCGGGATCGTCAAGTGGCCGAATGATGTCGGCGAGATCAAAGTCGACCGGCATTTCGGCGCGAGACACGGGCGGCATTGGCGGCATCGCAAGAGGTGCCGGGTCCGGAACGATGCGCGTGCGCGGCCTCGCAAGCGCGGCGGGCGACGGCGCAAAGCGACGCGATACGCGACGGAAATCGGCCCTGGAGCGGGCGCGTGCCAAGCGAGCCGTAGCGTCGGCCGCCTCGAGGCTCCTACGACGCGACATCCCGGCCAACCAACACGTAAGGCGGTATTGCGGCGACGAGTGCCATCACGACGGCTCCGCCATAGACCCACAGCGAGGCCTTCAGATCGTCCGCGGGAATGAGAACCGAGCCGCCTGGGCCCCGCTGAGCGAAGAAGAATGTTGCCAGCACCCACGCTGCGGCGTAACTAGCAAAGCCTGCCCAGCCTTGCCACGCCTTCGCGAACAAGCCGGCGGCGCCGACGAGGATGAGAGCGAAGACCACGCCGAGATAACCCATCGATCGGTATCCGCCTGAGCCGATCGTGGCCACCACGGCCCCTGCCATGGTGAGCGCAATCAATCCCACGGCCCGTCTCAACATGGTGACCATGCTAAGTGACGGAGCAGCGGAGGTCCCGTCGACTCACTGTGCGGCATTTTGGCGCTTTGCGCGCGCCGCCGCACGGCCACGTGCCGTCTGTTCGAGGACTACCTTGCGAATTCGCACGTTCTCAGGCGTCACTTCCACGCATTCGTCATCCGAGGCAAACTCAAGCGACTCTTCGAGAGTGAGGCGGCGCGGCGGCGTGAGACGCTCAAGTTCTTCACCCGTGGAGGAGCGAATGTTGTTGAGCTTCTTCTCTTTAGTGATGTTGACATCCATGTCTTCGGCACGGTTGTTCTCACCGACCACCATGCCTTCATAGACATCCTCCGTGGGCCCCACAAAGAAGGTGCCACGAGCGGAAAGGTCCATGAGGGCATTGGGTGTCACGACGCCCGAGCGGTCCGCAACGAGCGAACCTGACGTGCGGTAGACGATTGGTCCACACCAGGCCTCGTAGCCATGCGAGATCGAGGACGCGATTCCAGTGCCTCGCGTCTCGGTAAGGAAGGTCGAGCGGAACCCGATGAGGCCACGAGCAGGGACGATGAACTCCATCCGCACCCAGCCCGTGCCGTGGTTTGACATTGACTCCATGCGGCCCTTGCGGGCGGCCATGAGTTGCGTGACCGCACCCAAGTGCTCCTCGGGCACGTCGATGGTCATGTGCTCCATGGGCTCGTGAACCTTGCCGTCAACGTCCTTGGTGACAACTTGCGGTTTGCCCACTGTGAGCTCGAACCCCTCACGACGCATCTGCTCCACCAAGATCGCGAGTGCAAGTTCACCGCGTCCTTGGACCTCCCACGCATCGGGGCGCTCGGTGGGCAACACGCGAATCGACACGTTGCCAATGAGTTCCTTGTCGAGGCGGTCCTTCACCTGACGAGCCGTCACCTTGGCGCCCTTGACCCTGCCTGCAAGTGGCGACGTGTTGATGCCGATCGTCATCGAGATGGCAGGGTCGTCGACAGCGATGAGCGGGAGCGCCTGCGGGTTGTCGAGGTCCGTAAGCGTTTCACCAATGGTGATGTCCTCAATGCCCGCGACGGCAACGATGTCACCCGGACCGGCGTCCTCGGCGGGCACCCGCTCAAGACCAATGGTGGTGAGCAACTCGGTGATCTTCACCTGCTTGATGGAGCCATCATGACGTGCCCATGCGACCTGCTGGCCCTTACGGATACGGCCGTTGTAGACGCGGAGCAGGGCGAGGCGTCCAAGGAAGGGCGATGCGTCGAGGTTGGTGACATGTGCTTGCAGGGGCGCGGACTCGTCGTAGGTAGGAGCGGGAACACGTTCCATGATCACTTCGAAGAGTGGGCGAAGGTCGGCGCTGTCCGGCAGGGTGCCGTCCGGAGGTTGCGTGAGCGAGGCGCGTCCCGCTTTCGCTGACGCGTAGACGACTGGCACCTCAAGCAAGGCGTCGACGTCCAGGTCCGGCACTTCCGCGTGGAGGTCCGAGGCGAGAGAGAGGAGGAGGTCATGCGTCTCCTCGACAACTTCCGCAATACGCGAGTCCGGCCGATCCACCTTGTTGACGACGATGATGACCGGCAGGTGCGCGGCAAGGGCTTTGCGCAAGACAAACCGAGTCTGCGGCAAAGGCCCTTCTGAAGCGTCGACCAGAAGAACAACGCCATCGACCATCGACAGGCCGCGCTCTACTTCCCCGCCGAAGTCCGCGTGACCCGGGGTGTCAATGACGTTGATCGTCACCTCATCCGGGCCGTGTGTGGAACCTGTGTAGCGAATCGCGGTGTTCTTGGCGAGGATCGTGATCCCCTTTTCGCGCTCAAGGTCACCTGAGTCCATGGCGCGTTCGTTGACATGCGCATGTTCTCCGAACGCTCCCCCCTGCCACAACATGGCGTCGACGAGGGTGGTCTTGCCGTGGTCGACGTGGGCGACGATGGCAACGTTGCGCAGATCTGAGCGCAAGGGCATGCGGGGGACTCGTTTCATTGAGGGGGATGGCCCGGATGCGGACCGCCGTTCATTCTAGCGATCTCTCACCCACGGGATAAAGCGGAAAGTCCAGACTTTCTCGAGCGGACACGCGCGATCGACACGCCACGCAAATCCTCACTGAGGGCACCCCGGAGCCGATGGGGTGCGCGAGAGTCTCGATAGAAAGGTCTGCCATGGCATTGCTCGCCGCCCGTCGCGCACCACAGGGCTCGGCAACGGTGTTGCCACGTTCCGTTTCGACCAGCGCGCTGCTCGAATCGCTGTCCGCTGCAGTCTTCATCGCGGATATGGACCTCACTCTTACCTATGCGAACAAGGCATCACTGCGAATGCTTGCCAAAGTGACCAATGCAATGCAGAACGACGGCGCCCCGACCACCGACAGCCCCATCGGCGCGTCGCTTGCGAGCTTCTACGAGGACCCGGCACGTATGGAGGCGGCGCTGCGAGACCCATCGCAATTACCGTTCGAGTACTTTTTCACCTCCGGACGTGTGAGACTGCGCACGACGATTTCGGCGGTGGTTGACGACGCTGGGGTCCAGCAGGGCTTTTGCGTCGTCTGGGACGACGTGTCCTTTGACACCAACCTCCGCGACTTCTCGACAACGACCGCGACGCGACTCATCCAACTGGGTGACAACCTCGAGATGTTGATGACGCAGTTGACGTTGCAGGCATCGAACACATCGGAAGGCGCCCAAACCGCTGCCGCTGCCGTTGAGCAGATGAGCGCATCCGTGCAAGAGATCGCGAGTTCCGCCTCCCAAGCAGTGACCGTCGCC
>JAEYOR010000003.1 GCA_023411615.1 Actinomycetes bacterium
AATTGGGCCCACAAAAAAAACACGCCCCCTAACTTGCCTAACACGACTGTGCCAAACACGACGTAGTGGAAGTGAGCGACCACAAAGTACGAGTCAGACACGATGAAGTCGAGTACGGGCGACGCCAAGATGATGCCGGTAAGTCCACCGAAGAGGAACGTGACCAAGAATCCGACGGACCACAGCATTGGGGTCGCCATCACGATCTTGCCCCGCCACATCGTGCCAATCCAGTTGAAGAACTTCACACCAGTAGGCACCGCGATGAGCATTGTCATGAACGCGAAGAACGGCAAGAGGACGGCGCCCGTCACGTACATGTGGTGTGCCCACACCGACACGGACAAGGCGGCGATTGCCACCGTCGCGTACACAAGGCCGTGGTAGCCGAACAAAGGTTTGCGGGAGAAGACCGGCAGGATCTCTGTGACGATGCCGAAGAACGGCAACGCGATGATGTACACCTCGGGGTGTCCGAAGAACCAGAACAGGTGCTGGTAAAGCACCGCTCCACCGAATTCGGGGTTGAAGATCTGCGCGTCGAGAACGCGGTCAGCACCAAGGCCGAACAAGGCTGCCGCCAGCGGCGGGAAGGCGATGATGACGAGGATTGACGTCACCAGCGTGTTCCACACAAAGATCGGCATCCGGAACATCGTCATACCGGGCGCGCGCATCGTGACGATGGTCGTGATGAAGTTCACCGCACCGAGGATCGTGCCAAAGCCGGCGAGGGCAAGGCCAAAGACCCACAGGTTTCCACCGACGCCGGGGCTGTATGCCGTGTTCGACAGTGGCGCGTAAGCGAACCATCCGAACGACGCCGCACCCTGAGGCGTAAAGAAGCCCGCAACGGCGATGAGGCCACCGAAGAGGTAGAACCAGTATGCGAGCATGTTGAGACGCGGGAACGCGACATCCGGAGCACCGATCTGCAACGGCATGATGACGTTCGCAAAGCCGGCGAAGAGCGGCGTCGCGAACATGAGCAGCATGATGGTGCCGTGCATCGTGAAGAGCTGGTTGTACTGCTCGGGAGACTGCACCACCTGGATGCCCGGTTCGAACAGTTCTGCACGAATGACCAGGGCCATCACGCCGCCGATAATGAACCACACGAAGGACGTGATGAGCTACATGTAGCCGATCGTCTTGTGGTCTGTTGACGTGATCCACTTGACGACAGCGGAGCCAGAGCGCCGGCGTGTCAATGCAGGCGCCGACTCAACAGTGCCGTGGGCCTCATAAGCCACCGTTGCCATGGTTAACCCTCCTCGCCGGTGTTGTGCGCGGCGTTTGGCAGGCGGCTGTACTCGAGTCCAATCGAACCGACGTTGCCCTGCTCACGAAGACTTTCGATGTAGGCGTCGTACTCCTCGCGGTCGACGACCTTCACGTTGAACAGCATCGATGCGTGGTACTCACCGCACAGTTCAGCGCATTTGCCCTGGTACGTGCCTTCCACTTGCGGGATGAACTGCATGTGGTTAGTGCGCCCGGGAAACATGTCGAGCTTGTTGAGGAAGGCGGGGACCCAGAAAGAGTGGATGACGTCGCGAGAGTTGAGTTGAATGTCGACGAGCTCCCCGACCGGCAAGTACAAGGTGGTGAGCGTCTCTTCAACCCCAGGCTCACCCGTCAGGCGAGCCTGGACGCCAGACGTGTACACCTCGTCGTCGAGATAATTGATGTCCCAAGCCCACTGCTTGCCAATCATCTGGATGCGGATATCAGGATCTCCGGACGTGTCAGTGACGGCGGCGGTGTCCACCACGGTCCACCGGAACAGCGCCGCGACCATGATGAGCGGAACCATCACGTACATCAGTTCAAGCGGCACGTGCGCGCGGGTCTGCTCGGGGATCTTCTCGTCGCCCTTGCGCTTGCGATAGACGGCGACGCACCACAGGATGAGTGCCCATGTCACCGCTCCGACGGCAAGAGCGGCGATCCACGAGTAATCCCACAAGTCGATGATGCGACCCGTGTGGTTCGTAATGCCGGGTTCCGAGGGCAAACCATTAGGTTTTGCCTGGCCAGCACAGCCAACGAGCAGGGACGATGCTCCGGCGACCAGGGCGACAGTGCGCAGGCCGCGGGACGCTACAGGGGACAAGGTAGCCACCCCTGCATACTAACGCGCGATACCGTTTTGACATGCAAAGGTCCCGGGTCTACCTCGATGCTGGCGGGTCTCAGCCGATCTCTCGGCGTGTCGCCGACGCCCTAGTCGCCGGAATCGCCGACGGCTGGGCTGATCCCGATCGCCTTCACACGGAGTCGCGGCGTTCTCGCGCTCTTCTCGAAGGTTCCCGGGAGGCGATCGCCGACGCCATCGGCGCCCGCCCCGAACATCTTCACTTCCTCCCGACCCCGCACCTCGCATTTGAGCGCATTGTCGCTGGAATGGCGGCGTCGCGACGCGGCTCGGACAGGATGGTGGTGGGCGCCACGGAACGCGACGCGCTCATCGATGCAGCGCACAGCTGCTTTGGCGATGCGATCGAGACGATCCCCACGCAAGCCGAAGGACACATCGATACCGATGCCCTTGAGACTGCGCTCGCCATTCCCGGCGTTGCCATTGCCGCCATCCAGCACGCGAATCAAGAAATCGGGACGGTACAGCGCCTCGACCGCATCGCGGACCTCACCGATGCGGCCGGCGTCCCGCTGCTCGTCGACGCGACGGCAAGCATCGGCCATATTGATCCGCCAGGCCGGTGGGACGCCCTCGTGGGCCACGCGGCCGACTGGGGTGGGCCGGCCGGCATCGCCTTCATTGCGACGACGCCGCGGACCCGCTGGTTGCCCGCGTGGGCTGGGCGAGGTGGTTTTGCACCCGGTGGGGTGAACGTCGCACTGGCGCTTGCCGCAGCGGTGGCACTCCAGGAGCGAGAGGAACAGCGCTCCGCAACGGATGCTCACTTGCGCCGTCTTGTTGACACAGTCCGTGAAGGAGTGTCAACGATTGACGGCATTGACCTCGTGGGCGATCCACACGAACGGCTCCCCCACGTGCTCACATTCTCTTGTCTCTACGCGGACGGTGAGGCACTCGTGTCGGAACTTGACCGCGCCGGATTCGCCATTGGCTCTGGATCTGCGTGCGCGACCGGCACACTTGAGCCCTCCCGCGTGCTCGCAGCCGTGGGCGCCCTCACCCACGGAAATGTGCGCTTGTCCCTTCCGCCGACGGTGACCGACGGCGATATCGAGGCGTTCTTGAAAGAACTCCCTCCCGCTCTCGACCGGATTCGCACCCGGCTTGGCGCTCCCCCAACTCACTCATGAGCATCGACGCCGACGCTGTGGTTGACGCGACGGGTACGGCCTGCCCCGTGCCGATCATCATGCTGGCAAAAGAGGCACGCACTCGCGGCGCTGGCACAACCATCACCGTTCTCGCTACCGATGTGGCAGCCCGCCTCGACGTCCCGGCCTGGGCCCGCATGACCGGCCACGCCTTTGTGGGGGAAAAGCAAACGGACGGTGGGGCCTGGGCCCTCACCGTCCGTCTTGAAAGCTGAGTGAGATCAGCTGAACGAGTCGCCGCATGCGCAGGAACTGCCTGCGTTCGGGTTGTCGATCGTGAACCCTTGCTTCTCGATGGTGTCAGCGAAGTCGATGGTCGCACCGGCAAGGTACGGCACCGACATCTTGTCGATGACTACCTGAACGCCGTCGAAGTCGCGAACCGCGTCGCCTTCGAGCGTCCGCTCGTCGAAATACAACTGGTAGATCAAACCCGAGCAACCGCCCGGCTGAACCGCGAGGCGCAGGCGGAGGTCGTCACGACCTTCCTGGGCCAGGAGGCTCTTCACCTTGGCGGCGGCGGCGTCAGTCACCACCACGCCGTGCGTGGGAACGTCGGTCACAGTTTCCGTCATACGCGCCTCCTTTAATTAGCGTGATGTCTTCTAGGGTACGACTCCCATCGCGCCTTTGGAACCACCCAACGTCCTACGGCGAGCGATGATTCCTTCGCACGCTAAGTGCGCGCCCATGTCTGGATTACGCGGCGCACGCCTTCGCGCAACCCTTCTGCACCTGCAGCGGAGGTGTGCGCCGCGGCGACTCCGGCAGCCATGAGGTCTCGCTTGCCCACGTGGAGCGTCTCGGACAATGTGACGGTTGGGATGCCCCGAGAGGCAACGTGGGCGCTCACGGCGGTCGCCAAGCCATGATCCACGGTCCGGGGGGTGAGGGCTTCGGTCACGACAACCGCGATCTCCGCGCCGTTGCCGTTCTCGACGTCGCCCCGCTCGGTTTCGCCGACGAGGACGGGAAACGCTGGAACAAGACGTGCACCGGCGACGTGAAGCGCATAGGCGAGACCGCCCGCCGCCCCCGTTCCCGGCACATCAGAAGCACGAGCGGGGCCCATGAGCGTGGGGACGGCCGCCACAGCGTCGGCGTGCTGCGCGAGCCTGGTCCACCGTTCTTCTTGCGCTTGCGCGGCCGACGCCAGCGCTGGGTCTCCTTCCCTGCCCTCAAGAAGAGCAGCGCTCATGCCATGGAAGCCCAGCAGAGGTCGCTCGGCGGTGACGAGCGCAAGAATGTCGAGCGGCTTGAGAGCATGACGAAGGGCCTCAACCGAGGGACCCCACAATGCGGCGGCATCGCCGGCGGGAGGGATGTCGCCCACCGCAACAACGACCCTGTCGCCCTCTGCGGCATCTGCAGCGAGCCCGATGAGGGCGGTCGACAAGCCGACGGGATCCCATCGCGTGGCAGCGAGCGCTGGCATCAACCAGGCGGCACCATTGCGGCGAACGACGTCGGCTCCACCCACGTGTTCGCGCTGGGCGGTGGCCCACACGTGCGCAGTGCGAGGCCCGCCATCCCCTAGCGCGTGTATGGAGATCGTGACATCCGGTGCCACCTCTCGTGCTGTTGCCGTCACCTCAGCCGCTGCTGCCACCGGGTCAAGACCACCCGGCCATGACTGCACGTACCACGCCATCCGCATGCACCTAAGTGTGAAGGGTCTGTGGAGGTAGCGCGTCAACGGAGGCCGTCGGGTTCGGGGATGGACCACGCGTGGAACAATGGGCGTATGACCGAGACCTTTACGGAGCCAGCCGCATCACCCGCGCTGCTGCTGCTCGGGCAGCGCACCGACCCGTTGTCGGAACGCGGCGTTGATTGTCCTGGAGACCTCCCCGTTCAGTCAGATCCGACGCTCGTTGCGCGCGCCCACGCCGCGAAGGAAGCCCTCGGAGATCGTGTCTTCATCCTCGGCCACCACTATCAACGTGACGAGGTCATCCAGTTTGCGGACGTGACCGGTGACTCGTTCAAGCTTGCCCGCGATGCCGCCGCGCGCCCGGAAGCCGAGTTCATCGTGTTCTGCGGCGTCCACTTCATGGCGGAGTCGGCAGACATTCTCACCAATGACGACCAAGCCGTGATTCTGCCGGATATGGCCGCTGGCTGCTCGATGGCGGACATGGCGGGGATCAGCCAGGTTGAGGATGCATGGGCACAGCTCGCCGAGATTGGCCTTGCCGACATCACCGTGCCGCTGACGTACATGAACTCGACCGCGGCCATCAAGGCCTTCTGTGGACGTAACCGCGGCGCGGTCTGCACGTCATCGAACGCAGAGACCGCGATGCGGTGGGCGTTTGACCAGGTGGGCGGCGTTGGCGGGACCGGCAAGGTGATGTTCTTGCCTGACCAGCACTTGGGTCGCAACACTGCGGTGGAGAAATTGGGCCTGAGTCTCGATGACTGTGTGGTCTGGGATCCCCGCAAGCCGCTTGGCGGCAATAGCGCAGAGGCGCTTGCAGCGGCGCGCATCATTCTGTGGAAGGGCCATTGCTCCGTTCACGGGCGCTTCCGCAAGGCCAACGTCGATGCCCTCCGTGAGCGCGTTCCTGGGATCAATATCCTCGTCCACCCCGAATGCCAACATGAGGTCGTGAAGGATGCCGATTTCGTCGGCTCGACGGAATACATCATCAAGACGATTGCGGATGCCGCACCTGGTACATCCTGGGGAATCGGCACCGAACTCAACCTTGTGCGACGTCTCGCGAACCGCCACCCCGACAAGCCCGTGCACTTCCTTGAAGACACCGTGTGCTTTTGCTCGACCATGAACCGGATTGATCTGCCACATCTCGTGTGGGTTCTTGAGTCGCTTGTCGCCGGGCAGGTGCCCAACCGCATCGTCGTGGACCGTCAGACGCAGCACGAGGCACGGGTGGCACTCGACAGAATGCTTGCACTCCCCGCTCCTGCCCCTGAGAAGGATTGACGTGGGCACGCTCGCCCCGGATGAAAGGCAATGATGGCCAAGCACAATGAGACGGCGCTTCCCGCAATTGAGGAGCCGGGCGGCAAGGGACGTCCCACCCCGAAGCGCAAGGAACAAGAGGCGCAGCGCAAGCGCCCCTTCATCGTCGATCCGAAGGCGGACCGAAAGGTGCGCCAAGCGCAGGTGCGCGAACGCCGCATGAAAGAGCAGAACGCGCTGATGACGGGCGACGAGCGCTATATGCCCGCCGAGCACAAAGGGCCCGACCGCAAACTCATCCGCCAGTACATCGATGCACGTACCGGGCTTGGCGAGTTCTTGCTTCCCGTTGCCATCGTCTTTGTCATGGTGTCGCTGTTGTTCAATGGCGATCCCAACACTGGCGGCCTCATCGTGCTCGGCTTCTACGTCCTTGTCCTGATCACCGTGGGGGAAACGATCTGGGCTCAGCGCCAGTTGAAGAGGCTGCTCGTCGACAAGCTCGGCGACCAAGGTTTGCGACGCGGTTGGCGTCTGTATGCCACGGCGCGGATGCTCAACATTCGCCGGCTTCGCGTCCCCCGTCCCGTCACCAAGCGGGGCGACTTCCCGGTCTAGGCCGGCAACCTCGGTGCGCTCCGCACGTGAGACACAGACACCGGGTTGCGGTGTATCGAAACGTTTCGGCTCGGGGCCGATGTGGGGTTAGTGTGGAGCCATGGTTGCTTACCGCTATCTCGGAAATTCAGGTCTCAAGATCACTGAACTCACCTACGGAAACTGGATCACCCACGGTTCCCAGGTAGAAAATGACCAGGCCACCGCCTGCGTTCGCGCGGCGCTCGACGCTGGCATCACCTCATTCGACACGGCCGACACATACGCGAACACGCGTGCCGAGACCGTGCTCGGAGAGGCCCTCAAGGGTGAGCGCCGTGAGAGCCTCGAGATCTTCACGAAGGTCTTCTGGACTACGGGACCAGGGGGCCCCAACGACTCCGGGCTGTCGCGCAAGCACATCATGGAGTCGATCAACGGCTCCCTCAAGCGGCTGCAGACCGACTACGTGGACCTGTACCAGGCCCATCGCTACGACATCGAGACACCACTCGAAGAGACGATGCTCGCTTTCGCAGACATCGTTCGCCAGGGCAAAGCGCTGTACATCGGCGTGAGTGAGTGGACTGCCGATCAGATCCGTGAAGGCGCTCGCTACGCCAAGGACCTTGGCTTCCACCTCATCTCCTCGCAGCCGCAGTACTCGATGCTGTGGCGGGTGATCGAGGACGAGGTCATCCCGGCGTCCAAAGAATGCGGACTTGGGCAGATCGTCTGGTCCCCCGTCGCCCAAGGCGTCCTCACTGGTAAGTACAAGCCGGGCCAGCCGCCTCCGGCCGGCTCGCGTGCCACCGACACCAAAAGTGGTGCGAGCTTCATTCAGCGTCTCATGCAGGATGACTTGCTTGAGCGCGTTCAGAAGCTCCAGCCCATTGCCGATGAGCTTGACCTCACCATGGCGCAGCTCGCGGTCGCCTGGGTGCTTCAGAACGACAATGTGGCCGCGGCGATCATCGGCGCTTCGCGGCCCGAGCAGATCTCGGAGAACGTCAAGGCATCGGGCGTGACAATCCCTGCGGAATTGATGGCGCGCATCGACGACGTGCTCGGAGATGCCATTGTGCGTGACCCCGCCAAGACCCTCGAGGGGATGCCCAAGCAGCGCCCCTCATAGCGGCATAGAGCACAAAGCCCCCGGCACCTGAGGGTCGCCGGGGGCTTTGTGCTTCAAAGGAGAAAACAATGCTTGTACGCCTGGCAGGTGCGTACACCTTCCCTAACGGCCTCTCAGCCGGTTTGGTTCCCCCCACATCATGTGATTCCACTCACACGCGCGGGGTGAGCACCGCCAGAGAACGACTCAGCCGCGACGGAAGGAACGGCCCCTCGTACACAAGTGCCGTGTAGACCTGCACCAAGGTGGCACCCGCGTCAAGCATCGCGCGTACGTCGTCGGCAGTCGTCACACCGCCGACGCCAATGAGACACATGTCTGGCCCTACGGTCGCGCGAAGGCGGGAGATGACCTCGCGCGCCCGCTCGCGAAGCGGGGGGCCGGATAGCCCACCTGGGCCCCGATCGTGATTGATTGTCGTGTTCGTCGCAACGATCCCATCGAGCCCGAGTTCAACCGCAAGGTCCGCCACCGCGTCGATATCGCCGTCCGCGAGGTCCGGGGCGATCTTGACGAGCAGCGGCACTCGCTTACCAGGAGATCCTTCGTCAGCACCCGCACGCGCATGCTCGAGAATCGGCCGCAGCGCCGCAACGGACTGCAAGTCCCGCAGACCCGGAGTGTTGGGCGACGAGACATTCACGACGAGGAAGTCGGCGTAGGGAGCGAGAACGCGAGCACAGTACGCGTAATCGAGAGCGGCGTCCTCTGGCGTCGTCACCTTGTTCTTGCCGATGTTGATGCCAATGATTGCCTTCTTGCCGCGACGGGAAGATCGCAACCGTGCAAGCCGCCGTGCGGCAGCGTCGGCGCCATCGTTGTTGAAACCCATGCGATTGCGAAGTCCCCGCACGTCGAGTTCTCGCCAGGCGCGTGGCAGTTCATTTCCGGGCTGTGGACGTGGAGTGACGGTGCCCACCTCGACATGCCCAAAGCCGGCCGCCATCAATCCCTTCACCGCTTGGGCGTCTTTGTCGAGACCCGCAGCAACCCCAAGCGGTGACGAGAAGTGCAATCCAAGCGCGCTGACGCCAACCGAACTGGGTGCAGGTGGCATGAGTCGCAGCCACCGCGCGATCACCATAAACGGCCAAGCCCACCGGAAGGCGGCAACTGCAACATGGTGAGCACGCTCGGTGCTCATTCTCAGGATCACCTGACGAAAGAAAACGGCGTACACGGCCCCAACCTATCGGGCTAGCCTTGGGACCATGACCACTCTCAATACCCTTGCCGACGTCGTATCGACCGTCGCTTGTGACGCCCTCATCCTGGGCGTGGACAGCACGGGCGCCCCTGTTGACCACCCCCAACTGCCTGCCGACGTGCGTGACGCGCTTGCCACGACGGCGTCAGACCTGGAAGCAAGCGGCAAACTCGGCTCTACGGCCGTGCTTCCCGGCGGTCCCACAGCGGCACGTCGAATCGTGCTCGTTGGCATCGGCAGCGGCAGCGATGGCGACCTGCGGTTCGCTGCTGGCGCGGCGTCTCGAGCGTGCGGCAAGAAGCCCGGCACAGTGGTCGTCGCGCTTCCCGCGTCGAACGACACGAGCTATAGCGCGATCGCCGAAGGCGCTCTGCTCGGTTCGTATGTCTTCACGGATTACAAGTCAACTGGAGACGACGAGCAAGAGCAGGTGTTCACCGACTGGCTCATCGCCGGTGCTTCCGAGGATGCAATCGAACGCGCAAAGATCATCGCCGGTGCCGTCGCGGGAACGCGCGACCTCGTCAACACTCCACCCCTCGACCTTTTCCCGGCATCCTTCGCCGATACGGCCACCGGCTACGGCCAGCAGTATGGCTGCGATGTGCGGGTATGGGAGCCGGAACAGCTCGCGGAGCAGGGATTTGGCGGCATCCTCGGCGTTGGCATGGGCTCGTCTCGGTTGCCGCGCCTCGTCCGCATCGAATGGAAAGGCGCCGACGCTGCGCAGACCATTGCACTCGTCGGCAAGGGCATCACCTTTGACACGGGCGGAATCTCGCTCAAGCCATCGAAGTCGATGGAGACGATGAAGTCGGACATGTCCGGTGCGGCAGCCGTCATGCATGTTGTTCTCGCGGCGGCCCGCGCCAAGCTGCCGATCAACGTGGTCGGATGGCTGTGCCTCGCCGAGAACATGCCCTCCGGCACCGCTCAGCGTCCCTCTGACGTGCTGCGCACCTACAGCGGCAAGACCGTGGAGGTGCTCAATACGGATGCCGAAGGTCGATTGGTCTTGGCAGACGGTCTTGCGCGTGCGATCGAGGAACACCCGGACGTGGTGCTCGACATCGCGACACTCACTGGCGCACAAGGACTTGCGCTTGGTACGCGCACGTCGGGGGTCATGGGCGATGAGGATGTTCGCACCGAGGTCATCGCCGCGGCCACCTCCGTCAATGAAGAGATGTGGCCGATGCCGTTGCCCGAACACCTACGTGAGTCGATCGACTCGAAGGTGGCGGATATTCGCAACATCGGTGACCCGAATGGCGGCGGCATGCTGTCCGCCGCGTGGTTCCTCAAGGAGTTTGTCGGCACTACTCCATGGGCTCATCTCGATATCGCGCGTCCCGCATTCAACGAGGGTGGGGCCTATGGCTACACAGTGCCTGGTGGTACCGGTGCTGGTGTGCGCACTCTCTTCCAGTTCTTGGAGAGCCGCGCTGGGGTGTAAGAAATACATGCCGAACACAGCAAAGGCCCCGACGTGCGCGTCGGGGCCTTTGCTTATGCGGTGACCGGATTCAACGTCCTTACCGCTGGCGGTGCTTCTCATTCCATTCGCGCATCCGCGACGGGTAGCCAGAAAGGTTGACGTCAAAGACCGGAATATTGAGCTCTTTGGCGACCTTGCGCGCGGCCGTCTCGTCCGGCACTTTGCGCCGGGTCCACTCCCCCGTGTCCGCCACGATCACCATCGTTGTCTGTGTGACACGTGTAGCAGGCTCGATAAAGGCCTCGCAGCCTGCGCGCTCGCTCACGAACTGACGGAAGTGACTCATGGTCGCCATCTGCGCCTGCCGCGAAGTGGTGCCGGTGGGTGCGGGCGAGGCGGAGCCTCGCCGGAATAAACGTGCCAGGAAGCTCATGTTGTCTAGGGTAACCATGGGCGGTGCGGTTCGCACTGACCGGCACAAATGGCAAGATGGGTACAGTCCCGTCCTTACAAGGAGATATGACCTCGTGACCGAGTCCAACCCCCGCTCGTTTGATGTCCTCATCCTCGGCGGCGGCTCCGGCGGATACTCCGCCGCGCTGCGCGCCTCGCAGCTTGGCCTCACCGTTGGCCTTGTCGAAGAGTCGAAGGTGGGTGGCACGTGCCTCCACAACGGCTGTATCCCTACCAAGGCGCTGCTTCACGCGGCCGAGGTTGCTGACGAGGCCAAGCATGGCCCGTCAATCGGTGTCCAGACCACTTTCAACGGTGTCGACATGGCGACCGTCAATACGTACAAGCAGGGCGTCATCGATCGTCTCTATAAGGGACTCCAGGGCCTGGTGAAGTCTCGCAAGGTGACGGTAATCGAGGGCCATGGCACTCTCGTCGGTCCTGACGCAATCGAGGTGCGCGGAGAGCGTTACACGGGCAAGAACATCGTCCTCGCTTCCGGTTCCTACGCCCGCACGTTGCCGGGCCTCGAGATCAGCGGCCGCGTCATTACGTCCGATCAAGCTTTGGCGCTCGACTGGGTCCCCCGCACCGCGATTGTTCTCGGTGGCGGCGTCATCGGTGTTGAGTTCGCCTCCGTATGGAACTCGTTTGGCAGCAAGGTCACCATTGTCGAGGGCTTGCCTCACCTCGTCCCCAATGAAGACGAGTCGTTGAGCAAGGGCCTTGAGCGTGCCTTCCGCAAGAGCGGGATCGACTTCAAGCTCGGCGCCCGCTTCCAGGGCGTCACCCAGTCCGACGCGGGCGTGGTGGTCACTCTTGAAGACGGCACGACTCTCGAGGCAGACGTCTTGCTCGTCGCAGTGGGGCGCGGCCCGCGCACTGCGGGTCTGGGTTATGAGGACCAGGGCATCCGTGTTGACCGCGGCTTTGTGCTGACTGACGAGCGACTCCACACCGGCGTCGGCAACATCTACGCGGTGGGCGACATCGTCCCCGGTCTGCAACTTGCACATCGCGGCTTCCAGCAGGGCATCTTTGTCGCTGAGCAGATCGCGGGTCTCAGCCCCCAGCCGATCGTCGAGGCCAATATCCCGCGCGTCACGTACTGCAACCCCGAGGTGGCGTCCGTGGGCCTTACCGAGGCGAAGGCTAAGGAGCTTCACGGCGCCGACAAGGTGGTCGCGCTCGAGTACAACCTGGGAGGCAATGGCAAGAGCCAGATCCTTGGCACCCAGGGCTTCATCAAACTGGTCCGCGTGGTCGACGGCCCCGTGGTGGGCGTCCACATGCTCGGCGCACGCGTCGGCGAGCAGATCGGTGAAGCTCAGCTCATCGTCAATTGGGAGGCACACCCCGAGGATGTCGCCCCCCTCATTCACGCACACCCCACGCAGAACGAGGCACTGGGAGAGGCCCACCTGGCCCTCGCAGGCAAGCCGCTGCACGCGCACGACTGAGACCAAGGAGACAGTCCACCATGAGCACTGACGTCACTCTTCCCGCACTGGGCGAGTCGGTCACTGAGGGCACGGTCACCCGTTGGCTGAAGTCCGTGGGCGACACGGTTGCTGCCGACGAGCCGTTGCTTGAGGTCTCGACCGACAAGGTTG
>JAEYOR010000014.1 GCA_023411615.1 Actinomycetes bacterium
GGCGCGTCCCCACCCCCCCCCCCCCCCCCGCAACTGCAACCGCACCCGCAACCGCTAGGCGACGCTCACTTCGTGCGCGTCGTCTTCCTCCTTGCGTGGGTGCTTGGCCGCCGCGACCTCGTCGGCCTCGTTCTCCACGCCGCCTGCATGCGAACGGCCCGACGCGCGCGCCACCGCAAAGACCGCCACTGCAGCGGCGGCGATCGCGATTCCCCACCGCAACCAGGGGTTGGCGTCGTCACCGTAGGAGAGCGTGACAATCGCGGGCGCGATGAGCAAGGCGACAAGGTTCATCACCTTGAGCAGCGGGTTGATGGCCGGACCTGCCGTGTCCTTGAAAGGGTCGCCGATCGTGTCGCCGATGACCGTGGCCTCGTGGGCGGGCGAGTTCTTGCCGCCATATTGACCGTCTTCAAGGATCTTCTTCGCGTTGTCCCATGATCCACCGGAGTTGGCGAGGAACACTGCCATCAGCACGCCCGTGCCGATCGCACCCGCCAAGAACCCAGCGAGCGCACCGACACCGAGCGAGAAGCCGATGAATACCGGCGCCATCGCGGCCAGCAGGCCTGGGGTAGCGAGTTCACGGAGCGAGTCACGCGTGCAGATGTCGACCACGCGCCCGTAGTCCGGGCGCTGCTTGCCGGTCATGATGCCTGGCATTTCGCGGAACTGGCGGCGCACCTCGAAGACGATGGCACCTGCGGCCCGGGTGACCGCGTCAATTGCGAGACCAGCGAACAAGAACACTGTCGCTCCACCCGCGATGACGCCCACGAGCGTGAGTGGGTTGACCACCTCGTAGCTGAAGTCGGCGACCGCGTTCGAAGCGTTCGCGAGCGCCTCGCTCACCGCGTCGGTGTACGAACCGTAGAGCGCAGTTGCCGCGAGCACCGCCGTCGCGATGGCGATTCCCTTGGTGATCGCCTTCGTCGTGTTGCCCACGGCGTCGAGATCGGTCAGCGTCCGTGCCGCCTCCTCGTCCACTTCGCCCGACATCTCAGCAATGCCTTGAGCGTTGTCGCTCACCGGGCCAAAGGTGTCCATCGCCACGATGACGCCCACCGTGGTGAGCAGACCGCAACCGGCAAGCGCGACAAGGAACAACGCAAGCCACACTGATCCGCCTGCGACAAAGAACAGGACGACAATCGCGCCGGCGATGACGGTGGCGGTGTACACAGCAGACTCGAGGCCAACGCCGATGCCGGAGAGCACAACGGTTGCCGGACCGGTGAGCGACGTGCGCGCCACACGTTGAGTGGGCTTGGCGCCCGTGTCCGTGAAGTAACCGGTGAGCCACAGAATGAGACCGGCGAGGCCGATGCCGACGATGACGGCCACTGTTGCCATGAGTCGCGGGTCACGCGTGACGTCGGCAAGCTTGGATCCGTTGAAGTCGGCGAACGAGCCCGGCAGGTAGATCCAGGCCGCCACGGCGGACACGACCGCGCCGAGCGCAGCCGAGATGTAGAAGCCACGGTTGATGGCCTTGAGTCCGGGCTCGTTACCCCGGATGCGAGTGATGAAGACGCCGAGCGCGGCGGTGAAAGCGCCGATCGCGGTGACGATGAGCGGGAACACGAGTCCCTCTTCACCGAAGGCGACCTTGCCAAGGATGAGGGCGGCGACCAAGGTCACCGCGTAGGACTCGAAGAGGTCAGCGGCCATGCCAGCGCAGTCACCCACGTTGTCGCCCACGTTGTCGGCGATTGTCGCGGCATTGCGCGGATCGTCTTCAGGGATGTGATTCTCGACCTTGCCCACCAAGTCAGCGCCGACGTCGGCCGCTTTGGTGAAGATGCCGCCACCCACGCGCATGAACATCGCGAGGAGAGCGGCGCCAAAGCCAAAGCCCTCGAGAACCGCTGGGGCGTTGTCGCGGAAGATGAAGACGACGGCTGCGGCGCCGGCGAGACCCTGACCCACCACGCCCATGCCAACCGCACCACCCGTGCGGAATGCGATACGTGCACCCTTTGCCCGACCGTCGGCCTCCGTGGCGGCGTGAGCGACCCGCACGTTCGCGCGCACCGCAAGCCACATCCCCATGTAGCCGATCGATGCCGAGCAGAACGCACCGACAAGGAAGAACACGGAGCGCCCAATGCGCACTCCCGTGTCACCTGGCAACAGGAACAGCAGTCCAAAGACGATTGCCGCAAACAGAATGAGGGTACGCATTTGGCGGTTGAGGAATGCCTGTGCACCTTCTTGAACGGCTTGGGCAATCTCTTGCATCTTTGACGAGCCCTCGTTGGCGCGCAAAACCTGTTGGCGTAGCGTCCACGAGAGCAGGAGTGCGGCGGCCGCCACCACTCCGATGACAACAACAATGACGACGCTCGGGGTACCAAGCGTGAGGCCGGAGACAGAGGCCTTGTGCATTCGTCCTCCTTGACGAGTGTGGCGCGCTCCGTTGCGCGCCACAAAGTACCCCGCGAGTCTAGAGGACGGGCGGGCGTGGGAACCGACCCAACGTTTCACGTCCCCTGGGCGTCGAGATGGTGACCAGCCACTGGGAGGACTGATGGCCGAATGGCTTCACGAGATGGAACGTCTCGTCCGCGAGCGCGAGAAGGCGCTGCTGGGCTACGCCTACGTGGTCTGCGGCGATACCTCTCTTGCTCAAGACCTCGTTCAGGACGCGCTCGTCAAGACGTTCTCACGGCCCCGCGCTGGTCTCAGCCAGGCCAAGTCCGAGGCGTATGTGCGCCGCGCGATCGCCACCTTGTACGTCGACCACTACCGCCGCCAGCAGCGGTGGCAACGCGTTCAGCACTTGTTCCGTCCACCGGTTGAGGTGGAGTCAACGACGCCCTTCTCGGACCTCTCGGCCGACGTGGCGACGGCTCTGGGCGACCTTCCACCGCGGGTGAGGGCATGCGTCGTGCTCCGCTTCTTCGATGACCTCACGGTGCCAGACATCGCCGCTCAACTCGGCCTCGCTCCCGGCTCCGTCAAGCGCTACCTCTCTGATGGCATGCGCGCACTTGAACTTCGGCTCGGCAATCTCGACGACGCGGACCATGCGTTCAGCGAAGAGCTTGCCGTGACCGACCACGAAAGGAAGATCCGATGACCAGGTTGTCTGACTCCCTCCGGGGGCTGGCTGACCGCGCCCCCATCGATCACGCCACTGTCTCCGTGGCGGGAGCCGCGCGGCGCATTCAGCGCGGCCGGCGCCTGCGCGCGGCAGCCAATGCGACGGCAGGAGTAGGAGTGGCCGCCGTTGTCGCGCTCGCCGCGATTCACCCCGGCGGCTCTGCCCCGTTGTCATCCGCGGAGGGCGCCGACGCTGGCAAGACCGGCGGCAGTGCAGACGCTCCCGCGATCGCTGGCATGGAGGACCAGGCATACCTGTGGGAATGGGGCGCCTGCGGGAGCCGCCCTCTTGAAGAGAACACCGACGGCAACGGGTACAACGCTTCCCTTGAACTGAGCGTCACGGACAACGTCGCGGAGCCGGGTGACATCGTCTCCGGCGAGCTGACGCTGGTGCCGGGCGACGGCGTCGGCGACATCTCCACCTCAGGAACCGCAACCGTCGTTGTCCTGTGGCAGGGATTCGCGGTAGCCCGCACCGACGTGACAGCCGTCTACGCCGACGATCTCGCAAAGTTCGAGGCACCGCTCGTCAATTGCTGGGATGGCAGCACCCTTCCAGCCGGGGATTACGAGGTGCTCGTCGTGCATGACGTGTACCCCGTGGCAGTCGATGTGCCGCTCGAGGACGCCGCAGGGTCTGACGGAGGTGCAGAGTCCGGTGGTGGCGCGGACGGCGTGCCTACTCCCGAGGCGACGGTGAGCGTGCCAACGGATGCGCATCCGGATGGCTCCATCAGCATCACGGTCGAGCCCCAGGCCAGTGTGGAACGGGTGGTGTCCAACGCGGTCAACCTGGAGATTACGGGTGAGCGGAGTGACAACCCCTTCGATGCGTACCTCGGAAGCAGCGAGCCGCTTGCGTACCCTGACGACTACCTCAGCCCTGACATCGCTCGCGCCGAGTACGCCGCACGTGTCACTCTCGAGCCGTGGAACATGGCAGCGGGCACCCAGCGCGTGGTGATGACTCACGATGGCCTCAACCCTGAGTCTCTCAACTACCCCAACGCTCGGTACTTTGGCTGCCCGTGGGATGGAGCCGGGGCGCAAGGCTTCCCGCAAGAGTCCGCCAAGTGGAATCTCCTCGACGTCCAGGCGAGTGTGCCCAAGCAATTGAAGCTCAGCTATGGCTGGGTGGTTGATGACAACCCTGAGGTGAGTCTGTCCGTCACCAACCTCAGCGAGTACTCGCTACCGGGCTTCTGGTCTGAACCGAATGCGGCCTTCATGCTCGTCAAGGACGGCGAAGTGGTGGCGGACGCGTACCTGTCCACCATTGACCGATCCGGCTCGATGATCGCCTATAGCGACGACGGCATGCTCGCCCCCGGTGTGGAGCTTGCTGGCCGCTACTTGTGGCGCGATCTGTCCGGCTGCTGGATTGGAAACAGTCCACAGGCGGTGGAGCCGGGCACGTACACGGTGCTGAATGTGCAGAGCCTCTACTTGGACAGCGGCGCGGGCGCGATGTACAGCGAGCCCTATGTCAGTGACGGCGCCGAAGGTGAAGTAGCCCGTCCTGCGATTGCTCCTGCCGTGTCGGTTGACTACATCGAAATGCAGGTGTGGACCTCTTTGGGCACGATCACGGTGAACTGATCCCGTTCCGTTCACCGCCCAGCGGCGGGGCCGACGCTTACCCCCTGAGCGTCTGCCCCGCCGCTTTTTGTGTGGCGAATGTCACACTTGGGATTCGGACCCCAATGGTTTAGCGGCACAGTCCGTACTAGGTAGTGACGTCGGAACACCTTTTTGGGGGCAACGTGGCATCGTGGGCAGAGACTCTCGAGAGGCTGGTGCGCGAGCGCGGCCACTCTCTCGTGGCCTATGGCTACCTGCTGACGGGCAGCTCTCGCGACGCTGAGGATCTCTTTCACGACGCTGTCGTCAAGACCTTCTCTCGCGGCAAGGCGTCGGTCACCATCGGCGAGGCGGAGGCATACGTCCGGCGGGCAATGTTCTCGGCCCATATGGACGCTGGCAGGCGCGACTCTGCATGGAAGCGCGTCTTCCACTTGCTCGGCAACGATGACTCACAACCCGCCCGCACCGCGACCGTCGACTTCCGGACTGATTTGCACCACGCCATGCGCACGTTGACGCCGCGCGAACGGGCGTGCACGGTGTTGCGCTTTTACGACGATCTCACCGCCGAGGCCATCGGCCGTGAGTTGGGCATCACCGAAGGTGCCGTACGCAGGTACCTCTCCGACGCCGCAGTGAAACTCCGTGCCGCACTCGGCACTATTCACGACAACCCATCGCAGGGAGTCTCGTACGCCACCGTGAACGAGACACAAGCAGGAAGGCAGGCGCGCTGATGAACATCAACGAACAGATGCGCGAGCTCGCCACGGCAGGCGGTGTCGCATACGCACCGAGCGACGATCTCATCGCTTCCCTGGTGAACAAGACGCGCCGAGTGCGTGCCACTCGCCAAAGCGCCGCGACGCTGGCGGGCGCAGTCGGCGCCTTGGCGCTCGGCATTGTCGCCACTCACGCGTATAACGCGGCGAAGGATGACCCGGCTCTGCGCGATCGCAACATCATCAATAACAAGGACGGCCTCTCGCAGATCGAGCTCTACCGAGCAAAGTTCGGTCAGGAGAACCCAACGCGGACATACCAATCGACCGACCTCAGCGACATCATCGACCGGTTGAAGGAGGCGGCACGCCCGCCGTCGGCACCAAAACCCGCTACGGTCCAGCCTGCTACGGTCCAGCCCGCTTCGGGCGGCCAAAGCAAGCCAGCCGCCGAGACACCCAAGGTCGACCCTCTTGCCAAATGCAAGGCGGACAACCCACCCAAGTCATACGCCACGTACGACTGCACCAAGCAGAAGTGGATCGTCAACCCCGGTTGGTACAAGGATCCGGACTCTGGCACGTACTACCAGTGCTCGGCGCAGCCAGCCTATGACGGTTACACGTATGACTGCTCGAAGGGCGCGTACGTGCCAAAGTCTGGCTACTTCATGCTCGGCAATGGTCACATCTACAAGAACATTCAGTGGACCGACGCAACTACGGGCGTCGTCTCGTGGGGCAACTGGTCGGGTACGTCCTGGGGCTGGGAGAAGAAGGCCGTGTTCACCTCCGGTGCCTCGGATCTTGACTACGACTATTACGTCTACATGGGCTCGTATGCCACATGGAGCGGCTCGACCTGCACAGGCATCGAGAAGACCAAATGGGGTGCGCAGATGAAGGCGAGCTGTTTGCCGGAGTCCACCGTCGCTGGCACCGGCAAGACGTACAAGATGCATGACGGCGTCGCCTGGGTTCTCGTCAACCAGAACCTCAAGTGGCACAGCTACTTTGGCGAGTTCAAGGATCCTGACAATCCACCAGCAGGGTGGTGCTGGGACGGGAACAATTGGGCGACTGTCTGACGTTTTCCTGACCGACAACTCAATACGAAGTTTTCCGTCTGGAGCGCTGACAGCGCACTGACGGGATGGATGCCGGTGGCGTGCCGGACGGCGGAGAGCACATTCTCCGGGCCGCGATCGCGTATCCTCTACAAACGCCCGGTGGCGGCTCGGATCCCTCAGCCCGAGTCGTCACCGGGTCTTCTTATGTGCGTGGCCCCGCACGCGATGTAGCTGTTGGGGTGGGCAGTCCGCGAGGGCCTGCGACGGCGACAGCGACGCGTATCGACTGGCCAGGCGCGCGCTGACATGAGATAAGCGACGCTCCATTTGCGGAGGCAACATGTCCCGCCATAGTGCAGCCGTGCGCCAAGGCCTGCGAGGAGCTCACGCCCAGCGCGCGATGGTGCCGATCGGCCTGCGCCGCCGCAAGCGCTGCGAGGTCGGCAACGCTTTGCGCTTGGGCGGCTCGCACGAGACCTCCACCCCATGCCGTGACGAGGACACCGACCACACAGATCACCGCAAGCACGGCTGCCATGACCGACGCGGCAGAGCCGTCGTCTCCGTCACATCCCAAGCGGATCACCTCTGTTCCGCCGCCGTGGCACATCGGGTGGTGTGGGGCCATGGCGTGCGATTGACGTCGATGCACACCGTGACGAGGCCGTCCCGTCTCACGAGCACGGGTTCGAGACCACCGCTGGCGAGCCGCCCTGCACCGATCGCGTCCGCGTCGCTATTGGTGATGGCAATGCGCGCCGCCTCGCCCGCACCACGTTGTGCCGCCTCGAGCTCCAGCACCCATGCCCCCGCAGAGACGGCGATCGCCACCATGCCCACAGCTGCCGGCAAGGTCAGCGCAAACTCGACCGTTGCCGAGCCCGCTTCTCGGCCGTGCTCATCCCCCACCGAGAGCGCTGCCAATCACGTTGGCGATAGCCGAGCGAACTTCGGGCGATTTCACCACGGCGATGAGGACGGCGGCGAAGGCGGCCGCCGCGACCGTCACCAATGCGTACTCGATGGTCGCCATGCCGTCGTCAGCGGCATCGACAACCCGCTTCAGGGTGCTCTTCATGGGTGTGTCCCTTCTGTGGCGGCAATGGGGCCGCCTTCCCCTTGAGTGGTCCATTCATGTGGCGCAAATGAGCCGACGGCAGGCGCGACGTCACCCACCACTCCCGCGCCAATGGCGATGATGAGCGGCACGATTCCGATGACGATGAAGGCGGGGAGCAGGCAAAGTGTGAGTGGCAGGGTCATGCGCACCCCAAGTTCAGCGGCAGCTGTCAACGCTGCCGCTTTGCGCCGTGCCACGGTTGACTGAGCGAGCGCGTCAAGAGCCGCCACCGGACTGGCGCCGCGCTCCCACGCGGGCAGCAGAGTTTGCGCAAGTGGCGCCAGGGACGGATTGCATGCCCGCCATGCCACCTCCCACCCCTCTCCCCTCCGCAAGTGGGCAGCCACCATCTGAAGACCTGTGGGATCCCCCGCTTCGCGGTGCCACACGCCTCCGGTTGCAGTCAAGGCGCCCGTCACATCGAGGCCCGCACGCATGCACGCACTCAGCAGCGCGCATGCGGTGATGACATCAATCTGGGGCACAGAGTCCAGTGATGGGGGCATCGTCAGGGCGCTCCGATCTCACGGGCAGCGCGCACAAGAGCCGTGAGCCAGCGTCGTCCCGCCCACGTCAGTACGCCCGCAATGACCAAAAGGGCCACTCCAAGGCCTGTGCCCAACAGCGAGGCAACGCGGGGCTCGACAATCACGCCGAGCGCAAGCCCCACAGCTGGCAACCACATGAGCGTGCGGGCCGACGCGCGCGGCCCGGCGGCAGCGACGTCCCGCGCAACCTCCGCCTCTTCACGTTGCGCCTCAATTCGCGCGAGGGCGTCAAGCACATCTGCAAGGGGGACGCCAACGGTGGCGCAGAGGCGGGCAGCGCGTTCGGCGTCGGCGATGACCCGCGAACCTCGGGTGTCACCGACGAGGCTGCCCGCCTCCTCATCCCATTCGATGCCGTCCCCCCACAGCGACCACGCTTCGTGGGCACTCGCTCCAGCTCGTGACATCGCGGAGACTGCGGCGAGACGCTCCGCCCCGGTGGGAACGGGCGCGTTCATGCCGCCGCCTCAAATGCGGGTGCAGGCGTCAGCGTGCGCTCAGGACGTCCCTCGATGCACGCTGCAAGCGAAGACCACGCGGGCCCCCGCGTGAGCGAACCGTCGGGCGCTATCGCGATGGCAACGCTCGCAATCAGCTCTCCCCCAACGAGATCGAGTGTGGCGATGGTCGCCACACGCCGCACCCCCTCATGACGTTCAACATGGACCACGGCATCAAAGGCGGCCGCCGCATGGAGCCCAACGGCGGCATCGCTGAGCCCTGCGAGCGCACCAAGTGCTATGAGCCTGGCGGGAACATCGGCAGCAGCATTCGCGTGAAGAGTGGTGAAGCCGCCATGCCCGGTGTTGAGGGCAAGCAGCATCTCGCGCACCTCGGCTCCACGACACTCGCCAACGACAAGGCGGTCAGGTCGCATCCGCAGTGCCTCACGAACGAGTTGGGCGAGACCAACCGCTCCCGCGCCGTCTACGTTGGGTCGCCTTTCGACAAGGCGAACCACATGAGGATGGTCTGGCCGCGCCTCTCCCGCCTCCTCGATGAGGACGACCCTCTCGGCAGGGTCGACCTCGCCCATGAGCGTCGACAGCAACGTCGTCTTGCCCGTGCCCGTTGCGCCGGTGATGACGAGTGACGCCCGAGACCGCACAAGGCCGCGCAGGAGCGCGGCGACATCCTCGTGGACCATTCCCAAGCGGTTCAGATCATTCCAATCAAGTGCCGCGCCCCGCACTCGCCGCAGCGACATCGTGGTGCCACCATCGGCGATGGGCGGCAACACCGCGTGAAAGCGGGTCCCATCGGGCAGCCGCGCATCAACGGTAGGACTCGCGTCGTCGAGGCGTCGGCCGCTCAGGGCCGCCAAGCGCACCGCGAGAGCGCGCACGTCGCTCGCGAGCGTGGGCAACACCACGAGTGGCGCCACATCTCGCACCTGCTCGAGGCCCACGCCACGATCAAGCCACACCTGCCCCGGCCCATTGACGAGCACGTCGGTGACCCCGGGCACCTCCCATAGTTCTCGCAGCCATTGCGGCATCCACTCATATGGCGTCATGCCCACACGGTGCGCCGACCGTGCCTGTCGATGTCGGAGCTACGGCGAACATCTGTGGACAGGGTGCCTGCGCACGGAGTCTTGGACATCGGTGATGACCTCGCCACAAGCACGTGCCGCGGCGCCTACCGCCGCCATCATTGCCCGGTTACGCTGGGCCTATGGCCGCGCGTTCAGCAGCATTCTTCGACCTCGACAAGACGATCATCGCGACGTCGTCGTCGGCGGCTTTCTCGCGCCCGCTCATGGAGCAAGGCCTCTTCACCCGCGCCGACGCTGTCCGGGCCGCCTACGCACACTTCCTCTTCAGCGTCGGCGGCGCTGACGAAAGACAAACGAACCGCCTGCGCGACGCCCTCTCGGAGCTTGTCAAGGGCTGGGAACTCGCCAAGGTGACCGACATTGTCGCCGAGACGGTTCACGACCTCATCGACCCTGTGGTCTATGAAGAGGCCCTCGCGCTGATCCGCCGCCACCAAGCGAACGGCCGGGACGTCGTCATCGTGTCGGCGTCTGGTGCCGAGCTCGTCGCACCGATCGCGGACCTTCTCGGAGCGGAGGACTGGATCGCGTCAGAGATGGAGATTCGCGACGGCGTCTACACCGGCGAGATCACCTTCTACGCATACGGTCCGGCCAAGGCCGACGCCATCAAACGACTGGCCAAGGCCCGCGGCTATGACCTCTCAACGTGCTACGCGTACTCCGACTCGATCACCGACGAGCCGATGCTCAATGCAGTTGGTCACGGCTTTGTCATCAATCCGGATCGGGCGCTTCGCCGCGCAGCAATCGACAACGGTTGGGGCGTGTTGCGCTTCCGCAAGCCCGTCGCGCTACGCCGTGCCACAGCAACCGGCCCCACGGTCGCGACGGTTGCCGCCGTGGCGCTTGCCGCCACTGTTGCCGCAGTTCTGGTCGGATCAGCGCGCGCACGCAAGCGTCGCCGAGAAGACGACGCCTACTAAGCAGTCACGCGCCGCACACCGAACTCACCCGCTCTTGCGGCGGAACTGCTGAGGCGCGTGGGCCTCACCATTGCCATGCAAGTGCGCACTCGGCCCGGAAGCCCCCGTTCGGGGACGCGACGCGTCCGTGGCGCCCACCGCGTCGGCCATTGCCTGCTGGGCATCGCCTTCCTTAACCTGCGCCAAGAACTTCTGCGCGTCCTCGCCGCGCAACATGGTGGCAAGGCGATCGCCGTGGAAGATGTGGACCTCACCGTTGGTGCGGGTCCGATAGTCGTAGCCCTTTTTTCCGCTCATAGCCCCATGGGACCACGCGTCACCGGCCCGCGCAACCGACTCGCCTGTGTCACGCGCTGCGATACGACCCAACCTTTTCGCCGCGGCATCCGTAGGTTGGGTGACAGATCGGCGATGTGCTGACTCGGGAGGGTCCGTGGCGAGGTGGCAAGGCTTCTATGACGAGCTTGCCTCGACGCGCTATCCCTCGCTCCTTGCTTACGGCGTGGCACTCACCGGCCAACGGGCTACGGCGGAGGATCTCGTTCAGGAGGCGCTCATACGCACCTTCTCCACCCCACGGCGCATTCACTCGTTGCAACACGCCGAGTATTACGTTCGCCGTGCGATCGCGACGATCTTCATCGATGACAAGCGACGCGAGGCGTTGTTTCAGCGCACCCAGGCCCGGCTTGCCACCGGGCCAACCGAGCCAGCCAAGACCGTCGAGATCGACGAGCGGGATGCCGTCACTGCCGCGCTCCTGACGCTGTCGCCACGTATGCGGGCCTGCGTTGTGCTGCGGTACTACGACGACTACACCGTGCGGCAGGTGGCGGACGCTCTCGGCATCGCGAGCGGTTCCGTCAAACGCTATTTGCATGAGGCTTCCGAGTTGCTGAGGACCACACTCGGCGCGGAAGAAGACAAGCAGACAATGTGGGTGGCGCCCGTATCGGGCAGAAGAGGAGGGCACTGAGATGCCCACACTTCACGAGCTGTTCGCAGCTTCAATCGACGAGCGGGCGCTTCGTTACTCCGTCAACGGACCCGGGGCGCGTCCCGAGACCCTGCGCCGCATCCGCACGGTGCGCCGTCGCCACTCCATCGCCGCTGGCACCACCTCGGCCTTTGCGCTGACGAGCGGCTTCCTTGTCGCCGCGCAAGGCGGAGGCGGCCTCACGACACCAGCAAACGACGCGGCCGACGCTGGGGGCGAGGTGGTCATCGATCTCTCCAACCTGTCGCCGTTCCCATCGCTGCCCGGCGTGACGCCGGACGCTGCGTGTGGGGTGTCGATTGCCGACCTCGGTGGCACACAGACGGCGGACGGCTTTGCGATCGAGACAAAGTGGCTTCAGGAAGATGTGCTCGACTCGAATGGCGGCTATGCGCAGGTGCGCACCGCGGTCACGTATCACGGGGAACCGCGCCCGCCGGCTTTTGTCGACACCGGATACGCCGTCATCGCCTCGGAAGGAACCGTGGTCGCACTCGTGGAGTCGGATTGGCAGCCCCGCTTCGAGCGGCTGGACAGCGGCTCCGGATGGGTGGAGTACATCACGTTGCAGGGAGGGGCAGGCACCTCCCTACGCACGTGCGATGGCGAAGCGCTACGCGCTGGCGACTATGAGGTCTACGTCATCGCGCAGGCGAGCATCAATGAAGAGCTCTTGGCCCGGCAACTGCTCGCGGAAGAGGGCGTGGTGCTCGCTGCTCAAGACGGTGAGGAGTGGACGCCCGGCTCCGAGGCGTGCGAGCGGGAGGCGCGCTACCCGACCACGGGAGAGCGGGTGCTGCAGTGCCAACCAGACCTCTCGCCCAAGGTGACGCTCGATTTCGACAAGGGGACGGCGACGGTTGTCTACTCACCTGATCTGTATCGGGGAAGCATTGACGTGCAGCTCATTTCGCAGCCGCTGGCGCTCACCATTGGCGGAGCCGTGGAGGCACCCAGCGTTGGCAGCGATGTCGAGGACGGCGTCGGTTCCCTCACCGGAGAGATCCCGAGTGAGACCTTTGGCGTCGAGTGTGCACTCATACAAGCTCGCGATGCGGCCCAAGCCTCGGTCGACAAAGAAGGAAACACGATCCGCTACGACACCGAGAGCAGCACCTGCGACGGCCGCGTTGTTATCACGATGGACCCCGACGGCAGGACTGTGTCAGTCATCGAAGTCGAGTAGCGAGCCCAGCCGTCGCCACCGCGGCCGGCGCTTACGCCTTATTCGCCCAACGCGAGCGCAGGACGGGCTTCTCAAGGAATGTCCAACTGACGGTGGCCAAGGCGTAAGCAAGGACGAGCACGGTGCCGGAGATCCACGCGAACCTCGCGAGGTCATCGATACCGCCGTAGACGTACTCGCCTACGGTGAGGTACTCCATCAAATGCAGCAGCAGGTAGTGCCAGATGTAGAGCCCGAATGACACGGTCGCGGCGTAGCGGAAGAAGCGGTTGTCGAGCAATCGCCCCACGAGGCGCGAGTACGCCATCCCCACGAGCGCGAGCCCTGCGAATGCCGCGAGCAGCGGGAACAGGAACGGCTGACCCTGGAACGGATTCTCCATGTACCGCGGCTCTTTGGGCGAGGCTGTCAGAGCCACCAGAGCGGCGAGCCCGGCAAAGCCCCCCGCCGCGAGCGCGTCAAAGCGCCACAAGCGTTGGCCGCCTCGCAACTGCCACCACACGACCACTCCTGCCGTCATGACGCCGATACAGAAATGCCCAAAGAACCCGACAGGGTTGTAATACGGCATCCACTCTTTGGCCCCGCCCACCACTCCGTACTGCCAGCCCTTGCCGATGGCGTCGGTCTGAAACACGGTAATGACCACGTGATTGAGCGCGGCCACCACCGCAATGACCGCAATCCAGAACCACACGGAGAACCTGAAGCCACGCCGCCCAAGGGCGAACATCGCGATCATGGCGAGCGGCATGAGGACATAACTGAAAACCTCGAGCGAAATCGACCACAGGGGGCCATTGCTCTCAGTGGGGAACCACGTCACGTAGTGGAAGCCGGACGTGAAGGTCGCACCCGAAAGCAGTCGCCACCACGGTGCTTCGATGGTGTCGAAAATGAGGAAGCCCACCGCGAAGCTGACAATGAGACTCGCCCAGTACCCGGGCGCAATGCGGGCAAAGCGGCGACGGGCATAGTGGCCGACGCTCGGGCGGGGGGCACCGGTGAGGTACGCCTTCCAAAACGGCAGGCTCAGCAGCATCCCGGACAGCACGAAGAAGATCGAGACGCCGTAGGCGCCTTTCATCATCGCGCCCTGGAGGAAGTCGAGCCACCCGGGGTTGCTCTCCATGCCCATGCGCTGGAACAGGTGCGAGAACACGACGCCCAATGCCGCGAGCGCACGCATCCCGTCCGCTCCCGAGATGCGGCTCGGTGGGTGCACAGCACCTGGTTGCGGGTCGGTCTCCGTGGTGGACGACATGCGCGAGAGATTAGCGCGGCGCCCGGACGTTCAGTGCCGCTTTCGCCCGAGCCCGTCATGCTGCCGCGCCGCACTCATCGACACGTAGCGCCGCGCGCGGTTTACGACCTGGGACCAAAGTCTTAGGCTGATGCCATGGTCAACGACGCCCATGTCCCCACGTTGTCGCGTTCCCGCCACACCATCGAGAACCTCCACCACGAGACTCGACGCTTTGCGCCCGCTGCAGATTTTGCCGCGCACGCCAATGCCACGTCGAGCGAGTATGAGCTCGCCGAGGCTGATCGGCTTCAGTACTGGCGCGACGCCGCCCACCGCCTCGCGTGGAAGAAGCCCTTCACCGAGACGCTCGATTGGTCCGACGCTCCGGTGGCCCGGTGGTTTGCCGACGGCACGTTGAACGCGTGCGATAACGCGGTCGACCGCCACGTTCGTGAGGGCCGCGGCGAACGCGTCGCTTTCTACTTTGAGGGCGAGCCCGGCGATACCGAGACGATCACGTACGCGAGCCTTCTCGAGCGCGTCCAAAAGGCAGCCCGCGCACTCGAGCGCCTCGGCGTCGGCAAGGGCGACCGCGTCGCCATCTATTTGCCGCAGATCCCCGAAGCCGTGGTGGCCATGCTTGCCTGCGCCCGCGTCGGCGCCATCCACTCTGTGGTCTTTGGCGGCTTCAGCGCGGACAGCCTGCGCCAACGCATTGACGACGCCCAAGCCAAGCTCGTCATCACGGCGGACGGTGGCAACCGGCGGGGCGCACACCTCGCGCTCAAGCCGCTCGTCGACGAGGCTCTCGCGCCGAGCGAGGAGCACCCCACGCCTGCCGCGACTGTCGAGCACGTGCTGGTGGTCCGTCGCACGGGACAAGACACGGCCTGGACCGACGGGCGCGACCTCTGGTGGCACGACGTGGTGGACCCCGAGCCCGCCGAACATGAGCCGGTGTGGGTGGAGGCGGAACACCCGCTCTACATCCTCTACACCTCCGGCACCACGGGAACACCCAAGGGCCTGTTCCACACAACGGGCGGCTACCTCGCGGGGGTGGCGCATACGCACCGGCTCGTCTTCGACCTCAAACCCGAGACGGACGTGTACTGGTGCACCGCCGACATAGGTTGGGTGACGGGGCACTCGTACGTGGTTTACGGACCGCTTATCAATGGCGCCACCCAGGTGCTCTACGAAGGCACCCCCAACACCCCACATGAAGGCCGCTGGTGGGAGCTCATCGAGAAGTACAAGGTGACGATCCTCTACACCGCACCCACAGCAATCCGTACCTTCATGAAGTGGGGTGAGGCGATCCCCGCACGGTTCGATCTCAGCTCGCTGCGGCTCCTCGGGTCGGTTGGTGAGCCCATCAACCCCGAAGCGTGGATGTGGTACCGCCGGGTCATCGGCGGCGATCGCTCTCCCGTTGTCGACACGTGGTGGCAGACCGAGACCGGCATGATCATGATTTCGCCGCTGCCGGGCATCACCGACACGAAACCCGGATCGGCCATGACCGCCCTGCCTGGCGTCGTGGTGGACGTCGTCAATGACGAGGGTGAGTCCGTGGGCAACGGCAAAGGCGGCTACCTCGTCATTCGCGAGCCGTGGCCAGCGATGCTCCGCGGCATATGGGGAAACCGCACGCGCTACGAGTCGACGTACTGGAGCCGCTTCCCCGGCATGTACTTCGCGGGCGATGGAGCCAAGAAGGACGACGACGGCGACATCTGGCTCATGGGCCGTGTGGACGACGTGATGAACGTTTCGGGCCACCGCCTGTCGACCACTGAAATTGAGCACACTCTCGTCTCTCACCCGTGGGTGGCCGAGGCGGCAGTGGTGGGCGCGAGCGATGCCATCACCGGGCAGGCGGTGGTCGCCTTTGTCATTGTCCGCAGTGACGCCGACGCCGTGCCTGAGGACGGAGATGAGGTCGCCGCCGCGCTGCGCACGCACGTGAGCAAGCACATCGGCGCACTCGCCAAGCCGCGCGACATCCTCGTGGTGTCTGAGGTTCCAAAGACCCGCTCCGGCAAGATCATGCGTCGCCTGTTGCGCGACGTGGCGGAGAACCGTCCGATCGGCGACGTGACGACGCTCGCGGACTCGTCGGTGATGGACGCGATCAAGGCTGGGCTCGCGGCGGGCCGAGCAGACTAGGCTCACCCTCTCGCTTCCCTGCGGGACCTTCATGCCATAGACGGAAGAAGGGGCGCGGCCCGTGTGGCCG
>JAEYOR010000068.1 GCA_023411615.1 Actinomycetes bacterium
CCCCCCCCCGGCGCGCCCGCGCGGGGGGGGGGCGCGGCCCCCCCCCCCGTCGTCGTCTCCGGACTACGATCCTCAAACACGATGGCACTCACTTCCTCTCGCACCATTCGTAGCCCCCGGCCGCTCCTGCTCGGGGCCACCGGCGTTGCAATCTTCCTGCTCATGTGGCAGGCGGCACCTGCGATCGGGCTCGTCGACGATCGCTACTTCCCCAACGCCACCTCCACGCTCGCTCAGCTTGGCCGGGACCTCAGCACTGGCGACTTGTGGGGCGACATCGCCACCACCATGCGCTCCTGGGCTGTTGGTCTCGTCTTGGCCACGGTGGCGGCCGTCGTGCTCGGCACGGTCATCGGCCTCGTGCCGATCCTTCGTCGCGCTACTCACACCGTCGTTGAGTTCTTGCGCCCCATCCCCTCGGTGGCGCTCATCCCGCTCGCGATCCTCTTGTATGGCTACCAAATGCAGGCGGCGCTCATCATCATCGTCTACGCGAGTTTTTGGCAGGTCTTCGTCCAGGTGCTGTATGGCGTTGCTGACGTTGACGCCGTTGCCCGCGATACGGCGCGCAGTTTTGGGCTGTCGCGCGTGTCACGATTCCGCAGCCTCGTGTTCCCCACGGCGCTCCCGTACTTGATGACCGGTATTCGCCTCGCAGCCACCGTTGCGCTGATTCTCGCCATCACTGCCGAGATGTTCATCGGCAACCCGGGAATCGGCCGGAGCATCGTCTTTGCTCAATCTGGTGCCAAGTATGTCGAGGTCTATGCGCTGGTGATCGTCACCGGACTGCTTGGCCTCTTTGTCAACATGGTCTTCCGCGCCATTGAGAAATATGTGCTCCGCTGGCATGAGTCTGTTCGCAACGAGGAGGCGCTATGAGCGAGGTCACCACCGTGAAGGTGCCCAGAACTCGGCGCAAGCGCGGGCTGTGGGCTCGCATGGGCGAGAGCACCCTCTATGCGCTCGGCTTGCCACTGGCCCTCATCGGATTGTGGGCGGCATGGGCCACGGCCACATCCCCCAAGTTCTTCCCAACCCCTGCTGAGCTTTTCGATGCCTTCATCGATACGTGGGTGGGCGAATCGTTCTTCACAGACGTGGTGCCGAGCCTGTCCCGTCTGGGCGTGGGCATCATCGCCTCGATTGCCGTCGGCATTGCCGTCGGCACTCTCGTCGGCCTATCCCGTGCACTGCGTGAACTCGTCGAACCGATCTTCGAGTTCTTCCGCGCGATCCCGCCGCCGGTGATGATCCCGGTCATCACCGTCATCTTGGGCGCGACGGACTCCACCAAGGTCATCATCATCGTGCTCGGAGCTGTGTGGCCGGTGCTGCTCAACACCATTGATGGCGTGCGGGGCACGGACTCGGTGATGAAAGAGACGGCGAGGTCGTTCCGCATCACGCCGTTCCAGCGGTTGTGGAGCCTTGTGCTTCCGGCAGCCATGCCCCGCATCATGACGGGCATCCGTCAGGCGATGTCGATTGCCCTCATCCTCATGGTGATCTCTGAGATGTCGAACACCTCCGCTGGGCTCGGCAACCGCATCGTGTATTTCCAGCGCAACTACCTTGTCGCCGAGATGTGGAGTGGCATTGCGTTGCTTGGCCTTGTGGGCGTCTTGCTCGCACTGATCTTTGGCATTGTTGAGCGCCGCATGCTGCGCTGGTACCACGGAGTGAAGGAGACCGAACGTGGCTGAGAACCTGCTCACCGTCACAAATCTCAAAAAGGTGTATGAGACCTCGACCGCTTCGGTCGAGGCGATCGCGGACATCAGTTTCGAGATGAACCGTGGCGAACTCGTCTGCATCGTCGGGCCCTCCGGCTGTGGCAAGACGACGCTGCTCAAGTGCATTGCCGGCCTGCTGAAGCCGACGGCGGGGACAGTCAGTATTGACGGCACCGAGGTGACGGCCCCGCCGCGCAACATGGCAGTTGTCTTCCAGGAGTACGGACGCAGCCTGTACCCATGGCTCACGGTGCGGGGCAACGTGGAGTTGCCGCTGCGTCACCAGAAGCTTGCCAAGGATGAGCGCAACCGCATCATCGAGGATGCACTTGAAGCGGTGGGACTTGCCGGCAAGCACGACAGCTACCCGTGGCAGCTCTCCGGCGGTATGCAGCAGCGCGTCGCTATTGCGCGCGCCGTGGCATACCGGCCTGAAGTGCTCGTCATGGATGAGCCTTTCGCGGCGGTTGACGCCCAGACGCGCGCCGACCTCGAGGACCTCGTGCGGGCGCTTCACCGCGACCGCGGTATGTCGATCCTCTTTGTCACGCACGACATTGACGAGTCGGTTTACCTCGGTGAGCGCGTCATCGTGTTGTCGAGTTCGCCCACGTGGGTTCAGGAAGACATCACCGTTGACCTGGCTCCGGAGCGTGACCAGATCTCCACGCGCGCCTTGCCTCGCTTCACCGAACTGCGTACCCACGTGTACCAGCAGGTGCAACGTGCAAAGCGCGGCGAGGCTGTCCGGGCTTCGTAGCAACCCACACGGATGCCTCACATGCGCCAACGCAAGCCGGTGCAGTTGTTGCTTGCGTTCTACGGAGACGTGATCGTCGACCGTGTTGACGTACCTGTGCCTGCGCCGCTGCTGCTCGACGTATTGAGCGGGGTTGGGATCGCGCCCGCCACAACGCGCGCGACTCTCAACCGATTGGCCGATCGCGGCATTCTCACTGCTGTGCGCAAGGGCCGGGGCATTGGCTACGGACTGTCTCAGGAGGGCATTGACGTTCTCCACGAGGCAGCCGGTCGCGTGAACCGTGACAACCCCTTTGTGCCTCAGGGCGACGGTTGGACCCTCGTCACGTTCAGCGTCCCTGAGGGACAGCGCACATTGCGACACCGCTTGCGCGCCACCCTCACGTGGGCCGGATTCGCTCCGTTGCGTGACGGACTGTGGGTTGCCCCGGGACTTGTTGACCTCACCGCCGCCTTGCACCCGCTCAAGCCTGAGCTGCCATACGGAGCGCTCACCGCGTTCCACGCGCATGCGCTCGAGGGCTTTGAAATGGACTCAGGCGTTGGCGCGGCGTGGGATCTCGAGGGCATCCGTGCCCACCACGAGGCTTTTGCCGATCAGTGGCGGGTGCCACCAGCTCCAGCAGGAGCGACGCCCGCACTGACCGGGCGGACCGCTCTCGTTGCAGACTGGCTCGCTCTGTTGCGCGCGGACCCTGGCCTGCCACCCGCTTTCGTGGGACCCGGATGGCCCGCCGACGACTCCGCCGAGATATTCCGAACGCGCCGCAATGAGTTCATCCCGGATTCTGAGCGTGAACTCGCGCGTCACCTCGACTAGGCCTGCGCGTTCTCAAATTGCTCGCGCAGTTCCACCTTGCGCACTTTGCCCGACGCCGTGCGCGGGAGGGCGTCGAGAATCACCACCCGCTTGGGGATCTTGTATCGCGCGAGGCGGCCATCGAGGTGCCCCAAGACATCAGCTTCCGTCACGGTGGCATGCTCCGCGAGGGTGATGATCGCCCACGGGACCTCGCCCCATTTGTCGTCTTTGATGCCAATGACGGCGACGCCCGTGATCTCGGGCATCTCGCTGATCACTTCTTCAACTTCAGCGGGATAGATGTTCTCGGCACCCGAGATGATCATGTCCTTTGCGCGGCCTGAGATGAAGAGGAAGCCGTCCTCATCGAGATAGCCCAAGTCACCCGTCTTGAACCAACCGTCCTCCGAGAAAGCGGCTGCCGTAGCGTCGGGCAGGTTGTGATAGCCGCTGAATACATTGGGGCCGGCAATCTCGATCTCGCCCACCTCGCCCACGGCGGCTCGTTCGCCGGCCTCGGTGGTGATGCGCAAGCGCGTAAAGAAATGGGGAAGGCCCACTGAGCCTTGCTTTGCGCGGGTCCACGCGGGGGCGAGTGCGGTCACACCGGGGCAGGCCTCCGTCATTCCGTAGCCTTGCGAGAAACGCATATTGCGCGCCTCATACGCTTCGATGATGCGCATCGGCGCGGGTGCACCACCGCAGGTGAGCTTGTGCAGCGAGGACAAGTCGGTGGTGGCCCAATCGGGGTGGTCGGCCATCAGCTGGAACGTCGTGGGCACCCCACTGAGCATCGTGACGCCATGGCGTTCAATTTGAGAGAGCGCACGGCCTGCCTCGAAACCGCGCTCAAGCACCAAGGTGCCGCCGCTGAGGACCACAGGCAATGCGCCCATCCCAAGGGACGCGACGTGGAACAAAGGGGAGATCATGAGCGCGACGTCCTCTGCCGTGACGCCGTAGTCGATGATGCAATTGAGGGAGACAAAGGTGAGGTTGCCGTGGCTCAGCACCGCGCCCTTCGCGCGGCCCGTTGTCCCCGACGTATACACAATCGCCGCTGGGTCTTCCTTGCTCACCGGGGTGGGCGCGGGAACCTCGCTCGCGCGGGCCATGAATGCCTGGAGGTTGCTGTCCTTGTGGTTGACGTCCACGTAGATGCTGACGTCAACCTGCGACGCAAGGGCATCGAGGCGTACGGCAGGGATGCCGTCGTGGATGAGCACCCGTGATCCCGAGTCGCGCAAGACGTGGACAATCTCGGGCACCGCAAGTCGGGTGTTGATGGGGACGAACACGGCGCCGCGAATGGCAGTGCCAAAGAGTGCGGACAGGAACTCGGGACTGTTCTCCCCGAAGTACGCGACGCGGTCGCCTTTGTCGATGCCGTGCGAGGCGAGCATCGCCGCCACGCCTTCCGCGCTATCGGCAAAGTCGCCGTAGGTCAGCGTCACATCGCCGCAGATAATTGCCGTGTCGGCGCTCGAGCGCAGCCGCCGGCGCGACATCCACGTGCCAATACCCTCGTCGTTCATCATGGCCCTCCATTGCGCCCTGTTGAAACGGTGTCGTCAGTACTTACGCATAAAAGCGGTACAGGCCCCGCGCGGCGACGGCGGGCTTGGCTGAACCTTCCACCTCGATGGTCTGGTCCACCACCAACTGGTAACCGCCCTTCACTTCCTCAACTTCCGCAATGACAGCATTCATCCGCACTCGCGAGCCTGCCGGAACAGGGGAGATGAAGCGGACCTTGTCGAGGCCGTAGTTGACCTTGGTGGTCACACCCTCGACGTCGAGCAGTTCGGTCCAGAACGGGACCGCGAGGGACAAGGTGAGAAAACCGTGCGCGATAGCGGCACCAAAAGGCCCATCCTTTGCGCGCTCGGGGTCCGTGTGAATCCACTGGTGGTCGTCGGCGGCGTCGGCAAAGGTGTTGATGCGGTCCTGCGTGATCTCGAGCCAGTCACTCCAACCGAGGTCGGTGCCAGCAAGTCCAGCGATGTCGGCATACGCAATGGTGGTGGTCATGGGGTGGGTCCTCCGTTGATGTCGTGGGGAAAACGGGGTGTTATGAGGAAAGGCCAAGCAGACGGACGGCGTTGTCGCGCAGGATGCCGGGCTTCACCTCGTCCTTCAGGTCGGTGGTGTCGATATCACGCAGCCATCGCTCGGGGGTGAGGAGCGGGAAGTCAGTGCCAAAGAGCACGCGATCCTTCAGCATCGTGTTGGCGTAGCGGACAAGTTCTGCCGGGAAGTACTTGGGGCTCCAGCCGGACAGGTCAATCCACAAGTTGCTCTTGTGGACGGCAAGGGCGAGAGCCTCGTCCTGCCACGGCACCGAGGGGTGCGCCATCACCACGTTGAGTTGCGGGAAGTCGGCAGCCACCGGTTCGAGGAGCACGGGTCGCGACAGGCCGATCCGGAGGCCGGATCCGCCTGGGGTACCCGCGCCGATTCCCGTCTGGCCCGTGTGGAAAAGGGCGACGACGCCGGCCGCCTGCATCACGTCATACAGCGGATACCAGCGCTCTTCCGAAGGGTCAAAGTTCTGAACGGTGGGGTGGAACTTGAAGCCACGTACGCCGTAATCCTCGATGAGTTCCTTCACGCGGTCGAGAGCATCGTCTCGGTGGGGGTCCACCGAGCCAAAGGGGATGAGAACATCCGCATGCCGCGCGGCGCCCTCGGCTACCTCGGTGCTCGGGATGGGCTCGTGGCCCAGGCCGTGCTTCGCGTCGACGGTAAAGATGACGGCTGCCATCCGACGCTCACGGTAGTAGGCGGCAATCGCGTCCACGTCGGGACGGGGGCCATCGGCCTTGAAATACTTCGACGCTGCCTCCGCCAGCGGTCCCGGCAAGGATGAGCGCCCATCGGAGCCGATCTCGACGTGAACGTGGACGTCGATCGCCTCAATGGATGCAGGGTCGACCTTGCACTCGTACCTCGTCGCCGCGGCCATGATCAGGCCTTGGGCCGCTCGAACTCAGCGGGCAGCGGTGGGAAGGTCTCGCCCACCGACTGCGCATTGGCTGCTACCACGGAGTCAAAGCGCTCGCTGAGCACCTCATAGGTCCATCCGCCGTCCGCGTACTCGGTGACGGCGGGCTGGGGGTGCGACCACACTTGCAAGCGGTCGCCGCCCACGCCGATCACTTGGCCGGTGACATCCCGCGCCGCGTCCGAGGCGAGGTAGGCGACAATCCCAGCAGCGTCGGCCGTGGTGCCAAAGCCCAAGTCGCGACGGAAGAACGGGGGCATCGGCTCACCCGCAGCGTCGGCCTCAATGGCGGCCGCGAAGTACGGGACGGTGGCGGTCATCTCGGTGGCCGCTACGGGCACCACCGCGTTGGCCGTGATGCCCGCGCGCTTCAGCTCGAGAGCCCACGTGCGCACCATGCCAACGATGCCTGCCTTAGCGGCCGCGTAGTTGGTCTGGCCAAAGGTGCCGCGCTGGCCGGTGGGGGAGCCGATGCAGATGAGGCTGCCTCCTTCGCCCTGCTCGCGCAGGTGGTGGACGGCGGCCCGAACGCAGGTGAAGGTGCCACGCAAGTGAACATTGATGACGGTGTCGAAGTCCTCATCCGACATCTTCCACAAGACGGTGTCGCGCAGCACGCCCGCGTTGGTGACGAGGGCATCGAGACGGCCGAAGGAGGCGACGGCAGTCTCGACGAGTTGGTCGGCTGTCGCGGACGGTCCTACGGGCGCGATCACCGTGACCGCCTCGGAGCCTGCGTCACGTGCGGCCTGGGCGGCGCCCTCTGCGGCGTCGGCACTCACGTCGTTGACCACCACCTTGGCGCCGCGAGCGGCAAGTTCCTTGACGTAAGCGAGACCGAGTCCGCGACCTGCGCCGGTGACAATGGCGACTTTGCCCTCAAGTGACATGGGTGCTCCTTTGCGTTCCCGCCGCCCTCGCGGTGGCCGTATGCGAATGGTTGAGAAAATCAATCATTTATATTGTCGATGATATTGGCTACCATGGCGCTATGACAAGCAAAGGCGCGAGGAAGCCTCAGTCCGGCAATGGTCGCCGGCTTGAGGGTGCCGCTTTGGTTGAGCACCCCAGCTTTCTCCTCGCCCGCGCCAACGCGCGTTCCTTGTCCTTAGGCAATGCCGCTCTGCACCCGCTTGGCCTCCGAGTGCGCTCGTACTCAGTCCTCGCTTTGGCGTCAGGAGATGAGCGCCCATCGCAGCGGGAGCTTGCGTCATTCCTCAGCCTCGACCCGAGCCAAGTGGTGCCGCTCGTCGATGACCTTGAGGCGAAGGGGCTTGTTGAGCGGGTCGCCGACCCCCGGGACCGGCGCGCCAACGTGGTGCGTGCGACCGCGAGCGGAATCGATCTGCTTGCCATCGCGCGGCAGGCGCTCGCGGCAGTTGACGACGAGTTCTTTGATGGCCTCACAGAAGAGCAGCGCGGGGTCCTCACCGAGATGTTGGGGTGGATCGCTTTCCGTGACTGAGCGCTCCACCCTCGTAACGGCCGGCCATCACGGCTGGCGGACGGAGGTGTTCGTAGTGCGGGTCGAAAGAGCGAGAGTGTCCGCGCTCCGGACGCCTCCGTGCGCCCTGCGGTCAGTCAAACAACAGTCCCCAAACCCCGATCTATGGTGAAAAACATGCGCATCACTCGCTTTACCAATGGCGGTCAGGCACTCCATGCGCGCGTCGAAGGCGCCCCTGGCGAAGAGGTGCTCGCGGTCCTGACAGGGGACCCGATGTACGAAGCCAGCGAACCCACCGGCGAGCGAATCCCCCTTGACGATTCCGTCCGGCTCCTTGCCCCCGTGGTCCCGCGATCCAAGGTGATCTGCATGGGCAAGAACTACGAATCCCACGCCAAGGAGGTGCCGAGCAGGGGGCCAGACTCAGACGTGCCGATCGTGTTCCTCAAGCCGAACACGGCCGTCATTGGACCCGACGATCCGATCGTATTGCCCCCCTATAGCGATGACGTTCAGTTGGAAGCAGAACTCGCGGTGGTGATTGGCCGCACCGCCAAGGACGTGTCGCCTGAGGACGCGCATGAGTACATTTACGGGTATACCTGCGCCAACGATGTGACGGCCCGCGACTTGCAACACCGGGAGGACCAGTGGTTCCGCGCGAAGTCCTTTGACTCGTCCCTGCCACTTGGGCCATGGATCGTGACTGAGCTCGACGTCAGCGCCCTCGGCATTGGATCGCGGATCAACGGCGTGTCTGCCCAGCACGGCAACACTGCCGACATGATCCATGATGTGGCGCGGGCAGTGGCGATGGTGAGCGAAGTTGTCACGTTGCTGCCCGGTGACGTGTTGCTGACGGGCACTCCGTCAGGCGTGCGCCGCCTCTCTCACGGCGACATCGTCGAGATCGAAATTGAAGGGATTGGCACCCTCCGCAACCCCGTGATTTCTCGCTGAAGCCGCCCAGTAGGCTGGCGCGGTGACCGCGTTGGTGCCCCCAGCGTCGGCCGCATGAAATCCGGCGGAGATGAGGTGAGCGTGGCGGCCATCGAGGGCGTTTTGCTCGATATCGACGACACACTCGTTGACTCACGGGGTGCGTTCAGGCACGCGCTGCAGGTGGTGGGTGACCTGTATTTGCCGGCGGGCTTCGACGTCGACGCGATGACAGCGCACTGGCGGGCCGACGCCGCCGGTTGGTACCGCGCGCACGCTCGGGGAGAGATCACTCACCGGGAGCAGCGCATGCGCCGGGCAAATCTGTTGCACGACGCCTACGGCGGCCCGGTGCTCGACGAAGCGGCATACGACGAGTGGGATGCGCAGTTCGAATCGGCCTTCCGCGCGGGCTGGCAGGCTCACGAGGACGCTCTTGCACTGGTGGATGCTCTTGACGCGGCGGGAATTGCGTATGGGGCCGTGTCAAACGCGGACTCCGCGTACCAGACGGTCAAGCTCGCGTCTGTGGGACTGTCTCGGGTGCCCATGCTCGTGGGCGTCGACACATTTGGGGTGGGCAAGCCTGACCCGCGGGTATTTGTTGAGGGAGCGCGCTTGCTGGGCGTGGACCCGGCGCGCGCGGCATACGTGGGGGATGAGAAGGACATCGACGCTGGGGCCGCAGTTGCCGCCGGGCTGGCGGTGGGGGTGTGGCTCGACAGGCCCGGTGGGCATCCCCAGCCGGGGGATCTCCCACCTGGGACGGTGCGGGTCGAGAGTCTCCTCGACGTGAGCCATGTGCTGGAGGTTGGCGAGTTTGGGCAAGGCGCACGGCTCGGGTAGACTGACTCTCCGGTTCGCGAGAACCATTGGGCTATGGTGTAACTGGCAGCACGACTGATTCTGGTTCAGTTAGTTGAGGTTCGAATCCTTGTAGCCCAGCCAACGAGAAGGCCCGCGCGAGCGGGCCTTCGTTGTTTTTGCGGG
>JAEYOR010000054.1 GCA_023411615.1 Actinomycetes bacterium
GGCATGCTGTGCGCGCGCGGCCAGGGCCGGCGCGTCGGCCACCGTGCGCAGGTGTGTCACGTCGGGAAGGTCGACGCCCGGGATCGGCGGGACGGCGGCCGACGCTCCTGGCGCGAGGACGAGCGCGTCGTAAGCAAGGCGGTACTCACCTTCGGGCCCGCGGGCCGTGACCGTCCGTGCCGCACGGTCAATTGCGGTGACCTCGGTGCGAACTCGCACGTCGAGGTTGAGGGTGGAGCGAAGAGAAGCCGGGGTGTGGAGGAGCAAAGCCTCGCGAGAGCCGATGTCGCCGCTCACGTGATAGGGCAGCCCGCAATTGGCAAAAGAGACATCGGCGCCCTTGTCGAGCACGATGATCTCGGCCTGTTCGTTCAGTCGCCGAGCCCGGGCCGCGGCAGACATGCCACCCGCAACTCCGCCCACAATCACGATGCGCATACGTGTTCTCCTGACAGCGCGAGCCCGCCACATGCGAGCCTCCCCCGCATATTCTACGATACCCCCGGGGGTATAGCAATTTCACCTGTCGCTAGGGTGTTCCCGTGAGTTCACTCAAGCGTGCCGCTCTTCTCGGCGCAACGGTTGTGACATTAGTCGTCTTCGGCTTGGTGTTCCCGCTGGTGGCGGAGCAGGGGCCCGCGACCGAGCGACTCGACGAGAGCACAGTGGTGGGCACTACTTACGGCGAGGTGACACTGCCGGCTGGTTGGGATCTCGATATCGCGGCGGCCGCCTCAAGCACCCCCGTCATCCGAAAACGTGACGTGACGATCGGTGTGAGCGACGGCGTGTGGTTCGAGGGTTCGGCACGGCTTCTCGAGAACATCGCTGCGCTGATCTATGAGACCCCCGCGGACCTTCCTCCCGCCCCGGATGACGACGGCTTGCTCATCACCATCACCGACCCAGCGAGCGAGGCGGCGCAGAACTACGAGCCCACGCGTGCGGAGTTCCGCATCAATGCAGGGCCCGACGCCAGCGGGGACGAGCCCCAATTTATTGATGTGGTTCGCTACGGCGAGTCCGTCATTCTTGTCGTGGTGCGCGGCGATGGCGACGCGGTGGCCCGCGAGGCGGACACCATCCGCGACATCGTTCAGTCAGTGACGTTCCACGGTGCCGAGACAGGACTGGAGCCGCGCCCATGAAAGAACTCACCCGGCGCCGCTTCTTAGTCCCTGCCTTTGGCTTCGCGCGGGTCTCATGGTGGCTGCTCGTTGTGACGCTCACCGCGGGATTGGCTTTCTATGTGAGTGCCTTGTGGGACGGCATTGTCACGTTCCCAGGTGCGGGCGTCACTGGCGTGGCGTTGGCAGTTCCGGTGGGAGTCGCGTGGTGGTGGATTTTGCGCTTGCCTCAGTTGTGGGCACGGGTCCGACGCTCGGGCGCACTGACTGCCGTCGCATGGGGCGCAGTTGTTGCCACCGGCATTTATGCCTTGCCATCAAACGGTGCGCTCATCACGATCCTTGGCCAGCGCGTCGGCATCGATACCGCTCAGGCATGGGGCCCGGCACTTGTCGCCCCGTTCACCGAAGAGGTGGGCAAGGCCTTCGCGATCGCAATGATTGTGGTGGTCTCACGCGAGAAGCTCCGCACCCCGATGGATGGCGCACTGCTCGCGGGCTTTGCTGGCCTCGGGTTCACGGTGACCGAAGACATCTTGTACGGCTTCAACATGGCGTACATCACCTTTGGTGAGCACGCCGTGATCTCGACGCTGGTCGTGTTCTTCTTGAGGGCCGTGATCTTTGGCGCAGTTTCGCACGTCATCTTCTCGGCCTTTGTGGGAGGAGGAGTCGCGTGGTTGGCCACTGGCTCGGGAGCCCGCCGGTTTGTGTTCGGACCCGCGTTCATTGCGATCGGGTTTGTCATGCACTTTGCCTGGAACTCCCCCCTGTTGCTTGAACTGTGGGCGCGCGGCATTTACATCCTTGTGGTTCCGTTCCTCGTGTGGTGGGGCATTCATGCCGTGCGCCGCGAGGAGCACCGCTGGTTCAGGCGCACCTTGGAGACCCCTGGCGCGCTTGGCGCGGTCCCACGGGATTACCTGGACGCGGTGCGGCCAACGTGGCGCCAGCGTCGGAAGTATCGCAAGGACGTGGTGCGCGCGTTTGGCCCCACAGCGCTCGCTTCGCAGCGCCGCTTGGAAGCTGAGCTCACCGACCTCGCCGACGCTGTGGCAATGGGTGATGAGGCCGACGCTGCTCGCTTGCGGGGTTTGCTTGAGGCTCGTTTGGCGCCCCGCGACGCTGTGAGTGCCTAAGCGGCAGCAATCTCAGCCATCAATGATGCCGAGGTCAACGTAGTAGGAGCGCTCGCGCGGCATGACGGTGTCGCGCTCGTGCGATGCGAAGGTGTCGATGGGCTCTGGCCACAAAGCGAATGTGCGGATCGCTGCGTGACATGGGTAGTCGAGTTCCGCGCCCTCATTGGATTCGCGCCAGGTGTCTTCACTCACGTGGCGTTGGCTCACCTCGACGTTGCCCTCGACGCCCGGGGAGAGCGTCAACTCGACGAGGGCGTCCTTGGAGATGTCGCGTCGGTCGTACTCGGGCATCGCCATACATATCGAAGCGACAATCGCGTCGTCAGCGATTTCTTCTACTGACACGAGTGCGAGGGCGACTGGGTTCTGGACAAGTTCAGCCCGGCCACGTGCGGTGAACGGCGCATCGGATGCGATGGCATCGAGGTGGGCTGTGGCCTCCTCACGAGCGCGGTCGTATCCGAGAGCAGCAATTACCTCGGGTGCGGAGAAGTCGTTATTGGCCATGGCCCATGACTGCGCAATGTATTGGTCGAGGTATGCGTCGAATAGCGGGTGGGTGCCGCGGAGTTGCGTGGTGCCGTCAAACCAGATGAGGTCATCACCAGTCGGCACGGTTCCTGGCTCGTAACCCACTGGCAGCGTGTAACGGTCAGCATCCAGATCGCGGTAGGTCGTGAACGGAAGAGGTTCGACCGCTGGCCGAAGGAGACCGTCGGGTTCAAGGGGTGTGGCCCAGGCGGCGGCGCGCACTGTCACGTTGTCGCAGTGTGCGGATTCGCCATCGCGGTGAACTGTATCGCCGTAGGTGAGCGCTGGAGCGGCCTGATAATGGCCCGTCTCAAGCTGACGCACCCACCATGAAGCGCTGGCCGTCATCGCGTCCCCTGTGCTCAGGTCGCCAGTCCAAACGCACGTGGAGACCTTCGCGGTATGACCGTCGGCTGCCACATCAACGGACGTGACGCGTGAGGCGTGCGCGATGGTTCCCACCTCGGGAAGTGTCTTCCAAGTACCCCACGCATTGGCTTTGGTGTCGGTGTATCCGACCGCGGCGATGAGGTCGGGATCGGTGTAGTCGCCCTTGGTGAGTGCGAATGCCAAGAGGGTCTCGGAGCGCCGGACGGCATCCACCCACGGGTTGCCTGTCCACTCTGCATCTTCCTCCCACTCGACGGTTGGCGGGTCAAAATCGTTCGGTTGGGGATCCTTGTTCGCAATGGCGATCACAACACCGCTGGCGACAAGTACGACGGCACTGACGAGAACAACGGGCTTTCGGACGATGTCGGTCATCCGTGCGGTGATCGGTCGCTCAGCCATCAATGACTCCCAGGTCGACGTAGTACGAGCGCGGCAGCGGCATCTTGATGCGGTCTGGCAACGTGGGAGCCTCAATCGGTTCCGACCAGTAGGCCCGCGGGAAATCGTCGCTGGCAGGAAGGGGCAGGTCTGCGTTGTCGCGATCGCTAGTTCCCGGCGCCGGGCCGTAGATCAGCACGCCATTGGAGTCTCTTTCCATGATGACGCGCTGGCAGTCGTGTTGGGACTCGTAGTTCTCGCCGAACCAAAGAAGTTGACACTTCACTACTGTCGCGGAGGTGCCATCGCCATGTTCGACCACCTCGACGATCGCTTCCCATTGCGGGCGGATACGCACAGGAGCGTCGTCTCGATATGTCCCGTCGACGTCGCGCGACACGTGTGGGGGTGTGTGCTCTTGATTCCATTCGGCGATTTCGACAGCACGTTCGTAGCCGATGACGGCGATCAGGTCCGGGTCCGAGTAGTCGCCATAGGCGTACGCGGCGGCTTCGGCAATACGTTGAGCTCGGTACTCCTTCGCCCACTGCGTGTTTTCAGCTTCGCCAGTCGGTGGGTGGTTGTCCCACACGACGCCGGGCAAATTCAGATTCGTTGCCGTTTGCTCGACCTCGGGCGCGCCAGCTGTGCATCCCCCGAGCATCATTGCCATTGCGGTCGCGGCCGCGTTGCACGTGACGAGTCGCGCTCGAGCGCGACTGGCAGTACGGGTCATGTACGGTGTTCCCCCCGGAGTTCGGACCTAGTGAGAGCCGCGCAGAATCGACGCGTCGAAGGCATTGTCCGCATCCGCGACCAGGTCAGAGACAAAGTCTGTGTAATCGTCGCTGCCATATTCGAAAAGGTCGTGCAAATTCAGATGGGGATTGTTGTGCATGGTCGCAATGAATGACTCAACTGCGGCTTGCACCTGGCTGGACTGAACGAACGCGGCGCGAACAGCGGAGTCTTCGTGGCCGGTGGTGGCACCTTCGACGCTGTTCCACCCGACCTCAACCATTGCGTCAATTGGGATCTCAAGTGCTGTCGGCAGCCCGGGTACCGGGATGAATCCAGCAGCAGTGGAGATGAGGTCGATGCGCTGTTGCATAAGTTCATCTTGGAAACGGGCTTCGAGAATGGCCACTCCGCCGATCGAGCCCGATAACGTGCCTTGGAGTTCGAAGTGCCGCTCAAAAGCGTCACTCCAGGCCTTGAGCTCGCCGCTTTCCTGTGCATGGGCGAAGTTCAAGGTCGACGCCTCTTGAGTGGCTGCGTACAGGTGGGCAAATCCCGCATCTGTACCGCCAACAGTGCCGAACATCGACTCGATCAGCCCGCTCGGGATATCGGGTAAGTAGGCAGAACTCTCGAGCCCAGGAATGTCTCGGAGACTCCATTCGTAGCCCGCGTGGCTGTGAGATGGTTCGGAGCCAACGAGTGGTGAGGAGATCGATTCAGCCAAGAGAGGCATGAGATGCGCGAGGCTCTGCCCCAGCGCCGTCGCCCCCGCCTCTGACATCGCATCAACTGCGAACTGATCCGGGCTTGTTGAATCGAGCCCTTCCATCATGCGCAGCGCCACTGCCGTATGCGCACGAAGTGTCCATTCGGATTGGGTGTCGCTGGCGATTCCACCGTCAGCGTGCATCGAACCCTCCCACAGCGACCCGAAGCCATCCCAGCCATCCGCGCTCCAGTCGCGGCGCGATAAGTAATCGATGCGGTCCCCGGCAACTGACGCAGAGCCGTCGTGCAACGTGGAGGCGTTGTCATTGAGCCACTCCCACGCGGCATCGGGGTGGGTGCCCAAGGTGTCGAGCACACGGCCGAACGGGTCGCGTACGCCAGCTCCGTAGCGAGCCTCGCCCACATCGCTGTCGTATGACCCACCGCGATCGACCTGATCTTCGACGGCAATGCTGTCGAAGACTCCGTATGGATCGGTTGGGTCCATCCCCGACGAGCCCCATGGCTCACCACCGGTTTGTTCGCTGCGCTCCCACGTGTCGAGAATGTCTGCCGCCGCGACCGTGAACGCGCGTCCCATGGGGTGATTGGCGGCGTCGTCAAACAAGAAGCCGATGCCGGCGGTACCGCTCAGTCGTCGGCCCATGTCGCCCGGCCAATCTGCGCCGGTCATCATTCGCGCCGCGAAGTCCTGTCCCTGTGTGGTGTTCCAGAGCTGCGAGCCGCTTGCAAGGGACTCCCGCACGCTGCGGGCGAACGCGAGGGCCGCATCGCGGTCTTCGTCGGTGGGGTATCCCATCCCGCCTTGGTTGGTATGCGCGAGAAGGCCAGCCTCAAGCAGGGGCAACGTTCCATCGCCACCGACCTCAAGCCAAAACTGGGAGGCCAAGTTCGGGTCTGCCGAGGTGTTTCGAAGCGCCGCAGCAAGCGCCGCGATGTCGCCGGGATCGGCAGGGCGCTTCGCCACAGCAGCCGCCAAATCGAGCGCCTCCTGGAGCAGATCGGCCCTGCGGTCAAGGATGTCCTGGGCGGTCCGGGCACCGTCGTACATGGTGGTGAGTTGCATCCACTGGACCGTGAGTCCGCTCCCGTGCGCGAAGGAGAGAGCCCGCACGAACTCGCCGTCCACGCCGCTGCGCTCGTAGTGGAGGTTGCCGAGAACCATGTTTCCATGGTTGATGAGCTCTTCGGCGTCGTCCATGCGCCGCGCCCACTGTCCGTCCGGCAACATGTCAGGCGGCACGTGTGACAGACCTTGGCGCTGCGATATCCCGCGCTGAATGTCGGACTCCGCTTGGCTTCCGCGTGCTGCCATCGATTCGAGCTGGTCCGCGTACGTCCCTGCAGACGTGGCCCATTTGCTCGAGACGGTGGTGACGTCGGACGTGAGCTGAATGATCCGTGCGAGGCGTAGCCGGAATGTTTCTGCTGCAGCCGCCTGCCATTGAGTGACGTCACTGCTGCCGCTGATCTGAGTGACGCCATCGCGCATGTGGGCGAGAGCGGCACTGCGCGCTGTCTGCGCGTCGGCGTAGATGCGGACGTTGTTGACGTTGAGCGATGAGGGGTAGGAAGACATGGTTACAAGCCACCTCCGCCGCCGCCGCCAGCGCCACCACCGGAGTTGCCGTGGTGTGCCGCGCCGTTGCGGTCAAGTTCGTCAAAGGCGTCTGCAGCAACCTGCGTCGCAGTTGTCAGTTCGAACAATTCAGCCTCGATGATCAATCTCTGAACGCGGAACTGATCCTCCGTGGTGCTGCCGGCGTTTGACACCACGGATGAACCACACGAGGCGAGAGACGGCCGGTTGCTCACAGGGCTTCCACTGATGACAGGCACCCAGTTACCTAGTTGTGTGCCGACGTCACGGATGCTGTCCGTGTCGACCGAGATTCTTGTGCGCAAAGTGGACCCCCTATGTGGCGCGTGGGACGGCGCGCCCGAGCACACAGTAGCGAGAACGAAGCAGCGTGCGCAGGCGATGGGGCGCACATGGGGAAAACTCTCCGGACGGTCACGAGAGCGACATGAACATCTTCTCGAGGCGTTCGCGCGCTGCCGTGTCGTCCTCATCAGAACGGACGCACTGTTGCAGTCCTGCCGCAATCATCGTGAAGCCTGCACGGTCAATTGCTTTGGACACTGCCGCAATCTGGGTGACGACGTCGGCGCAATCGCGGCCTTCTTCAATCATGTTGAGTACGCCCGCAAGCTGCCCTTGCGCGCGCCGGAGCCGTTTCACAACGGGCTCGAGCTCTTCGGGATCGAGATGCACAGCGGACATGGCCTACTCCTGGCTCGATGCGGTGCGCCCCACGACGGCGCCGCGCCTAGGATACCCCCTCCGGTACCCGACGGACCTGAGAAACGGTTACACGAGCGTCGGCCGGGGTGCCTGCGCCACAATGAGCACGTGACTCATCCCGAGAACATGCCGCAAGATGCGCCGCTCGACGCGACATGGCTTGCTGACGTTGTCCGCCGCTCGCTCGACGAGGACCTCGGTGCATATCCCGGCCGGGATGTCACCACCTTTTCCACCATTGCGGCCGACGCCCTTGTCACTGGATCGCTCGTCATGCGCGAGCGGGGGGTGGTCGCAGGTCTCGACATTGTGCGCGAGGTGGTCTCGCAAGTTGCCGCGCGCTTTGGCCTGCCGGTGCCAACCGTGACGGAGTACATGACCGATGGCGCCCGCGTTGAGCCGGGAACTGAACTTGCCCGGATTGAAGGCGTGGGCCACGTGGTGCTCGTTGCCGAGCGGACCATCCTCAACCTCATGTCGCGCGCGTGCGGAGTCGCCACCCACACACGTCGTTGGGTCGACGCCCTGGAGGGCACCAACGCGCGCGTTCTCGACACCCGCAAGACCACGCCTACTCTTCGTGCACTCGACAAGTTCGCAGTGCGCTGTGGTGGCGGCACCAACAAGCGCTTTGGTCTCTATGACGTCGCGATGATCAAGGACAACCACATCGTGGCTGCGGGATCGCTCTCGAGCGCGATCAACGCGATCCGCGAGCGCTTCCCTGACGTGCCGATCCAGGTCGAGGTCGAGAACACCGGGCAGGCCTTTGAGGCGCTCGACGCGGGAATCGACTTCCTCATGATCGACAACATGGCGCCAGCCGACATGAAGGACCTTGTCGCCGCCATTCGCGCCGCCGAGCCGCGCTATGGCCGGGTATGGCTTGAGGCGACAGGCGGTCTCACCGTGGAATCCGTGCGGGCTGTGGCCGAGGCGGGGGTGGATTTCATGTCCGTGGGTGCGCTCACGCACAGTTCGCCCATTGTCGACATCGGCCTCGATCTCACCTGACGCGGCTCCATGCGGCCGACGCTGCCCGCGCCGAGGCTTGCGGCGCCACGCGGGCGGTGCGTGCAGGCGGCGGTACCCTTGAGCGCGTGAGTGACCAGCCCGCCCCCGCCCTTGCCGAAGACCTTCCGGAGCAGATGCGGATTCGCCGCGACAAGCGTGATCGAATCATCGCCTCCGGTGGCGAGGCGTACCCAGTGTCCGTTCCGCTGACCCACGCGATCGCGGAGGTCGGCGAGAAGTACGCGGACGTGGAAGCGGGTGTGGAAACCGAAGACGTTGTCGCCGTCGCAGGTCGCGTGGTCTTTGTGCGCAACACGGGCAAGCTGTGCTTTGCGGCGATTCAGGACGGAGAGGGTCGCCGTCTGCAGATCATGTTGAGCCTCGATGCGGTGGGTGAGGACTCCCTCGCTGCTTTCAAAACGGACGTCGACTTGGGCGACCACCTCTTTGCAAAAGGTCGCGCTGGAAAGTCGCGTCGCGGAGAGGTGAGCGTCTTCGCCGCCGAGTGGGCGCTCGCGGCCAAGGCTCTGCGCCCATTGCCGGTGCTGCACAAAGACCTCGCTGAGGACACGCGAGTCCGTCAGCGCTACGTGGACCTCATCGTGCGACCGCTCGCCCGCGAGACGGTCCGCAACCGTGCCGCCCTCATGCGATCGTTGCGGGAATCACTTCATTCCAGGGGTTTCATCGAGATTGAGACGCCAATGCTGCAAACTCAGCACGGTGGTGCAGCGGCGCGCCCGTTCGTCACGCATATGAACGCCTTCGACATTGACCTCTACCTGCGAATTGCGCCTGAGCTTTTCCTCAAGCGCGCTGTGGTGGGTGGAATCGAGAAGGTTTTCGAAATCAACCGCAATTTCCGCAATGAGGGAGCAGATTCCTCGCACTCGCCCGAGTTCTCCATGCTTGAGGCCTATGAGGCGTATGGCGACTACATGACGATGGCGACGCTCACGCGTGAGATTGTTCAGGCGTCGGCAATGGACCTCTTTGGCACGACCACCGTGACCCACGCTGATGGCAGTGAGTACGACCTCGGAGGCGAGTGGACGACCCTTTCCCTCTACGGCTCCTTGTCCGAAGCGCTCAACCAAGAGATCACGCCGCAGACGTCAGTGGGCGAACTTCAGCGCCTGTGCGACGCCACAGAGATCTCGGTAGATCCCAAGCGAGTCAACCACGGCAAGCTCGTCGAGGAACTGTGGGAGCACCACGTGGGCGATGGCCTGACGGCCCCCACTTTTGTCATGGACTTCCCGGTGGAAACGAGCCCGCTCACCCGTGATCACCGCGAGATTGACGGTGTCGTGGAGAAGTGGGACCTCTACGTCAAGGGCTTCGAGCTGGCGACCGCCTACTCGGAACTCGTTGACCCGGTCATTCAGCGTCAACGCTTTGAGCAGCAAGCGCGAATGGCGGCGCAGGGCGATGACGAGGCGATGCGCCTCGACGAGGACTTCCTCACCGCAATGGAATACGGCATGCCCCCTGCTGGCGGGATGGGCATGGGAATGGATCGCCTTCTCATGGCGCTCACAGGGCTGGGAATTCGGGAGACTATCTTGTTCCCGCTCGTCAAGCCCGAGGATCACCGATGAACTGGGCGGCAATTGCGATGGGCATCCTCCCATCGATCGGCCTGCTGTGGTTGTTCTGGTTCACTATTCGCGGCATCTTTCGTGCGGATCGCCGCGAGCGCGCGGCGCTCGCGCAACTTGATCGTGAAGAGGCCGAAAAAGCAAAGCGGATGACGGATCAACACAAATCGGGCGATACGTCTCAATAGTTGTGGAGGTCTCGCCGCCGCCTTCATGCACATTTGTTCACATCCTCCGGGAACCTTTCCACTCGAATTGACGTTGTCCTTTCGCAGTCTTTATCGTGTACGAGAACGGTCCATTCAATCGAAAGGGAAGCGCATGGCGCAAAAGGTTCAGGTCGTCTTGGTCGATGACATCGACGGCGGCCACGCCGACGAGACGGTTCGCTTTGGTCTCGACGGCACCACCTATGAGATCGACCTTTCATCCGCTCACGCTCGCGAGCTTCGCGATGCACTGGCCACATGGGTTGCCGCAGGCCGCAAGGTGACGGGCCGCTCTGCCGGCCGTCCACGGACGTCGAATGACACGAGCAAGATTCGCGCGTGGGCGAAGTCCAATGGCTACGCGGTTTCCGAGCGTGGTCGCATTTCCGCAGACATTCGCGCGGCGTACAACGCGGCTCATTAGCCGATAGATCAACTGTTTGCGGCCCCGGTCCCGTGTGGGCCGGGGCCGCTTTCATGACATGGTGTAGCCATGAGTGAGATGTGGATCGGGACTTACCCAAAGGCTGGGCTCGGGACCCCCGTTGGCACCGGCGAAGGCCTGTGGCGAGCGCACCTCGATGACGAGGGCACGCTGACCGCAACGCAAGTGACGACGCAAGCCGCGCCGTCCTTCGTCGTACGCCACCCGCGGTTGCCGCTGGTGTACACGCTCGAGGAGTCCGCGGCGTCGGTGGTGCGGGTCATATCGACCGAGGATGCGACACAAGTGGCACGGGTGGCCGTCGGGGGTGAGAGCGGCTGTCACCTCTTGCTTTCGGCCGACGCTCGAACGCTTTACGCCAGCGCGTACGGCTCGGGTGAGCTAGCGGTCATCCTTCTCGACGCGGCTGGTCTGCCGCTTGATGAGGCCCCGCAACAGGTATGGCGTCACGAGGGAACTGGCCCCAATGAAGAGCGTCAAGAGGGGCCGCATGCTCACTTTGCGGGGCTCAGCCCCGACGGCGCATATGTGTTGGTCTGCGACCTCGGCACCGATGAGATCCGCCGTTACCGCATTGGTGCGGAAGGACTCTTGGGTGATGCGGCGATTGCGGCCACGCTGCCGCCGGGAGCCGGACCGCGCCACTTCGCGGTCCGTGGCGATCTGCTTTACGTCGTGTGTGAACTTGACGATCAACTGCGCACGCTGCGCTGGGACCGGGAAGTGGGGGAGGCGACGCTCATCGCGGAGGCGTCCCTCACTCTTGCCCCGCATCGCACTGGTATGAGGATGTACGGCGCACACGTTGAGGTCGTCGAGCGGCCCATCGGAGACGTGCTTCTCGTGTCGGTGCGTGGAGCGGATGTGCTGTCAGTCTTCGACATCGCGCCCGAGGGAGAGCTGACGTACCGTTGCGCGCTCGATGTGGGCGAGTGGCCGCGTCACTTTGCCGTGGTCGGTGACCGCCTCGTCGTCGGTGCCGAACGCGGTCACGAGATACGCGCTTACTCCCTCGACGCCGTGTTGTCACTACCACCAGAACCCGAGGTGGGCGCTCTCGCCGCCCTCGCATCGGCGTCGGCGCATGTGGTGAGCCCGGCCTGCATCTGCCCGTGAGTTCCAACGGGACGTAAGCCGTGCGCAGCGAGCCCTCCAATAAGGAAAGATGAGCCCATGACGTACACACTGATCCTGCTCCGCCATGGCGAGAGCGACTGGAACGCCAAGAACCTGTTCACCGGTTGGGTGGACGTGCCGCTCAACGACAAGGGCTGGGAAGAGGCCAAGCGTGGCGGCGTCCTCCTCAAGGACGAGGGCGTTTTGCCGGACGTCGTCCACACGTCGTTGTTGCGCCGCGCCATCATGACGGCCAACCTCGCACTCGATTCAGCCGACCGTCACTGGATCCCCGTGAAGCGCAACTGGCGTCTCAACGAGCGTCACTACGGTGACCTTCAGGGCAAGAACAAGGCCGAGACCCTCGAGCAGTTCGGTGAAGAGCAGTTCATGACGTGGCGCCGTTCGTACGACGTGCCGCCGCCGCCGATCGCTGCAGAGAACCCCTGGGGCCAGGCTGGCGACCCGCGCTACGCCGGTGAGCCGATCCCCGAGACCGAGTGCCTCAAAGACGTCCTCGAGCGCGCCCTGCCGTATTGGGAAGCCGAGATTGTGCCGGACCTCAAGGCTGGCAAGACCGTCCTTGTGGCCGCGCACGGCAACTCCTTGCGCGCGATCATCAAATACCTCGACGGCATTGCGGACGAGGACATCGTGGGCGTCAACGTGCCCACGGGCATCCCGCTCGTCTACCACCTTGACGAGAACCTGAAGCCCACAAACCCCGGCGGCACCTACCTCGACGCGGACGCTGCCGCGGCCGCCATCCAAGCAGTGGCCAACCAAGGCAAGAAGTAGTACAAAAGAAGTACTGAAGCCGGCCGGTCAGCCTCTCATCGTCTGGCCGACGCAGCGGGGGGGGGGCGGCGCGGGGGGGGGGGGGGCGGGGGGGGGGGGGGGGGGGGGGGGGTGTGG
>JAEYOR010000069.1 GCA_023411615.1 Actinomycetes bacterium
CCCATACCCCCTGCGAAATTGCTCACAGTGGTGGAAACGCTTGCCTGGTTGTGCCACAATGAGTCGAAACGTTTCGATCTGACGGGCAATGACGCGCGCCACCTTGACCAACCACTCAGCTGAGGACCACCATGACGCCCCCCGATCAGCACCCCGCCAAAGAGCCGCTCGCCTACGCCGCGCCGGTCTCGGGCGAGCCGATCATCATCCCGGATACGAGCGTCGTCCCGGAGCCGGGCCACACCGGTGAGCCCGCACCGCCCGTCTCCACGGCGCGCGCGTGGGTTGTTCTCATCGCGCTGACGGTTGCCGCGTTCTTTGTGGTCTCCAACGAGATTGCCGTTATGGGGCTGCTCGGTCCCATCGCGGAGGACCTCGGCCGCGACGAGGCGGAGATCGGCATCGCGGCCACGGTGTTCGCGGTGGCGGTGATGATCACGACGCTCCCGCTGACTCTCCTCACCACAAGGTTTGTCCGGCGCTGGGTGATTGTCAGCGCGCTGGGCCTGTTCACCATCGGCACCCTCGTGGGGGCGACGGCGGACACGTTCACGCAACTGCTCGTGTCGCGCGGCATCACGGGCGCGTCGCACGCGCTGTTCTGGGCTGTGGTGACGCCCGCGACGGCGGGGATGTTCCCGCGCGCGCAACGCGGCAAGTCCGTCGCGCGACTCATGCTGGGCGCCGCCGCCGCAGGTGTGATCGGCTTGCCGGCCGAGACGTGGCTGGGCCAAAACGTCGGCTGGCATGCTCCCTTCTGGGTGCTCACCGGTGGTGGCGCGCTGCTTGCCGTCACCATTGCCGTGCTGATGCCGAGTTTCCGGACGCAACAGTCCACCTTGATCAAGGGCGAGTACCCCTCGCTCAAGAGGTTCTGGCGTGTCATGGGTGTGACGGCGCTGTCCACCGGTGCGATGACGCTCTCATGGACGTTCTTTGCCCCGCTGGCCACTGACCGTTATGGCTTCGACAAGAGTGCGGTGCCGGTGCTCATGATGGTGGCGGGTGCTGCAGGTGTGGTGACCACCTGGTTCATCGCGCGCTACCTCGACCGTTGGCCCGTCAAGACGGTGGTCCTTGGCGAGGCGCTGCTGCTCCTCATGTTCCTCGGGCTGTCGGTGCTTGGCACGCACAAGGCGGTGCTCGTGGCGATGCTCTTGTTGCAGGGCCTCGCGTGGTCGATCCTTGTCGCCGCGATGATCAACTGGGCGCTGCGGCACACGCCGTGGACATCGGACATTGGCAACGCGACGTACGCCGTGCTGTTCAACACCGGTAACGCGGTGGGCTCTCGCGTGGGTGTTGCCGTGGTGGGCGCCTGGAGCGTCGACTGGCTGCCGGTGATCTCGGCGGTCATCGTGGCGGGGGCCTTGGTGCTCGCGGCGACGACGCCGCGGGTGAGGTTGCCTCGCGCTCCCCGTTCCGCGCGGAGGGCCTCGGCGGTCGCTTAGCCGAGTGCGGCGTCGGCGGCGGGATCGCTTGAGGCGAGCGCAGCGTCGGACGGGCTGGGCGACATGCCCGCAAAAGGCCCCGTGTCGACGGGAACGGCGAAGTCGATGCGATCAGGCGTGGAGCCGGGGCCGGGGGCGCCGTCCACCACGTCCACCACCTCAACCGCGAAGATCTCGTTGACGTTGGCCGCCCACCACTCGCTGAACTGCGTGAGCTTGGCGTTGAAAAGGTTGCCGGGCGCGAGGCTCCACACGAGCGCGACGAGCACTACCGCAACTGCGGCCTCGATGACGCGGAAGATCCTCACCTCGGGTGACACGTTGTCCTCTCTGCGGCGCTGCACATGTGGTGTTGCCGCGGCCAAAGGAAACGTGAAATGGCCCCCTCAGCCGTGCCCCACATGCAGTGGCGCTCTCGTTCCTATAACGGTAACCCGGAACGAAAGGTTGGGTGCGGCGGGGGGCAAATCTTCACACAGGTGTTACCTCGTGTGCGCAGGGCGGCCGGGTGGCCGGCGTTTAGGCCGTGGCGTGGAGGAGGCGGTCGAGCGCCCTGAGCGGCTCGCGCATCATCTGGCGCACGATGAGTGGGTTGGCCTCGGAGCCTGCGAGGAGTTCGAGCGTGGCTTCGCAGGTGACGTCGAGGGCGGCCGCGAACTCGCCGCGCTCCTCAAGGAGCTGTGCGCGAGCGTGAAGGATGGAGCCGCGCAGGGCGAGCGTGATGGTGGGTGAGACGGCGAGGCGCGCGAGATGGGTGTAGTAGGCCTCGGCCTCGTCGAGGATCTCGGCGGCGGAGATCATGCGGCCAGCGAGCATGAGCGAACGCGCGGTGCCGATGCTGATGCGAATGAGCTCAGTGAGTTCGAACTGAGTGGGGTCATCGAGCACGAGCCGGGCGACGTCGAGAGCTTCTTCCCACTGTGCTTCCGCACGGGAGCGCTCGCCCTCGAGCGCAAGTTCCATCGAATGCCAAGAGAGACGCTGCGCGAGCCGGAGGGCGGTGGAGCGAGGCTCGCGCTCGAAATCGGCGCGGAGCCGCTCGATCTCGGCCAGCATGTGCTCCCTGCTCACGGGAGCGAGTGTAGGTGAGGTACTTCACACTGCCAAGGGGTCGGGGTGAATTGGTTGGTGTTGATTTTGGGAATGGTTCGGGTGGGGGGGACTGGTG
>JAEYOR010000007.1 GCA_023411615.1 Actinomycetes bacterium
GGCATGGGGTGAGGGGGGTGGACGACGCTGGGGTGGTGTGAGGTGGGGAGTGGGGATGGTGCGGGGGCGCCCATAGGCGGGGGCGGGTACCAGGGCATATGCTTTGGCACTTGCTGAGTGAGTGCTCACTCACTTAAGGTGCGGAGGTGATGGTGGCAATGTCGAGTCGAGCACCCCGCATGAGCGTGGAAGAACGCCGCGCCCATATTGTCGACGCAGTCACCCCGCTTCTCACTGAGCACGGCGCCGACCTCACCACCAGGGAACTCGCGCATGCTGCGGGCGTGGCCGAAGGAACACTCTTCCGCGCCTTCCGGGACAAAGAAGAGTTGATTGCCGCGGTGGTGGAGCGGTGCATGGATCCGGCGCCGATCGTGGCGAGTTTGCGCGCGATCCCCGTAGAACAATCGCTCGAGGACACACTCCGCCAGATCGTTGCGGTATTGAGGGAGCGCTTCACTGGTGTGCTCGGTGTGATGAACGCTCTTGGCATTAAAGAGCCGCCGATGCACGACCACTCGGCAGGAGCGGCCTCTCGCGGCACCGTGATCGAGGAGCTCCTCGCACCGCACCGTGAATGCCTCAGCGTTGAGCCCGCGAAGGCAGTGATTCTTATCCGCCTCTTGTGCTTCTCCGCCTCGGTCCCGTCGATCGCGGGGCGCTCGGCATTGAGTGATGAGGAGCTCGTCCACTTCATTCTCTGCGGCATCTCAACGGAAGGTCCCTGAGCCCCCATGCTGTGGAAACTCCTCGTACGCTCGATCGCGCCGTATCGCGCACTTCTCGTTGGCGTGGTGATCTTTCAGCTCGCCCAGTCGCTAGCCAACCTGTACCTGCCGGGACTGAACGCCGACATCATCGATAACGGGATTGCCACGGGCGATACGGGTCACATTTGGCGCGTGGGCGGGATCATGTTGGTCCTGTCATTTGTGCAAGCCGCGTGCGCGATCACGGCCGTCTACTTTGGCGCGATGATGGCGATGCGCGTTGGCCGCGACATACGCGGTCAAGTCTTCGCGCGCGTGGGCACCTTCTCCGAGGTGGAGGTCCAGCGCTTTGGTGCGCCCTCCCTTATCACCCGCTCAACCAATGACGTCCAGCAGGTCCAGATGCTCGTGCTCATGGGCGCGACGCTGCTCGTATCGACGCCGTTCATGGCTATTGGCGGCGTCATTATGGCCCTTCACCAGGACATCGGATTGTCGTGGGTCATGGTGGTAGCTATTCCCGTACTGCTCGCAGGCGTCGTTGCCGTCATCACCCGGATGATGCCGCACTTCCAACGCATGCAAAAGCGTATCGACCAGGTCAATCGTGTGTTGCGCGAGCAACTTGCGGGAATTCGGGTGGTCCGTGCATTTGTGCGGGAACCCCAGGAGCGCGCCCGCTTCTCCAAGGCGAATGCGGACGTGACGGACTCGGCCCTCAGGGTGGGGCGTCTCATGGCCGTCATGTTCCCCTTTGTCATGGTGGTGATGAACGTCGGCTCGGTGGCCGTCCTGTGGCTCGGTGCAGATCGTGTCGATGCAGGTGAGACTCAAGTGGGCGCACTCACCGCGTTCCTCACATACCTCATCCAAATTCTCATCTCCGTGATGATGGCGACCTTCCTCTTTGTCTTGGTGCCACGCGCCGCCGTCGCGGCCGATCGCATCGGAGAAGTCCTTGCCACCTCCACCTCGGTAGTGCCGCCTGTGAATCCCATCACGCACATGGACACTCCGGGAACTGTCGAGTTCCGCAATGTCACCTTCGCGTACCCGGGGGCCGAGGAGCCCGTTCTTGACAGGGTCTCCTTCACGGCGCGCCCCGGCACGACCACGGCGATCATTGGTTCCACCGGCGCAGGGAAATCGACACTGCTCAGCCTCATTCCGCGGCTGTACGACGCGACGAGCGGACAGGTGCTCGTTGGTGGAGTGGACGTGCGCGAACTCGACCTCGATACGTTGTGGTCAGTGATGGGCATCGTGCCGCAAAGGGCGTACCTCTTCACCGGCACCATCCGGTCGACGCTCCGGCACGGCAAGCCCGACGCCACCGACGAGGAGTTGTGGGAGGCTCTCACGATCGCCCAGGGCCGCGATTTTGTCGAGGACATGCCAAACGGGCTGGACACTCCGGTTGCGCAAGGTGGCACCACCGTGTCCGGTGGCCAGCGACAGCGCTTGTCGATCGCGCGTGCGCTCGTTCGCGCGCCGCGCATCCTTCTCTTCGACGATTCGTTTTCCGCACTCGACACCGCCACGGACGCACGCCTACGCACGGCCCTCAAGAAGTCCGTGACCGATGCCACCGTGATCGTCGTCGCGCAACGGGTGTCCTCCATCACGGACGCGGATCAGATCCTCGTGATCGAGCATGGGCGGATCATCGACCGAGGTACGCACGAGGAGCTCCTTGCGTCGTCGGAGACCTACCAAGAGATCGTCTCCACCCAGCTACGTGCGGAAGAGGCGGCATGACTCGGGACTCAGCGCCAGCGTCGGCCCCACCGCCGGGACGACGCCCGGGCGGCCACGGCCCGATGGGCGGCATGGCCGGGATGCCGGTTGAGAAGGCGCAGAACTTCCGTGGCACGACGCGTCGACTCATCGCGCTTCTCGGGCCGGAGGTGCTCGTCATTGCGGTGGTGCTTGTCGTTGGAGCGGTGTCCGTCGCACTCGCCGTGTGGGGGCCCAAGGTGCTTGGCGATGCGACTACGACGATTTTTGAGGGCTTCCTCACGGGGGAGGGGATCGACTTCGGCCGCCTCCACCGCATCCTCATCGGCGTCGCCATCATCTACGTCGCCTCGTCCGCGCTGTCCTTCGCCCAAGCGTTCATCCTCAACGGCGTCACGCAGCGCACGATGTACCGGCTGCGCGAGGACGTCGAGGCAAAGATTCACCGCTTGCCCTTGCGTTACTTTGACCGCCATCCGCGTGGCGAGGTGCTCTCACGCGTCACCAATGACATTGACAACGTGATGCACACGATGCAGCAGACGCTCAGCCAATTCTTCAACTCGGTGCTGACGGTGGTCGGTGTGCTCGCGGTGATGATCTACATCGATTGGCAGCTCGCACTTGTGGCGGTCGTGTCGATCCCGCTCACGTTCATCATTGTCATGCAGGTCGCGAAGCGATCCCAGCCGCGATTCGTTGCCCAATGGCGGCACACCGGCGAACTCAATGCACAGATTGAGGAGGGGTATACCGGCCATTCGCTCGTCAAGGTCTTTGGGCGCCAGCGTGAGTTTCAAGCCGAGTTCGACGCCAAGAATGAGGAGTTGTACGAGGCGAGCTTCGGCGCGCAGTTCATTTCGGGAATCATCATGCCGTCGGCCATGTTCGTGGGGAACTTGGTCTACGTGGTGATCGCCGTGGTGGGTGGTCTCAAGGTGGCAAGTGGGCAGTTGCCGCTCGGCATGGTGCAGGCATTCATTCAGTACGCACGCCAGTTCCAGCAGCCGCTCAGTCAGTTGGGCTCTATGGCGAACCTTCTGCAGTCGGGGGTCGCATCGGCCGAGCGCGTCTTTGAGCTGCTTGATGCCGAGGACCAGTCTCCCGATCGGGTTCCGGCAGACACCCCTGAGGACTTCCACGGACGGCTGGTTTTCGAGGACGTCAGTTTCGCCTATGAGGCCGACGCTCCCCTCATCGAGAACTTGTCGCTCACCGTCGAGCCGGGCAAGACGGTCGCCATTGTCGGTCCCACCGGCGCGGGGAAGACAACGCTCGTCAACCTCGTCATGCGCTTCTACGAACTCGATCGCGGGCGGATCCTTCTTGACGGCGTCGACATCGCCCATATGACACGGCACGATCTGCGCTCGCGTACAGGGATGGTGCTTCAGGACGCGTGGCTCTTTGGCGGCACGATTCGGGACAACATCGCGTATGGAAACCCTGAGGCCACAGAGGAGCAGATCCTTGACGCGGCGAAGGCCGCCTACGTCGACCGCTTTGTCCACTCGCTCCCTGACGGCTACGACACGGTCATCGACGACGACGCGACAAATGTGTCGGCAGGTGAGCGCCAACTCATCACGATTGCTCGCGCCTTTGTCGCGCAACCGAGCGTGCTCATCCTCGACGAGGCGACAAGTTCGGTCGACACCCGCACTGAGTTGCTTGTGCAGCACGCGATGGAAAGCCTGCGCAAGGACCGCACGAGCTTTGTCATCGCGCACCGCCTCAGCACGATCCGCGATGCAGACGTCATCCTCGTCATGGAGAACGGGGCGATTGTCGAGCACGGCAATCACGTGGATCTGCTGGCAGCCGGAGGCGCATACGCGCGTCTTTATGAAGCACAGTTCGCGGCGCCGGTCGACGAGTCGGTCTAGAAATTGCTCCCGTTTCGTCTTTGCGCACCCCCATGCGCAGTGCTAACCTGAACCCGCTTCCCCCGGAAGGCGCGTATCGCCCCGGCGGATAGCACTCCACGAATCACGCGTCGTGTATGACGTCGTTTCCGCATGACGCCCGTGGATAACTCGCACCTCTGGAGCCAAAGTGGCTCGTGCGAGGAAGGGAAATCGTGACAGACACAAACGTGGCCGCCAATACGAGCGCGGCACTGAGCGCCATGAAGCTTCCGCAACTCCAGGCACTTGCTTCGGAGCTTGGCGTGGCAGGTGTGAGCAAGATGAAGAAGAGTGACCTCGTCGAGGCGATCCGCAATGGGGGAGTGGCCCCGTCCCGGCCTGCCTCCGACGCGACGCCCTCGGCAACGGCCGTCGCCCCCGCCCCAGCGTCGGACGATTCCGGCGCCCAAAAGGGCCCGGCCGCCACCAACAACCCCGCCGCCGACGCTGGTCAGACAGCCGTGGTTGAGACGGACGAGTCAGCGGCCGAGCGCGCCCGCCGCGCCAAGGAAGCCGTGACTCTCGCGGCGACCGGCGACAAGGCCGACGACAACGGCGCAGCTGGCAACAGCAATGGCAACGGTGAACGCAAGCAGAACGGCCACCAGCGCCAGCACAACAATGGCCCGGGCCACGATGACGACGATCGCAATGGCCGACGCCGACGCGGCCGTGGTCGCGGCCGTGGACGTGGCCGTGAGCGCGAGGGCATGCCGGCGGGCAGCGATCACGTGGATGAGGACGAGGTCAGCGACGACGAAGAGCTCACCCCGGTGGGCGGCATCGTCGACGTGCTCGACAACTACGCCTTCATTCGCACCACGGGATACCTCTCCGGCAAGTCCGACGTCTACGTGTCGATGAACCAAGTCCGCAAGTACGGACTTCGCAAAGGTGACGCCGTCACGGGCGCCGCTCGGCTGCCCCGTGCGGGTGAGCGTGGCCAGCGTCAGAAGTTCAACGCACTTGCGCGGATCGACACCGTCAACGGCATGAGCGTTGAGGACGCAAAGGCTCGCCCTGACTTCGGTGACTTGACGCCGCTGTACCCGCAGACGCGCCTTCACCTCGAGACGGATTCGCGCAATCTCACCAACCGGGTCATCGACTTGGTGGCGCCCATCGGTAAGGGCCAGCGTGGCCTCATCGTCTCGCCGCCCAAGGCTGGAAAGACGCTTGTCATGCAGTCGATCGCGAATGCGATCACCGCGAACAACCCTGAAGTTCACCTCATGATCGTGCTCGTTGACGAGCGCCCTGAAGAGGTCACTGACTTCCAGCGCAACGTCAAGGGTGAGGTCATCGCCTCAACCTTTGACCGTCCCGCGGTTGACCACACTCAGGTTGCTGAACTCGCCATTGAGCGCGCAAAGCGGCTCGTGGAGCTCGGCCAGGACGTCGTCATCCTCCTCGATGGCATCACCCGTCTGGGCCGCGCATACAACCTCGCTGCGCCAGCGTCGGGCCGCATCCTTTCAGGTGGTGTGGACTCCTCGGCGCTGTACCCGCCCAAGCGCTTCTTCGGTGCTGCTCGCAACATTGAGAACGGTGGTTCACTCACCATTCTCGCGACAGCGCTCGTCGAGACCGGTTCCAAGATGGACGAGGTCATCTTCGAAGAGTTCAAGGGCACCGGCAACATGGAACTCAAGCTTTCCCGCCAGCTCGCCGACCGCCGCATCTTCCCGGCCGTGGACGTCAACGCGTCCGGCACGCGCCGCGAGGAGATCCTCGTCAGCCCCGAGGAGCTCAAGGTGATGTGGAAGCTCCGCCGTGTGCTCACGGGCCTCGAGACGCAGGCTGCAGCCGAGCTCCTCCTCGGCAAGCTCAAGGAGAACAAGACCAACGCCGAGTTCCTCATGCAGGTGGCCAAGACAACGCCCAACGGCGGTCTGGACGGCGACGAGTAATTTCCAAGGCGCACCGCATCGGCCCGATGCCCTCGAGCGTTGGGCCGGTGCGCGCTGGGAATGCGGTCTTGTTACACTGTTTGGCTGGTCCGTGCACGCACAGGCCAGACGCTCCCGGTTCACCGTCGCAAAATCTGCGTGCGGACCCGGCGGCACACTAAGGGAGATCATGAAGAAGGACATTCACCCCGAGTACGTGGCCACCACTGTCACGTGCACCTGCGGCAACACGTTTGAGACCCGCAGCACCGTCACCTCCGGTGCGATTAGCGTCGAGGTCTGCTCGGCATGCCACCCGTTCTACACGGGCAAGCAGAAGATCATGGACACCGGTGGTCGAGTCGCGCGCTTCGAAAAGCGCTACGGCAAGACGAACTAAGCGCTGGGACGCCGCGACAACGTGGCCGAAGCATTCGCAGCCGTTCAGCCGCTGCTGACGGAGTACGCCGATATCGAGCGTCAGCTCGCCGACCCGTCTGTCCACACAGACACGGGGCGCGCTCGCACGCTTGGGCGGCGGTTCGCGGAGCTCGGCCGGGTTGTCGCGGCGCATCGCGCATGGGCCGCCGCGGCCGATGACCTGGAAGCAGCCAAAGAGATGGCCGACGCTGATCCTGAGTTCGCGACCGAGGTGCCTGCTCTCGAGCAGGCTTTGAACGACGCCACCGAGACCCTGCGCCGCATCCTCATCCCGCGTGATCCCGACGATGCTCGCGACGCGATCATCGAGATCAAGTCGGGCGAAGGCGGGGAAGAGTCCGCCTTGTTTGCGGGCGATCTGCTGAAGATGTACGTCAAGTACGCGGAGAGCAAGGGCTGGAAGACCGAAGTCCTCGAGGCCGTCCACACCGATATGGGTGGCTACAAAGACGTCTCCATTGCGGTGAAGGCAACGGGCACGGTTCAGCCAGAGGACGGGGTGTGGGCCCACCTCAAATATGAGGGCGGCGTCCACCGCGTCCAGCGGGTGCCGGCAACAGAATCGCAAGGTCGCATTCACACGTCGGCGGCGGGTGTGCTCGTCTACCCCGAGGCCGAGGAGGTCTCCGAGGTTGAGATCGACCCGAATGACGTTCGCGTCGATGTGTTCCGCTCGTCTGGTCCTGGTGGCCAGTCCGTCAACACGACCGACTCTGCGGTCCGCCTCACGCATATCCCCACCGGCATCGTGGTGAGCTGCCAGAACGAGAAGAGTCAGCTCCAGAACAAGGAGTCCGCCTTCCGCATTCTGCGCGCCCGTTTGTTGGCGGCGCAGCGCGAAGCGGCCGAGGCCGAGGCGCAGGACATGCGCAAGTCGCAAGTGCGCACGGTTGACCGTTCGGAGCGCATCCGCACGTACAACTTTCCCGAGAACCGCATCGCGGATCACCGGACTGGCTACAAGTCGTACAACCTCGACCAGGTCCTCGCGGGTGATCTGGGCCCGGTCATCCAGTCGGCTATCGACGCCGACGAGGCCGCTCGTTTGGCCGCTTCCGAGGACTGAGGCGTGACGCAACTTCTCACCGATGTCGTGGCGCGGTGCGCGGCGGGATTGCGCGAGGCAGGCATTGACAGCCCTGACGCCGACGCTGTCATCCTTGTCGGCTACGCTGCGGGGCTCTCCACCAGCGAGGTTCGCACGGGCATGGTGACGGGCAAGACGATTGACGATGCCGTCGTTGCCGATATCGACGATCTCACCGTACGCAGGCGGCGCCGCGAGCCGCTCCAGCACATCACCGGGGTTGCGGCTTTCCGTTTCCTCGACCTGCAGGTCGGCGAGGGCGTCTTTGTACCTCGCCCCGAGACGGAGATCGTGGCTCAGGCTGCGATCGATGCCGCACATCGCCTTACTTCGGGCGGTGCGTCCCCGCTCGTCATCGACCTGTGTTCAGGCTCAGGGGCGATTGCCCTCAGCGTGGTGACGGAAGTGACGAACGCGCACGTCATCGCCCTTGAACGCGAACCACACGCAATCGCCTGGTTGCGCCGCAATGCCGACGCCCTGCCTGCCGACGCCCGAGCCCGCCTCACCGTGGTGGAAGGCGACGTGACTGACCAGACCGTGCTCGCGTCGGCCGAAGGCACGGCTGACGTGGTCGTTTCTAACCCTCCCTACGTGCCCCCTCACGAGGAGCCCACCCAGCCGGAGGCGCGCCACGATCCGACAGCCGCTTTGTACGGCGGCGGCGCCGACGGCCTCGACGTCCCGCGAGCCGTCATGGCTGCCGCGCACCGCTTGCTCAAGCCCGGCGGCGTCTTTGTCATGGAGCACTCCTCGAGCCAAGGCGCCGACGCTCTTGCGGCTCTTGCGGCACACGGGGGTTTTGTTGACGCCACGACTGTGCCGGACCTCGCTGGGCTCGACCGCATCCTCCTCGCCCGGCGCGCGTGACAGACTAAGGGGCGTGATTCTGCCCTGCTTCGATCCCGCCACGTGGGGCCCGTCAATCGATGCCGCCGTCCACGCGGTGTCTCGTGGCGACGTCGTGGTGCTTCCCACGGACACGGTCTATGGCGTCGGCGCCGATGCCTTCAACCCGGATGCTGTTCAGCGGGTGCTTGAAGCGAAGGGCCGCGGCCGCCACATGCCGCCGCCGGTATTGATCCCGTCGATTCAAACCGTGGAGGGCCTCGCAATCGATGTGCCTGCGAGCGCGCGGGCGCTCATGGAGGCCTTGTGGCCGGGGCCCCTCACCGTCATCGTCAAGGCCCAACCGAGCCTGGCGTGGGATCTCGGGGAGACAAACGGCACCGTCGCATTGCGTGTTCCGGATCACGGCGCCGCACGTGCATTGCTCGCCCGAACGGGCCCGCTCGCGGTGACGAGCGCGAATCGGACGGGCCAGCCGCCCGCCACCACGGCTGACGACGCGGAGCGCCAGCTCGGTGCGGCCGTCTCCGTTTATCTGGATGGCGGGGACAGCCCGCTCGGCACTGCGTCGACAATCGTCGATGCGACGGGGCCTGCACTCACAGTGGTGCGGGATGGGGGAGTGACCTGGGAACGCTTAGTCGAGATCGCTGGCGTCGAGGCTTTTGACGATGGGGCCGCCGAGTGAAGGTCTACCTCGCCCTCCTCGTCATTTCCGCGCTCATCACGTATGTCGCCACACCGGTGATGCGCCACCTGGCGATTCGCTTGGGTGCTGTCACCGCGGTGCGGGAGCGTGACGTTCACGTGGTGCCGACGGCCCGGCTGGGGGGATTGGCGATCTTCCTTGGGCTTGCCGCAGGTCTCATTGTGGCGTCCACTGTGCCGTTCTTGTCCCGAGTGTTCGAGGTGTCGAACTCCGCGTGGGCTGTGCTCGCGGGCGCGGCTCTCGTGTGCGCCATTGGCGTTGCGGACGACGTCTGGGATCTCGACTGGATGGCAAAGCTCGCCGGACAGATCCTTGCGGCGCTCATCATGGCGTGGGGCGGGATCCAACTGGTGGCCCTGCCTATTGGTGGGCGCACCATTGGCGATTCCTACTTGTCGCTCATCGCCACCGTGGTCATCGCGGTGCTCGCGATCAATGCTGTCAATTTTGTCGACGGGCTCGACGGACTGGCCGCGGGCGTGGTCGCGATCGGTGGCGGCGCCTTCATGGTCTATTCCTACGTGATCGCAAGAGGTGCCTCGCCGGGTGATTACTCATCACTCGCCACGGTCATCGTCGCCGTCATGGTGGGAGCGTGCCTCGGGTTTCTCCCGCACAACGTCCACCCTGCGCGCATCTTCATGGGCGATTCAGGTTCGATGGTGCTCGGCCTCACCTTTGCTGCCGCGTCGATCACTGTCACCGGCCAGATTGACCCGAGCCTCGTCAGCCAACGCGAACAGATCCCTGCCTTCTTGCCGATCATCCTGCCTCTGGCCGTTGTCGCCGTGCCGCTCATCGATATGGGTCTGGCCTTTGTGCGGCGTCTTGGCCGCGGGCAGTCTCCGTTCAAGCCAGACGCACACCACCTCCACCACCGCCTCTTGCGCTTTGGCCACTCGCACCGCTGGGCCGTCGCGGTCCTGTGGCTCTGGACTCTCGTGTTGTCAGCGTCGGCGGTGTCTCTCGTCTTCATGCGGATTCGGTGGGGACTTGCTGTACTCGTCATTGGCACCTTTGTCGCCGCGGCCGTGACCTTCTCGCCGGGCGTACGGCGTTTGGTTTTTCGGTTGTGGCACCGGATCAGTGGCTCGAGCCATGACGATGAGGACGACGCCGCCGCAGAGGCGGGCAAACACCAGGAGGCAGAACGTGGCTGAGGCCAAGGAAGCAGAAGGCGCGGCCTACCGTTGGGCAATGCGCGCCACGGGCATCGTGCTCGGCGTCATTGCGATCGTGGGAGCGGTGGTTGGTGGGTTCATCGCCGGGGCCACGGGCGTGTGGGGAGCGCTCGCTGGCGTAGCGGTCGCCGCGATCTCAGGGCTCGTGACGCAGGGGGCCATGGTTCTCGGCTATAGAAAAGAGCCTCACATTTTCGCCACGTACGTGGGTGGATCATGGCTCGCCAAAATGGTCATCATCGTTGTGGGACTTCTGGCTCTTGCGCAGGTAGATGCCCTAGATCGACGCACCTTTGGCATCGTCGCCGTCATTGCCGTGGTCGCCACACTCGCTGTGGACCTCCAGGCCGTGAAGCGCGCGCGCATTTCTTACACAGGATCCAGTTCAGAGACAGGCTCGGCATAGGTTAGGCTTGCCACCAGTTCCACACAGACGCAGGCGCCATGTGTGCGCGCCTTGCCGCCATTTCTGGGAGAGAAGCGAGTGCTGAATTTGGCTGCCAGCGTGCTCACCACGTCTGAGCCGGGCGACTCGGAAGGTGCATCGCGCAACTTCTTTGAGTGGCTCTTCTCGACGGACGGTTTCCACGCCCCCAGCATTGGCGAACTTGACCCCGAGGCGCTGCTCTTTGGCGGCACGATTTTCGAGTTCAACCGCATCACGCTCGTGCGCGTTATCGCGGTCATCGTGCTCATCAGCCTCTTCTGGATTGTCACCCGCAACGCCAAGGTGATTCCTTCGCGCGGTCAGTCCGTTGTCGAGATGATCGTTGACTTTGTGCGGGTGCAGATCGTCGAGCAGATCATGGGCGAGGAGCGGGCCAAGAAGTACGTCGCCTTCATGTCGACGCTGTTCATCACCATCGTGTTCTTCAACATGACCGGCGTCATCCCGTTCCTCAACATCGCGGGAACGTCGCTCATTGGTCTGCCGCTCATCATGGCGCTGTGGGTCTACGTCATGTACCTCGGCGAGGGCATGCGCAAGCACGGTGTTGGCGGCTTCCTCAAAGGAAACCTGTTCCCGTCGGGCGTGCCGAAGCCGATTTACATCCTGCTGACGCCCATCGAGTTCTTGCAGGTGTTCGTCTTGCGGCCCGCCACTCTCGCACTGCGACTCGCGGCCAACATGATCGCCGGGCACATGCTGCTCGTGCTGTGCTTTGCGGCGACGCACTACTTCTTCCTCGAGGCCTCTGGCGCGATGAAGGGTGTGGGCGTGCTGTCCTTCACTGCGGGACTCGCGTTCACACTCTTCGAAATCTTCGTCGCCCTCTTGCAGGCCTACGTCTTCACCATCTTGTCAACCGTCTACATCAACTTGTCGCTCGAGGACGAGCACTAATCTGCGTAGCCACCCTGGTTACGTCAACACGGAAGGAAGCACTGTGGACACCACCACTCTCGCTGAGGTGAGCGGCAACATCGCCACGATCGGCTATGGCATCGCCACCCTGGGTCCCGGCATCGGCCTGGGAATCCTCATTGGCAAGACCGTCGAGGGCATGGCCCGTCAGCCTGAGGCTGCTGGCATGCTGCGCGCCACGATGTTCCTTGGTGTCGCGTTCGTTGAGGTGCTCGCGCTCCTCGGCCTCGTGACGGGCTTCATCTTCTAACGATGGACATCTTCATCGCCGCTGCGGAAGAACACGGGGAGAACGCATCCACGTTCAACCCGATTCTTCCCACCAATTACGACATCCTCTGGTCGTTCATCCTCTTTGTGGTCATCGTGGCCGTGTTCATGCGCGTCATCATGCCCCGCCTGCAGAAGGTGCTGGATGAGCGTGCAGAGCTGATCGAGGGCGGCATCTCCAAGGCGGAGCAGGCACAGGCGGAAGCCGCTGCTGCGCTCGAGGAGTACACGGCACAGTTGCGCGAGGCACGCGCCGAGGCCGCGAAGATCCGTGAGGACGCGCGTGCTGAGGCCGGCCAGATCGTTGCTGACGGACGGGAAAAGGCCGTCCGCGACTCCGAGCGTCTGGTGGACACGGCGTCCAAGCAGATCGAGGCGGAGCGCCAGCAGGCCGTGGTGTCGTTGCGATCAGAGATCGGCGCGCTTGCCACCGAGTTGGCATCGAGGATCGTTGGCGAGGCGCTCGCCGATGACGCTCGCCAGCAGCGCCTCATCGACTCCTTCCTCGACGAGCTTGAGTCCTCGACCAAGGCGTCCAAGGCGAAGGGTTAAGCATGCGAGGGACCAGCCAGACTGCTCACGACGCTGTGTTGCGTTCGTTCGATGCCGTGGTGAATGCCGCGGGCAAGGACGGCGTTGTGCTCGCAAAGCAGTTGTTCGTCGTCGTCGAGGCGCTTGACGGATCGGGTTCGCTGCGGCGCGCCCTCACCGACCCAGCGCGCGAGGCGGACGACAAGGCTGCTCTCGTCTCGCAACTCTTCAGCGCTTTCGATTCGCGCGTTGTGGACGTGGTGAGGGACTTCGTCAAGGCGCGCTGGTCGGACGAAGACGACCTTGCTGCCTCAATCGAGGACGCAGGTGTCAACGCGTTGCTCGCTTCCGCCCAGCAGGCCAAGAAGCTGCAAACCGTCGAAGAGGAGCTGTTCCACGTTGAACGGCAGCTCGTCGCCTCGCGCAGCCTCGTGACAACGCTCGGTGATCGCACTGCGCCAAGCGCCGCTCGCGTGGCGGTCCTTGAGGATGTTCTCAAGGGCAAAGTGGATGAGATCACGTACGCATTGGTTGAGCGGAAGGTGGCGTCGCCTCGCGGCGCTCGCCTCCTCACGGCGATTCGTGACTTGCTCCAGGCTGCCGCACAGCGCCGCGAACGCCTCGTCGCTCTCGTGAGCGCCGCCGTCGAGTTGAGCGCTGCTCAGCGAGCACGGTTGGCGACGATCCTCGCGGACGCCTACGGACACGAGATTCAGCTCAACGTCGCCGTTGACCCCAAGGTGCTCGGCGGCATCAAGGTACAGGTCGGGGACGAGGTGGTGGACGGCACCGTCATCGCCCGCCTTTCCGACGCACGACGCAGACTTGTCGGCTAACGACCGACGCACGACTACCGCCCCCCAGCGGAATCGACAGGAGAGACAAGAATGGCCGAGTTGACGATCAGCCCCGAGGAGATCAGGGCCGCGCTCGACGCTCACGTGACGTCCTTCGAGCCCAAGCGTGCCGCTACCGAAGAGGTCGGCACCGTGACGCTCGCTGCGGACGGCATCGCGCGTGTTGAGGGCTTGCCGGGTGCAATGGCGAATGAGCTGCTGCGCTTTGAAGACGGCACGCTCGGCCTTGCGCTCAACCTCGACGTGCGCGACATCGGTGTCGTGGTGCTCGGTGAGTTCACCGGCATCGAAGAGGGCCAGACGGTGCACCGTACCGGTGAAGTGCTGTCCGTCGCCGTGGGCGATGGCTACCTTGGCCGCGTTGTCGACCCGCTCGGCAACCCGATTGACGGCCTCGGAGACGTGGCAACCGAAGCGCGCCGCGCCCTTGAGCTTCAGGCGCCGGGCGTCATGCAGCGTAAGTCGGTACACGAGCCGCTGCAGACTGGCCTCAAAGCAATCGACGCGATGATCCCGATTGGCCGTGGCCAGCGTCAGCTGATCATTGGCGACCGCCAGACGGGCAAGACCGCAATCGCGATCGACACGATCATCAACCAGAAGGCGAACTGGGAGAGCGGCGACCCGTCCAAGCAGGTGCGCTGCATCTACGTCGCTATTGGTCAGAAGGGCTCGACCATCGCCGGTGTGCGTGGTGCGCTGGAAGAAGCGGGTGCTCTCGAGTACACGACGATCGTCGCCGCTCCTGCCTCGGACCCGGCAGGCTTCAAGTACCTTGCCCCCTACACCGGTTCGGCCATCGGCCAGCACTGGATGTACGGCGGCAAGCACGTCCTCATCATCTTCGACGACCTGTCGAAGCAGGCTGAGGCGTACCGCGCCGTGTCCCTGCTGCTGCGTCGTCCCCCGGGCCGCGAGGCATACCCGGGTGACGTCTTCTACTTGCACAGCCGTCTCCTTGAGCGTTGTGCGAAGCTCTCGGACGAGATGGGCGCTGGCTCAATGACTGGTCTTCCCGTCATTGAGACCAAGGCGAATGACGTGTCGGCGTATATCCCCACCAACGTCATCTCGATCACCGATGGCCAGATCTTCTTGCAGTCGGACCTCTTCAACGCCAATCAGCGTCCCGCTATTGACGTCGGTATCTCGGTGTCGCGCGTGGGTGGTTCCGCTCAGGTGAAGGCGATGAAGCAGGTCTCCGGAACGCTGAAGATCGACCTTGCCCAGTACCGCTCGCTCGAGGCCTTCGCGATGTTTGCATCCGACCTCGACGCAGCATCGCGTCAGCAATTGACGCGTGGTGCTCGCCTCATGGAACTGCTCAAGCAGCCCCAGTACTCGCCGTACCCGGTCGAGGAGCAGGTCGTCTCGATTTGGGCTGGCACCAAGGGCAAGCTCGACAAGATCCCGCTGAGTGACGTGCTGCGATTTGAGCGCGAACTCATTGACCACCTGCGTCAGTCCACGCGTGTGCTTGAGCACATCGCCGGTACCGGCAGGCTCTCGGAAGAGGACGAGGCCGAACTCGACAGCGCAGTCGACTCCTTTGTCACCACGTTCCTCGAGTCCGAGAATGCGGAGCTCAGCACCGACGCGACCATTGCGGGCGGTGGCGAGGCTCAGGTGGAGCAGGAGCAGATCGTCGCAAAGAAGAAGAAGTAACTCATGGCTGGTCAGCAGCGCGTTTACAAAGCGCGTATCCGCTCAACTCAGTCCCTGAAGAAGATCTTCAGGGCGATGGAGTTGATCGCGGCCTCGCGCATTGGAAAGGCACGCGAGCGCGTGGCAGCGGCGTCGCCGTATGCGCGCGCCATTACGCGCGCGATTTCCGCAGTGGCCGCGCACTCGGACGTTGACCACCCGCTCACGAGCGAGCGGACGGACACCAACCGGGTTGCTGTGCTTGTCATCACCGCTGACCGCGGCATGGCCGGCGCCTACTCAGCCAACGCAATCCGTGAGTCCGAGCGCTTGCGCGAGCGGCTCACCCGCGAGGGCAAGGACGTGGTGCAGTTCGCCAGTGGCCGCCGCGGTGTGTCGTACTTCAACTTCCGCAAGCGTGAACTTGCCGGTTCGTGGACCGGCGACTCAGACGCTCCGAGCCACGAGGTGGCAACGGAGATCGCCAAGGCACTCCTCGGCGCCTTCTTGGCACCAGCCGATGAAGGTGGCGTGAGCGAGATCCATGTGGTCTACACGCACTTCAAGTCGATGGTGAGCCAAGAACCGCGCGTCGTGCGCATGTTGCCGCTCGAGATCGTCGAAGGTGTTGCAGCGCCAACGGAGGACGTCGAGCCGCTCTACGCCTTTGAGCCCAACGCCGAAGAAGTGCTTGACGCACTCTTGCCGCGCTACATCCAGTCGCGCATCCACAGCTGCATGTTGCAGGCAGCGGCGTCGGAACTTGCCAACCGTCAGTCTGCGATGAACACCGCCGTGTCCAATGCAGAAGACATCGTTCGTCAATACACCAGGCTCGCCAACTCGGCGCGCCAGGCCGAGATCACCCAGGAAATCAGCGAGATTGTCTCGGGCGCCGACGCGCTCGCGGCCTCGTAACGGGAAGAGAGAGACATGAGCCCCACCGCCAAGACCGCGAAGAAGACCGCCGCGGCCGAGACCGAGGCCGCATTCGGCCGCGTGGCCCGCGTCATCGGCCCGGTCGTCGACATTGAGTTCCCGGCCGATGGACTTCCTGACATCTATAACGCCTTGACGGTCGACATCGACCTGAGCGCTCAGGGCGAAGACGAGGGCGTGCTGCACATGACGCTCGAGGTTGCTCAGCACCTCGGTGACAACATGGTGCGCGCGATCGCGTTGAAGCCCACCGATGGCCTCGTGCGTGGCACCAAGGTGACGGACACCGGTCACCCGATCTCCGTCCCGGTTGGCGACGTCACCAAGGGTCACGTGTTCAACGTGACTGGTGAAGTGCTCAACGCCAAGGAAGGCGAGAAGATCGAGGTCACCGAGACGTGGCCGATCCACCGCAAGCCCCCCGCCTTCGACCAGCTCGAGTCAAAGACCCAGATGTTCGAGACCGGCATCAAGGTCATCGACCTCCTCACTCCGTATGTGCAGGGTGGAAAGATCGGCCTCTTCGGTGGCGCGGGCGTCGGCAAGACGGTGCTCATCCAGGAGATGATCTACCGCGTTGCCAACAACCACAACGGTGTGTCCGTGTTCGCCGGCGTCGGTGAGCGCACTCGTGAGGGCAACGACCTCATCGCCGAAATGACCGAGTCTGGTGTCATCAACCAGACTGCACTCGTCTTCGGTCAGATGGACGAACCGCCGGGCACGCGTCTGCGCGTGGCGTTGTCCGCTCTCACGATGGCGGAGTACTTCCGTGACGTGCAGAAGCAGGACGTGCTGCTCTTCATCGACAACATCTTCCGCTTCACGCAGGCCGGTTCCGAGGTGTCGACGCTGCTCGGCCGCATGCCGTCGGCCGTGGGTTACCAGCCCAACTTGGCAGACGAGATGGGCCAGCTGCAGGAGCGCATTACGTCCACCCGTGGACACTCGATCACGTCTCTGCAGGCCATCTACGTGCCCGCTGACGACTACACCGACCCGGCGCCTGCGACGACCTTCGCGCATCTCGACGCAACGACGGAACTCAGCCGTGAGATCGCCTCACGCGGTCTGTACCCCGCTGTGGACCCGTTGGCCTCGACCTCGCGCATTCTTGACCCGCGCTACGTGGGCCAGGAGCACTACGACACCGCCAACTCGGTGAAGTCGATCTTGCAGCGCAACAAGGAGCTCCAGGACATCATTGCGATTCTCGGTGTTGACGAACTGTCCGAAGAGGACAAGATCATCGTTGCCCGTGCACGCAAGATCCAGCAGTTCTTGTCGCAGAACACGTACATGGCCACGCAGTTCACCGGTGTACCTGGCTCCACGGTGCCGCTTGAGGAGACGATCAAGGCGTTCCGTGGCATCACCGAGGGCGAGTTCGACCACATTGCTGAGCAGGCCTTCTTCAACATCGGTGGCCTTGAGGACCTCGAGAAGAACTGGGCGCGCATCCAGAAGGAGATTGGCTAAGCCATGGCGCTCACCGTCGACATCGTTGCTCCCGATCGGGTGCTGTGGGAAGGCGAAGCCTCCTTCATCAGTGCGCCTGCAATCGAGGGCTCGATTGGTCTGCTCCCTGGGCATGAGCCGATTCTGTCGGTACTCGGCCCAGGGACCGTCAAGGTGAAGCAGACCGGGGGCGAGGAGAAGCTCGTTGCGATATCGGGAGGCTTCATTTCGTTCGATCACGACGTCGTGACGATTGTTGCCGAGCCGGTGGCGGAGCCCGCCGCGGACGCGTAAGACCGCCATGCGCGTCGTCATTGCGCGATGTGCCGCTCGCTACACCGGGCGGCTCAACGCACACTTGCCAACGGCGACGCGCGCGATCATGGTGAAGGCCGACGGTTCGGTGCTTCTTCACTCGGATGGTGGGTCGTACAAGCCACTCAACTGGATGAGCCCGCCGTGCACGTTGCGCGTCATTGTTGACGTCGATGACGCGACTGAGCCTGTGGTCGAGCGGTGGGTGGTCCAACACGAAAAGTCGGATGACCGTCTTGAGATCGATCTCTTCGAGATCCATGCTGACACGGAGCACGAACTCGGCGTGGACCCGGGGCTCGTGAAGGACGGCGTCGAGGCGCACCTCCAGGAACTGTTGGCTGAGCAGATCGCTTTGTTAGGAGCGGGTGCCACCTTGGTCCGGCGCGAATACCCCACGGCAATCGGGCCCGTTGACATCCTCGCGCGCACGGCAACGGGCAAAGCGATCGCTGTCGAGATCAAAAGGCGCGGAGACATCGATGGCGTCGAGCAGCTCACCCGTTACCTCGACCTGCTCAACCGGGATCCACTCCTCGCGCCGGTTGAGGGGGTGTTCGCTGCCCAGGAGATCAAGCCGCAAGCACGTGTGCTTGCCGAAGACCGCGGAATTCGTTGCCTCGTGCTCGACTACGAGGCGATGAAGGGCGTTGACAACGCGGGCTCGCGCCTGTTCTAGCGTCGGCACCTGGCGCTCTCGCTTGTTCTAGCGTCGGCACCGCGCACTCCGTGCGAGAGAGCCGGGCTGAGGGGTGGCGTGTGAGCAAAAAAACAGGGGACTGACGAGAATCGAAACGTTTCGGCTACACTCAACTCATGTCCTCCGCAACGTTCCCAGAAGACTTCCTCTTCGGCGCATCAACGGCGTCTTACCAGATCGAAGGTGCCGTCGCCGAAGGCGGCCGCCTCCCCAGCGTGTGGGACACCTTCGCCCACACCCCCGGGCGCACCCTCAACGGTGACACAGGCGACGTCGCATGTGACCACTACAACCGATACGTCGCTGACATCGCCGCCATGGCTGAGATCGGTCTGACCGCCTACCGTTTCTCGCTCGCGTGGCCCCGCTTGCAGCCCACTGGCGAAGGCGAGCTGAATCCGGAAGGTGTCGCGTTCTACTCGCGTATCTTCGACGAGCTCGAGCGCCACGGCATCACCCCGCTCGTCACGCTCTATCACTGGGACTTGCCGCAGACACTTGAGGACAAGGGCGGGTGGCCCGTACGCGCCACAGTTGACCACTTTGTCGATTACGCGCGCCGCACGGTCGAGGCCTTCAAGGATCGCGCAGTCAACTGGACAACGTTCAATGAGCCGTGGTGCCCTGCGTTCCTTGGCTACTCGTCGGGCGCTCACGCCCCGGGCCGTTCGGAGCCGGCTGCATCCCTTGCCGCCGCGCATCACTTCAACCTCGCGCACGGCCTCGCGTATGACGCGATCAAGGACGTCCACCCCGACGCTCAGGTGAGCATTGTCCTCAACTCCCACCTGCCGCGGCCATGGAACGTCGCGGACCCTCGCGACATCGAGGCCGCGAACAAGATCGACATTCTCGCCAACCGCATCTTCATCGACCCTCTCACGCAAGGGGAGTACCCCGCGGAGCTGCTCGCCTTCACCTCGGACCTCACCGACTGGTCCTTCCTTCACGAGGGTGACCTCGAGCAGATCAAGGGCCGCATTGATGTGGTGGGCGTCAACTACTACTCATCGCACATGGTGCGCTTCAACGACGGCCCGCGTTCGCTCACGGGCGAGGATGGCCACAAGTCCACCAAGTACAGCTGCTGGCCCGGCGCTGACGACGTCGAATTCATGCCGCTCATCGGCAAGCGCACCACGATGGGCTGGAACGTCGATCCGAGCGGCTTCCACGCCCACCTCTTGCGTATTCACCGTGACTTTGGCCTGCCCATCATCGTGACCGAAAACGGCGCCTCGTGGCCCGATGAGCTGAGTGAGGACGGCCGCATCCGCGATGAGGACCGCTACTCGTACCTCCACGATCACCTCGCAGCCGTACAAAGAGCAATGGCCGAGGGTGCGGACATCCGTGGCTACATGGCGTGGAGCCTCATGGACAACTTTGAATGGGGCTATGGGTACACGAAGCGATTCGGCATGATCCGCGTCGACTACGAATCCCAGCAGCGCACGTGGAAGGACTCGGCGTACTGGTACCGCGAGATGATTTCTCGCCGCGCGCTTGTGCCGGTGACGGATGTAGAGTCCTTGGTGGAGACGCCTCCGCGCTCCTACTGACTGTCCGGCGTCGCGCCCTTCCCCCCCTCGGGCGCGGCGCCGGCACCTTTTCTACAGCGTCGTGATCGCGTCCAGGTCCCGTGCCTGCAGAAGAGTTCGTAGACTCGAGTCATGCCCTCTAAGCGCCGCTCCTCCAAGCGTCCCTACGGGCAGCCTCACCCAGAACTGGATGTCGAGCGCCTGCGCGGCTCGATGGGCGCGTGGCGGGAGTCGGGCCCGCGAGGTGAGGACTACTGGGTAGCGATTCCGCGCCCAACCGACAAGACGTACACCTGCCCGGGCTGCGGTGGTGTGATCGAGGGCGACGTCCAACACATCGTCGCGTGGCCCGCTGAATCGATTCTCGGCGAGCAAGCCGCCGCGGAGGCTCGCCGACACTGGCATCGGGGATGCTGGACCAACTTTGGGAGGGTGCGTGGCTGAGGTTGAGATTGGCTCGATGACGGTGCTTCCGGCCCGTCGCGAGGAGATCGAACTGCTTACGGAGGACGGCCTCACGCTCGTGGGCGAGCTCGCGACCCCGGCCGCTGGACCCATTGCCGCCACCCTCATCACCTTGCACCCGCTGCCCACCCACGGCGGTTTCATGGATTCTCATATCCTCCGCAAAGCGTCGTGGCGTTTGCCCGCTCTCGCCGGTATCGCCGTGCTTCGATTCAACATGCGTGGAACCTCGTCGGCCCGCGGTACTTCCGAGGGATCCTTCGATGAGGGTGTGGGGGAAGCGGCCGACGTTCGGGCCGCAGTCGATTTTGCCGTCGCCCGGGGCTTGCCTCACCGCTGGCTCCTCGGTTGGAGTTTTGGGACAGAGCTGGCGCTCATGTACGGAGCCGCTCTTGATATCGAGGGGGCGATCTTGTTATCGCCACCGCTGCACCGGGCGCAGCCACGGGACCTTGAGTCGTGGGAGCAGTCTGGCAAGCCCGTGACAGTGCTCGTTCCAGAGCTTGATGATTTTCTGCAACCTCCGCAGGCGGCGCAGCGCTTCCAGCCGTTGCCAAGCGCCCGCCTCATCCCCGTGGACGGTGCGAAGCATCTGTGGGTGGGGGAGAAGTACGTGCGTCTGGTGCTCGACGAAGTGGTGAATGTGGTTGCTCCGGGCGCCGGGCCACTTCCTACGCATGTGAATGAAGCCGAGGCGGCAAGAGGAGACAACCCGTGACTCGATCGCACCGTGTTCCGTTGGTCTTGATCAACGCCTTTCCGCTCGATAAGGAGCAATGGGAGCCCCTCCTCGCCGCTCTCGACGAGGCCGACGTTCCGGTGGGCGACATCATCACGTTCGACCCACCAGGGCTCGGCGACATGCCGGCAACCGAAGAGTCGCCATCGCTCGAACTCATCGCAGACGCCGCTGTCATGGCGATGCGCGAGGTCACCGGGTGGACCGAGGCGCTGTGGGTGGGCTGCTCGATGGGCGGCTATGTGGCGATGGCGATTCTTGATCGCCATCCCGACGCTGTGGCTGGGCTCGGTCTTCTCGGCACGAGGGCGAGCGCCGACGCTCCAGAGGGCGCCGCACGGCGCGAACAGGCCGCTCGCGATGCCGAGGCACACGACGGCATCGACAATCCCGTAGACCATGCACGCGGGCTTATCAGCGAGGCGAGTGCGAGCGATGCTGACCTTCTTGGCGCCGTGGTGGCGAATGTCGCCCGTCAAAAGGGCGTCGGTATCGCATGGGGTCAGCGGGCGATGGCCGCGCGGCCGTCGCGTCTGAGCATCCTCGAAAACGCGAGTGCGCCCGCTTTTGTCATGCGCGGTGCGGATGACGCGATTACGAGCGCAGCGGACGCGCAAGCGATGGCTGAGGCGCTAGAGGTTGACGTCGTGACGTTGCCGGGCGTTGGCCACCTTGTGGGGCTCGAAGCGCCCACGGCCGTGGCGGAGCAGATCGCAACTCTCGCTCGCACGGCTCGCTAAGGCACCGTTAGTACGTATTGCCGGCCTCAAGGCGGATTGCGAGAGCCTCGGTCAAAGGGATCGACTCGCCATCGCGCGCGCCCCGGCCCAGTTCAAGCGGCGGGTCCGCTGGCTCAAGGTGAGCCCCAGTGAAGCGTGCCGCAAGCGACCCAGGCGCATGGAGCAAGTAGAAGTGGCCCTCGGTACTGACACCGATGCTGCGATCGCGCTTGATGTACCAGCCCACCACGTTGGTCTTGTAGCGCGCGGTACCCGTGTAAGCGCGCGCGTAGAGCCTCTCGGGCTGGATGCCCTTGGAGATCGCCTGAGCGGCAAACTCGCGTATGAGGACTGCGGCCTGCGCGCTTTCACCCTGGCGGCGTCGTTCAAGCCGTGCAGCGAGCTCGAAGGCGTCCTCCGCACGACGGTTCATGGATGCTACTCAGCCTGGCCAGCGTGCTTCGCGTCCTTGTCTGCGTGCTCCTTGGCGAGCTTGGACGCGGCAGCGAGGTTGTGGACGGGGTCCGCAGCGAGCAGAGTGCGGAGTTCATCAAGGTAAGCGGTGATCGACTCGCGTTGCTGGTTGAGTTCGGCCACTTCCTTGTTGGCGAGGGCGCGCTCGCGCTCAGCGTCGGTCACGGCCTCAGAGATGATCGTCTCAGCGTGCTCACGAGCCCCGGACACAATGTCGTCTGCGTTGTGACGAGCGTTGCTGAGCAGCGTCCGCGCGTGCTCCTCGGCGTCGCGGCGCGCCTGCTCGGCGCGCTCGAGAGCCTCGGCCAACTGAGCCTCAGCCTCGTTGGCTCGAGCCTTGGCGTCGGCGACCATCGCCTCGGTTTCGGCCTTGACGGCGGCATGGCGGTCGGTGAGCTCGCGCTCGGCGGACTCACGACGTTGCGCGATCTCGATCTGGAGGTCCTCGCGGGTACGGCGTGCCTCTTCGCTCGCTGCCTCGGACTCGGCGTGGGCCTCACTGCGCATGCGCTCGGCGTCTGCGGTCGCCTTTTCGAGCAGGGCAGTCGCCTCAGCCTGCGCTGCGGCGGTGGTGTTTTGTGCCTCCGTCTCGGTCTGCTCGCGCAACGCCTTGAGCTCGGCATTGACCTGCGCACGCAAAGCGGTGACATCGGTCTGGGTGCGCTTGCGCAGATCTGCCGTGTCGTTGTCGGCCCGCTGGCGGGTCTGAGCGGCGTAGTGGTCGGCTGCGGCGCGAGTGTCGGCGTCGTGCTGATCCGCGTCCGCGATGGTGGAGGCGTGGTACTGGTCGGCTTCCGTTGAGCGCGCTGCGTGGTACTGATCCGCTTCGGCGACCTTGCCTGCGTGGTAGCGGTCGGCTTCCTTCGTCGTCGAGTCGGCGTACTCGTCAGCTTCGGCGACCTTGGCCGCGTGGAAGTGGTCCGCTTCTTTGGCGGTGCTGTCCGCGTACTCGTCGGCTTCGGCAACCTTTGTTGCGTAGTAGCGGTCCGCCTCGGCCGTGCGCTCAGTTGCCGTCCGTTCGGTCTCGGCACGCAATGCCTCGGCCTCGCGGCGTGCGGCCGAAATCGTCGTCGCGGCCTGCTTGTCGGCGTCGGCGCGAATAGCCGCAGCCTCACGCTGGAGTGCGGTCGCCTGGTCCTGAGCCTTCTCGACAATCGCCTCGGCCTCGGACTGCGCGACGTCGAGCCTCTCCGCGGCCTCGCGTTCAAGCCGCTCCGCCTCGGCACGGGCACTTGCGAGCGCCTGCTCCGCCTCTGCCTGGAGACGCTGGGCCTCCGCATTCGCGGCGGCAACCGTGCGTTCGGCCTCGCCGCGCGCCGTGTCGACGAGCTCGGTCGCTTCACGCTGTGCGGACACTCGCAATTCGGTGACTTCGCGCTCGACTGTGGCGCGGAGGGAATGTGCTTCGCGCTCGGCGCCGGTGCGCTTTTCCGCGACCTCCGCATCGACCTGAGCGGAAATTCGCTCGGCCTCGCGGCTCGCCTTCGCGACAAGTTCCTGCGCCTGACGCTCTGACGCCTCACGGGTCAGCAATGCGGCGGACTCAGCCGCAGTCTTGATCTCTTCCGCCTCGCGGCGGCTCTGAGTGAGGATCTCGGAGACTTCGTTATCCGCTCGCGCGCGCAATTGCTGGGCGGCCACGTTGGCTCGCGCAATGGTGTCTTGCGCGTGCGTGTTCGCCCGGTTCACTACATCGGCCGACTGCTCTTCAGCGGAGCGCAAGAGGTGCTCGACGCGAGCGCCGAGGCCCTTGTACGTGGGTTGGTCGGACTCGGCGGCATTCTTCTGCAACTCGTCGAGACGCTGGCTCGCTTGCGCTGCCTCATTCCGCGCCTGCTCAGCCTCCTGCTGCGCAGCAGCGAGGGATTCCTCGAGCCGCATCAGGTGCGCGGAGACCGCATCGCGGTCATAGCCGCGCATAGCGACAGGAAAGGGCAGGTTCTCGTCGGCCATCGGTTCTCCTCATCGGTGGGCCTCAGCCACACAACATTAGCCGGGCGCGCGCGGGCATACAAAGCCACAACTGGGGCCTCTTGCGCGTTGTCTCCTAGACTGTACGCCGACGATTCGGAGGAAATGACGTGACATTGCGCACCACAGCGATCATCGCGGGTGTGTTGGGCTTGGTGATGTTCCTTACGGGCTGGGTCGCTTCGGCGGTCCGCGATGACCGTGAGGTTGTCACCCGCGAGAGCCTTGACACTCCCGTTGTGGTGCTTGGTCCTGAGGTCCTCGCACTGCCTGGTATCGAGCGGATCGCCATTAACGGTTCCGGCGCGCTCGATGCGAACACGGCGCGCCCCGTGGACGCGGAGGCGTGGCTGAAGCGCCACTCCGCGACGTACGTGCTGGGCTATGAGAACTGGGATGACTTGGCGACGCGTACGGGTACGCGTATCACGACGCCTTCGGTCGCACCGAGTCCGAGTGCCGCTCCCACCGCCGACGCTGCAACCGCCGACGCTGCAACCGCCGACGCTGCCACGGCCGAGACGACGACGGAAGACGCCGCATCGCCGAGCCCTGCGCAAGACGCCGACGATTCCGGCGTCAGCGAGGCCGACGCCGAGACCTTGTATGACTATGGCTCGAACGACTTGTGGCGACACTCGTGGCGAGGTGAGTCGCGCCTTGTCGTCACCGGGGCTACCGTTGCCGCTGGTGAGACGCTCGTCGTCTTCGATGAGACAGGCGACAAGCTCGAGTCGGTCGAGTTCTACGCCGTGCGCGACGTCAATGACGAGTGGATCGGCCCGATGATGTGGGTGGGCGGCGCGCTCGCCGTCCTCGGTGTTGTCGCCGCTTTGTCGGCGCTCATTGACATCCGTCCCATCCAAGCGCGCGTCGAGACCTGGCAGCGGAAGCGCTCGGGCGCCGCGGCCACGCCACCGCGCCCGGGTTCCCGACGTGAAAGGCGCCTCGCCGGTTCCACCTTGCCCGAGGTCCTCCTCGACGAGACGGATACGGGGACGATCCCAACGATCGACCCCACACGGCCTACGGGGGGTGGAGCATGAAGCGCGTGATGATTGTGGGTGCGGCCGCGGCCTTGGTGCTTGCGGGATGCGCTGCAGATCCGCCGGGAGTCGAGACCACGCCCACCGCGGCGGCTCGTGCCGCGCTCGATGAGCCGATGGCGTCGGCAATTGTCGACGAGACCTTCGCGACGTTGGCCAAAGCCGACCGAGCGGGCGACGCTACTTTGCTCGCGCCACGAATTGGTGGTGACGCCGCTTTGGTGCGCGCCGCCGAGTACAAGGTCTCAGCCGCCGTGGCAGAAGAGACGCCTTCGGCTTTGCCCGACTCAATGCAACGCATCTATGTGTCGAACGCGACGGTGTGGCCGCGAGTGCTTGCCGCCGTGTCGACGGCGCCCGAGGACAACCTCACGCCTGTCATTTACGTGTGGGTGCAGGATGACGTCACGTCGCCATATGAGCTGCGTGGATGGGCGCACATGATCCCGGGGGCTACCGTCCCCGCAATGCCGGGCGATGTCGATGGCGCCACCCAGTTGCCGCTCGGGGAGTCGGGCGTCGATCCGTCCCCTCGCGCGGCCCTTGAGGGTTACCTCGAGTACTTGCGTCAAGGACCGGAAAGTGAGGGAGCCGCGTCGTTCGAGCCCGACACGTACGCCCAGCAACTCTTCACGGCGCGCGAATCGCTCTCGGCGGCCGCGTCTCAAGCAGGTGGCGCTTACGTCGACACTGTCCAGCCCGACCTTGGCAACACGTTTGTCTTGTCCACGGGCGACGGCGGCGCGCTTGTCATCGCCCCGGTGCTGATCAGTTCCTCGTTCTCCGTCAGCGGAGCGACCTTGTCGCTCTCGGCGCACGATGCCCCGCTGCTGGAGGGTTCGCTCAGCACCAAGGTCACCTACACGTATCGCGACCTTGTTGTGTTGTCCGTGCCTGCCCCCGGCAAAGGTCAGTTGCCGGGTGTTGTCGCGGCTGAGCACCACTTGGTCTCTGTCAAGCCCGAATGAGCCGGCCTTAGGAGGTCACACCCGATGACGAGCGTGCCGTTCAGCGGCGCTGTCGATCTGGCAGCGCTCAGTGCTGCAAAGGAAGCATCCCAGCGCCGCGCGCAATCGCCGGCCAACACGGTCGAGCTCACGGAGGCGAACGCCAACGACATCATCCAGAGCTCGGTGTCCAAGCCAGTGTTCGTCTTGCTGTGCTCGGTGCGCGCTCCGCAATGCGCGGACCTCGAGACGCGGGTCGCGGCGATTCTCGCCGAATACGGCGATGCGGTGACACTCGCCACGGTGGATGTGGAGACCCAGCCGCAAATCGCCCAGGCGTTCCAGGTGAGTGCCGTGCCGGCGATGCTCGCCATTCTCGGCGGACGCCCGGCGCCCCTCTTTCAGGGTGCACCGGAGGATGCCCAACTGCGTGATGTCATCGGGCAAGTCCTGGATGTGGCGCGACAAGCGGGGATGCAGGTTCCCGGTGCTGGTGACGGCGGGCTGAGTGAGGACCCAGAGACGCCATTGCCGCCTTTGCATCAGGAAGCGATCGATGCCATTGACCGGGACGATTTTGACGCGGCGATCGCGGCGTACGACAAGGCGCTGAAGGAGAACCCTAGGGACGCCGACGCTAAAGCCGGCCGAGCGCAAGTGGCGCTGCTTGCGCGCAATCGCGACGCGGATCCGGCTGCTGTTCGTGCTGCCGCAGCGAGTCAACCGGATGATGTGGCCGCGCAGATGGCCGTTGCTGACCTTGACGTGCTGGGAGGCGCGGTCGCCGACGCCTTCGATCGCTTGCTCGACCTCATTGCGCGGGTGGGCGGGGACGATCGAGATGCTGTGCGCATGCGCCTCGTCGAGCTTTTTGAGATCGTTGGTCCGGCCGACGCTCGGGTCGCCAGCGCTCGCCAACGCCTCGCCAGCCTCTTGTACTAAGCCTGACCCGAGGCTGGGCGGAAGTACACGGCTCCAAGCGGGGGAAGTCTCACCTGGGCCGACGCTTCAAAGCCCTTTGCGGCATGACGCGTCGCTTCGACCCGGCCGAGGTTGCCGACGCCAGAGCCGCCGTACGCCGTCGCGTCAGTGTTGAGCACCTCGTCCCATAGCCCGGCATGGGGGAACGCGAGCCTGTATCCCTCGTGAGGCACACCGGCGAAGTTGACGGCGACAACGACCGGCGCGCCTTCGGCGTCGTAACGGACAAACGACAGCGTGTTCTTGGCCGCGTCATCGGCGTCAATCCAGCGGAAAGCGTCGGCGTCGTTATCGCGCTGCCACAGCGCGGGACATTCGGTGTAGACGTGATTGAGGTCGCGAACGAGGCGGCGCAGGCCGTCGTGGAGCGGATCATCCGTGTGCCACCAGTCAATCGAGCGTCCTTCGGACCATTCGGCCACCTGTCCGAACTCGCCACCCATGAAGAGGAGCTTCTTCCCAGGATGTGCCCACTGGTAGGCGTACAGCGTGCGCAGACCCGCGATGCGCTGCCAGTGGTCTCCCGGCATGCGCCCGTAAAGTGAGCCCTTTCCGTGAACCACTTCGTCATGGGACAAGGGCAGCATGAAGTGCTCTGAGAAGGCGTACATGAGGGAGAACGTCACGGTGTGGTGGTGATATGAGCGGTGAATCGGCTCTTCAGACACGTAGCGCAGGGTGTCGTTCATCCACCCCATGTTCCACTTGAGCCCAAACCCAAGACCGCCCGCGTCGGTGGGAGCGGTGACGCCCGGCCACGCTGTCGACTCTTCGGCGATCATGACGACGCCGGGGACGTTGCGGTAGGCGACGGCATTGGTTTCTTGAAGGAATGCGATCGCGTCGAGGTTTTCGCGCCCCCCGTGAATATTCGGTCGCCATTGCCCCGCTTCGCGTGAATAGTCGAGGTACAGCATCGATGCGACAGCGTCCACGCGCAGACCGTCCGCGTGGTACTCCTGGAGCCAGTACAGCGCGTTTGCCACCAAGAAGTTGCGGACCTCTGGGCGTCCGTAGTCAAAGATGAATGTGCCCCAATCGGGCTGCTCACCGCGCAGCGGGTCGGGGTGTTCGTACAACGGAGTGCCGTCAAAACGACCAAGAGCCCACTCGTCCTTGGGGAAGTGCCCCGGGACCCAGTCGAGGATCACGCCGAGTCCCGCCTTGTGGGCCGCGTCGATGAAGTACTTGAGGTCATCGGGCTCACCGAAGCGGGCGGTAGGGGCGTAGTACGACGTGACTTGGTAGCCCCACGAGCCACCGAAGGGGTGCTCCATCACCGGCATGAGCTCAAGGTGTGTGAAACCGAGTTCCTGCACGTAGGGGATGAGCCGCTCAGCAAGCTCGCGGTAGCCGAGCCCTTGAGTCCAGGACGCGAGATGCACTTCATAGACCGACATCGCGGAGTTGTGCGCGGAGCGTCCCGCACGCGCCTCAAGCCAGTCCTCGTCACCCCACTCATAGGTGGACTCGGTGACAATCGAGGCCGTGTGCGGCGGCACTTCGGTGCGTCGTGCCATTGGATCAGCCTGCTGCTTCCAGTGGCCGTCCTTGCCCAAGATCTCGTACTTGTACGTCGCACCGTCACCGATGCCGGGGATGAACAACTCCCACACGCCGGAAGAGCCAAGCGAGCGCATAGCGTGTTCGCGGCCTTGCCAGTGGTTGAAGCTGCCGACAACCCGTACCGCCCGCGCATTTGGTGCCCACACAGCGAATGACGTGCCGTGCACCTCTCCCAGCACTGACGGGAAGGAGCGCACGTGTGCGCCAAGCGCCTCCCACAACCTCTCGTGGCGACCTTCACGAATGAGGTGAAGATCAAGTTCTCCGAGCGTCGGCAAGAAGCGGTATGGATCGTCTGAGACGTGACTCGAATCGGCGTAGGAGACGTGGACGCGGTAATCGGGTACCTCGTCTCCGGGGACGTCGGCCTGCCACAGCCCGCCGTCCACGTGTGCCGCAGCGAAAGTCCCGTCGAGGGTTTCGATCTCAACTGAGGCGGCGAGAGGACGCAAGACGCGGATCACCACGGATCCGTCTTCAATGTGGGGGCCAAGAATCGCGTGCGGCTCGTGGTGGGTGCCGCCGACGATATCTGCGATCACGGCTGGGCTCAGGTCACGCGCCATTGGTCACCTCCCTGCTCGTCACGCCCGCACCACTGCCACATGGACGAGTGTGCGCGCTGGATCCAACCTGACAAAGAACTCGCGTTCCCACGTGTAGTCCTCTCCCGATATTGCGTCGTGCACACGAAGTCGCTCACCGTCTTCACGGCCTATGGCCTTCATGTCGAGCGTGATGACTGCATCGTTAACGGAATGTGCATCAAAGGAAGCAACCACTACCACCGTATCGGCCTTCCCGGCTGGGTTTTCCCCGGCCGGCACGTGCTTGGTGAAGCACAGCACGTTGGGGTTGGTGGTGGGGTGGACGGTGAGGCCCCGGAGGCGCCTCAGTGCGACATGCTCGGTGCGCAAGCGATTGAGAGTGGTGAGCAAAGTCACCATCCCCTGATCGTCGGCTCGGCTCCAGTCACGCGGCTTGAACTCGTACTTCTCATTGTCGATCTGCTCTTCGACGCCCGGGCGCGGTACTGACTCGATGAACTCGTAGCCCGTATAGATGCCGTATGAGGGGGAGCCTGTCGCGGCGAGGGCTGCGCGCATCTTCCAGTACGGTTCCCCGCCACGCTGCATATCGGGCGTGAGGATGTCGTGCGTGGTGGGCCAGAAGTTCGGACGCATGTAGAACGACGAATCGCCGGATACTTCCTCGAGATACTCGCCCATCTCCTCGGCGCTTTGACGCCAGGTGAAATACGTGTAGCTCTGATGAAAGCCGATCTTGGCGAGTGTGTGCATCATCGCCGGACGGGTGAATGCCTCGGACAAGAAGATGACGTCGGGGTGCTCGGCAGCGATCTCCCGCAACAGCCGTTCCCAGAAGGTGAGCGGCTTCGTGTGAGGATTGTCGACTCGAAAGAGGGTGACGCCAGCCCGGATCCACACCTCGAGGACGTCGCGAATCGCCTGGTAAATTCCCTCGGGATCATTGTCAAAATTGAGCGGATAGATGTCTTGGTACTTCTTTGGCGGATTCTCCGCGTACGCGATGGTGCCGTCGAGTCGAGTTGAGAACCATTCGGGGTGCTCCGTCACCCAGGGATGATCGGGCGAACATTGAAGGGCGAGATCGAGCGCCACCTCCATGCCAAGGCTGCGCGCCTTGGCAACGAAGGCGGCGAAGGTGCGCCATGTGCCAAGTTCAGGGTGAATGGCGTCGTGGCCACCATCGGGCCCACCGATCGCGTACGGGCTTCCCGGGTCGCCTGGTTCGGCACTCAGCGAATTGTTGCGACCTTTCCGATGCGTGGCGCCAATCGGATGCACCGGGGTGAGGTAGACGACGTCAAAGCCCATCTGTGCGACGCCGGGCAGACGCTTTGCGGCGGTCGTGAACGTCCCAGACTTCCACTCGCCCGTCGCCTTCAAGCGCTTGGCGCCTTCGGACCGCGGAAATATCTCGTACCACGCGCTCACGAGTGCCTTCTCGCGCTGGACAAGGAGGGGGTACTCCTTTGACGTCGTCACCCAGTCGCGCAACGGCGCCTTTGTGAGGAGGTCACGGACCTCATCGGACATCGCCTCGTGAAAGCGTGACTCAGGCGTGCCCGTGGACGACGTGAGGGCGGCGATCGCGTTGCTGAGGACTTTCTTAGCGGCTGCTGAACGGCGCACGTCCTTGAGGGCCCGATTGAGAACCACAACGCCCTCGTCAAGCATGAGCTGAACATCAACGCCCGCGTGGATCTTGACCTCTGCCGCGTGAGCCCACGTCCCCACCGGATCGGACCATCCCTCAACGCGGAAAGAGTGGAGGCCTTCGACATCGGGGATGAACACCGCGCGGTAGCGTGAGTTGCCCCAGTCGTCTTGAGGCATCGGGATGACGTGCTCGCGCCCATCTGGCGCGGTCACTACCACCGTCGCACCCTCAGCGTCGTGCCCTTCACGGAAGATCGTCGCGGTGATGGGCACCGCCTCGCCCACCACCGCTTTGGCGGGCCATCTGCCTTCCTCAAGTGACGGAGAAACTCCCACGATGGGGATGCGGCCAACAGACGCGACACGGAGCTGGTCCATAGGACTGAACCTACCTGGCTTTGGTGGGCCAACAAAGGTGAGCGCCTCGCGCGCCCTGACGCACCGTGGTCACGCGCGCCTAGTGCTCGCTGATGTAGAGGCGCAGGGACATCGCCGGCACGTCCACCCTGGTGCCAGGACGGGTGAGCTCGCCCGTCCGCTGCTCGGGCGTCGGCCACGTTGAATCCCACTCGAGACGCCAATACGTGCCGTCGTCGTCGGGGATTGTCACTGGGACCACGTCCGCCGCACCATTGATGATGAGCAGAGCGTCGGCCGCGTGGGGATCGGACAGCGAGCGCATGAACTGGACAGCACGCGTGTGCGGGTCCTCCCACCAGTCCTCGTTCTCGGGCTCTCCAGCGGCGGTAAACCACGCCGAGTCCGCACGAAACTGCTCGTCACGGGGATCGGTGTCCACTCCGTCGTAAAAGCGTGTGGGCCGCAGGACGGTGTGGCGGCGGCGCACGTCGATGAGGTACGCGACGGTGTCACGCAACCGCTCTTGCCACGGCTCCAGTTCCCAGTTGAACCATGAGATCTCGTTGTCCTGGCAGTAGGCATTGTTGTTGCCGCCTTGGCTGCGGCCAAGCTCGTCGCCACCAAGCAGCATGGGTGTGCCAGCAGACAGCAAGAGCGTGCCGAGGAGGTTGCGCACCGATTGCTCGCGCGCTGCTTGGATCGCCGGATCGTCAGTTGGGCCCTCCGCACCATGGTTGAAGGAGCGGTTGTTGTCCGTGCCGTCGCGGTTGTTCTCGCCGTTCGCCTCATTGTGTTTGTGCTGGTAAGCGGTCAAGTCATACGCGGTGAAGCCATCGTGAGCCGTGACAAAGTTGATCGACGCCACAGGGCCACGCATGCCGTACGGCTCGGTATGCCCGAACAAGTCCGCACTGCCCGCGAGGCGCGTGGCGAGCTCGGGAGCGGTGGCGCTGTCGCGGTGGCCCGGGTTTGCGGCTCCTGACTCAAGCCAGAAGGTCCGTACATAATCCCGGAAGCGGTCATTCCACTCGGACATTGGAGCGGGGAAGCTGCCTACCTGCCATCCGCCAAGTCCAATGTCCCACGGCTCGGCAATGAGCTTGGTGCCGCCAAGCACCGGATCGGTGGTCAGCGCGACAAGGAACGGGTGGTGGGTTGAGAACCCTGACGCAGTGCGGCCGAGCGTTGCCGCCAGGTCAAAACGGAAGCCGTCAACGCCCATCACGTCGGTCCAGTAGCGGAGCGAATCGAGCGCCATCTTGGTGACGGTCGGTTCCCCAAAGTCAAGAGTGTTTCCGGTGCCCGTCACGTCGTCGTAGTGCTGCGGGTTCATCGGCTGATGGCGGTAGTACGTGAAGTGGTCGAGCCCCTTCCAACTGACAACGCGGTCGCCCCAGCCGCCTTCGCACGTGTGGTTGTAGACCACATCGAGCACAACCTCGAGGCCCGCAGCGTGAAGAAGGTCGACCATTCCCCGGAACTCGTCCCGCACGGCTTCGGGCCCGCTCTCACGAGCCGCTTGAGTCGCGTAGGCCGCGTGCGGCGCAAAGAATCCGAGCGTCGAGTAGCCCCAGTAGTTGGTGAGCCCCAAGCCCTCAAGATGGGGCTCGGAGGCAAAAGCGTGAATGGGCAACAACTCGACCGTCGTCACGCCAAGTGATGTGAGGTACTCGATTGACGCGGGGTGCGCGAGGCCGGCATAGGTGCCACGGAGTTCCTCGGGTATGCCCGGCATCAACTTGGTGAAGCCTTTGACGTGCGTCTCGTAGATGACGGTGTCACGCCACGGGATTGAGGGCTTTGGGTGTCCGAGCGGAGCGGCGGGCTCTGCGACCACCACGCCGCGCGGTACAAACGGCGCCGAGTCGGTGCCGTCGCGGTTTGATCGCAACACCGATGCTCCGGGTGCTGTCGATGCGCTCAGTTCTCCCGCGATGCCCCGGGCATAGGGGTCGAGGAGGAGCTTCGCGGGGTTGTACCGGTGGCCCCGCTTGGGCTGCCATGGACCGGCCGCCCGGAAGCCGTAGTGCTGGCCGGGGCCAACGCCGGGGACGAATGCGTGCCACACGCCATGAGTCGGGCCAGTGAGCGGCACCCGCGTCTCAACCCCCGATTCATCAAAGAGACAGAGGTCGACGCTCGTGGCATGAGCGGCGAACACCGCTGCGGTGACGCCTCCCTCGACCAGGTGAACACCGAGACGATGAGGAGTGGGGGAGGGCGGCACGGGGATGGGCGGGTTAGCCATGCGCCCATTGTGCAGGAGACGCTAGCCGTGCGCCTTCGCTACTGTGCTCGCATGTCCCTGAGCACCCCCACGTGGATGAGCCGCGCTCGCGTGAAGGCATTCACCGAGTCAGCCGCATTTCAGCGCGTGATCATCGCCCTCATTGTCATCAACGCCGTGATCCTCGGAGCGGAGACGTACCCAGGTCTCATGGAGACGTGGGGCACATGGCTGCACGGCCTCAACTACGTCATCCTTGGCGTGTTCGTAGCGGAGATCGTCCTCCGCATCTACGCGAATGGACTCGCCTTCTTCAAGGATGGCTGGTCGCTCTTCGATCTCTTCGTTGTCGTCATCGCCCTTATCCCATCGGGTTCGGGATCGGGTGTTCTGCGCGTGTTGCGCCTCTTGCGGGTACTGCGCTTGCTCAGCGCGGTGCGCTCGATGCGCATGGTGGTCAATGCACTTGGTGCGGCGATTCCGGGCATCCTCAGCATCGGCGCACTCCTCATCATGATCATCTACATGTTCTCGGTCAGCTCCACGATGCTGTTCAGCGCTGAACGCCCGGATGCGTTCGGTGACCTGTGGACGTCTTCGATTTCGCTCTTCCGCGTCATGGTGTCTGACGGTTGGGCCGACGTTGCGACGCCGCTCGCCCGCGAGCATGCCTGGGCAGGTGCGTACTTTGTGGGATTCACCGTGGTCACCACATTCATTGCGCTCAACCTCTTTGTGGCGGTGACGGTTGAGGCGATGAACCGTCGTCACGAGATCGAGACCAAGTACCGGGGCGAAGAGGTGGAGCCCGAGCCCGATGAGAGCACGCAACTTCTCATTGAACTTCGGGCCTTGCGAGCCCAATTGCAGCGGCTTGAGGAGGGGGCGGGGGAGAACCAAGAGCCGTCGCTTCGCCTTTAGTGAATCGCGGGAAAGGCCCCGGTCCCGCCCGTATACTTTGTGCACGGGGAGGTGCACTCCTCGCTCGTAAGTGCCTAGCCAGGGTGCTTGCGGCCGTCTCGGCGGCGAGCCTCTCGCCCTGACCACCGTCCCGGCCCGCGAGGAGCGCTATGACAGTACTGCTGCTTGTCTTCACCGCCCTCGCGCTCGCAACCCCCATGTTGACCCGCTTCTTGGGTCGCAAGGTGTTCCTCGTGTTGGCGATTGCGCCCACAGCGGCGGCGGTATGGACAGCGCAGCAGGTGACCCGCGTGCGCAACGGCGATGCGGTCACCGAATCGTACGAATGGATTCCTCACCTTGGAATCGATCTCTCATTCCGCCTCGACATGCTCTCGTGGATCATGGCGATGGTTGTGTCAGTGGTGGGTGCGCTCGTCCTCATTTATTGCACGTGGTACTTCACGGACATGTCGAAGGGCCTTGGGCGCTTTGCCGCATTCCTCTTGAGCTTCGCGGGCGTGATGTTCGGCCTTGTGGTGAGCGACGACATCATCGTGATGTTCATCTTCTGGGAAGCGACGTCAGTGCTTTCCTATCTGCTCATCGGGCACTTCACGGGCAGACGTGAGTCGCGCGGTGCCGCGCTTCAGGCACTCCTCGTCACCACCTTCGGCGGCCTGGCGATGTTTGTCGGCATCGTCATGCTCGTGGCACAGACCGGCGCGACGTCGCTTGCCGCGATCGTGAGCGAACCCCCACCTCTCGACGAGTCGCTCACTATTGCCGCAGTGCTCCTCATGTTGGTTGGCGCGATCTCGAAGAGCGCCTTGATGCCGTTCCACTTCTGGCTTCCTTCCGCGATGGCGGCGCCGACGCCGGTCAGCGCCTACCTTCACGCGGCGGCCATGGTGAAGGCGGGCATTTACCTCGTCGCGAGGCTTGCGCCGGGCTTTGCCGATATGCCGGGTTGGCGAGGCTCGCTCGTCGTCATTGGCGCTCTCACGATGCTCATTGGCGGCTGGCGTTCGCTCCGTCAAACCGACCTCAAACTGCTGCTCGCTTACGGCACTGTGAGTCAGCTTGGCTTCTTGACTCTAGTCTTGGGCTTCGGCAACTCGAATGTCGCACTTGCAGGCATGGCGCTGCTGGCGGGTCACGCTGCTTTCAAGGCCACGTTGTTCCTCGTCGTGGGAGTCATCGACCATGACACGGGGACGCGTGACATTCGGGAACTTTCTGGCGTGGGCCGCTCCCGCCCCGTTTTGGGTGCCATCGCAATCCTTGCCGCCGCGTCAATGGCCGGTGTGCCACCGCTGGTGGGCTTTGTCGCCAAAGAAGCGGTCATCAGCACCCTCATTGAGTCGATCAGCACGGAGCCGCTGTGGGCATGGGTAGCGCTCATCGGCACCGTTGCGGGCTCGGTGCTCACCGTGGCGTACTCGGCACGATTTGTATTCGGCGCGCTGGGGACACGAGCCCGCATCGAGCCGACGCCGATGCGCCCTTCGCACCCGGCAATCCTCATCGCGCCTGCTTCGCTCGCGCTGTTCGGTCTTGTCACCGGCATCGCACCGTGGCTTCTCAGCCCTGTGTTCGAGGCGTACGCATCGGCATTTGGCAGCGCGCCCACGTATCACCTTGCTTTGTGGCATGGCATCGGCCCCGCGCTCGCCGTGACCGGACTTGTCTTTGCATTAGGTGCGGGACTCTTTGTGTGGCGTGCGCCTGTCCTCCGTGCCCAGGCGCGCTTGCCGCGCTTGCCGGAGGCCTCGCGTGGATATTGGGCTGCCGTACGTGCCGTCGACGCGACTGGTTTGAGGTCCACTCGGATTCTGCAGCGACGCGGCCTGCCGGGCTATCTCACGATGATCTTGCTCGTCTTTGTGTTCTCTGCCATCGCCGTCTTGGTCTTTGGCACAGACGTGCCGGCCAGCGTCGTTCTGTGGGATTACCCGCTCCAGATCGTTGTCGCGGTCGTCATGTGCGGCGCGGCAATCGCGTCCGCTATGGTCGGTCAGCGGATCACGGCCGTTCTGCTTGTGGGCATGACCGGGTATGGCTTGGTCGCCTTGTTCGGTTTCCACGGCGCACCGGATCTCGCTCTCACCCAGGCACTTGTCGAGACCGTCACCCTTGTGGTGTTCGTCCTCGTATTAAGGCGCCTGCCCCACAAGATCGCGGATCGGCACAAGCCAACCCACCGCTTCTCAAGGGCCCTGCTCGGCGTCTTGGTCGGTGCCTCGATGGCAGCCGTCGCCATCGTTGCGCTCAGTTCGCGTACCGCGGAGCCGATTTCCGACCAACTGCCGGAGCTCGCCTACGTCGAGGGCCACGGCAAGAACGTCGTCAACGTCATCCTTGTCGATATCCGGGCGTGGGACACGATGGGTGAGATCTCCGTCCTCGTCGCGGTCGCAACCGGCGTCGCGAGTCTGCTGTTCGTCACGGGGCGCGAAGGTCAAGCACCACGTCTCAAGCGGGCGGGGCGCTTTGGCAAGGATCGGCGTCGGGTTCTTGCCGCCGACGCTGTGCTCGAGCCAGTGCAGACGGGTCCCGTCACAAAGCTCGGAGCGAAGTCCTTTGCCGCTGACGAGCCGCTCGACGTGGACTTCTCCGCTGGTGAAGACCGAGCCCCCACCCGCCGCTCGTGGCTCCTGGCTGGGCGTACTCTCTCGGCCGCTAACCGCTCCATCCTCCTCGAAGTCCTCGTGCGATTGCTTTTCCACCCGGCCATCGTCGTGTCGGTGTACTTGCTCTTTGTCGGGCATAACTCGCCCGGCGGCGGGTTTGCTGGGGGCCTCCTCGCAGGTCTCGCGATTGTCGCCCGATACCTGGCAGGGGGCCGGTACGAACTGGGAGAGGCGGCACCGATCGATGCGGGTTGGCTTCTGGGTGGAGGCATCCTGCTCGCGGCTGGCACCGGAGCGTCGTCCCTGTTGTTCGGCATGCAGGTTCTCGAGTCGACGTGGTTCGAGGCGTCGTGGGGCATCTTTGATATCAGCATGGGCACGTCGACGCTGTTCGACATCGGCGTGTACCTCGTGGTGCTCGGCGTTGTCCTCGACATACTGCGCAGCCTTGGCGCCCAGGTGGACCGCCACCAAGACGAGTTGCGCGCAGCCAGGGTGGGGAGCACGTCATGAGCGCTTCCCTCAGCCTCATCGTCGTCATGGCGGTGATGTACGCCGCCGGCGTCTATGTCTTGCTCGAGCGTTCCCTCACGCGGGTGCTCATTGGCTTTTTGCTGATTGGCAATGCGACAAACCTGCTCATCCTCATCATGAGCGGCAGGGCGGGCCAGGCGCCGTTGATGTCGGAGGGGGCGGATCCGTCGACTTTCGCCGACCCCTTGCCGCAGGCGCTCATCCTTACCGCGATCGTCATCAACTTTGGTGTGACGGCATTCTTGCTCGCATTGATCTATCGCTCGTGGTGGCTGGCCCGCCTGGGCGACCAGGGTGACACCGTGGTTCTCGAGCACGAAGAGGATGCGGGACTTGCGGAAGAGGTGTTCTCCGAGACGTCTGAGGACGACGATGCGCTGCATGAAGCGCTCGATGCCTCAGAGGAGTACGTGGAGGAAGCCGAGGCCGAGCAGCGCGAGATTGTGAATGCCGCGTCTGACCCGAGCGAACCACCATCGGGTGAGAACGTACGCGACGGAGGGGAGGAGTCATGATGCGCACCTTGGTGCCGCTCATGGTGCTCGTGCCCTTGCTTGGCGCTGCGTTGGCACTCGTGTCAAGCCGGTCGCCACGTTTGCAGATTGCGATCAGCTCGAGTGCGCTGAGCGCGTCGACGATCATCGCGGGACTGTTGGTGTGGCAGACCGATTCACATGGGGCCACGGCCATTCAGGTGGGTAACTGGGCGGCTCCGTGGGGCATCACCTTGTGGGTCGATCGCTTCAGCGCCATGATGCTCCTCGTCTCGTCCGTCGTGTTGCTCAGCGTGTTGGTGTATGCCGTGGGCCAGGGAATCGCGGATGGCAACCGGGAGACGCCGGTGACGATCTTCCACCCCACGTACCTCATGTTGGCGACCGGTTTGTTTGTCGCGTTCACCACTGGCGACCTCTTCAACCTCTATGTGGGCTTTGAAATCCTGCTTGGCTCCAGTTATGTGCTCCTCACTCTTGGCGGCACTGGTGCGCGGATTCGAGCAGGCGTCACGTACATCGTCATCAGCCTCGTCTCGTCCATCTTCTTCCTTGCGGCAATCGCGATGGTCTACGGCGCGACCGGCACCGTCAACATGGCGCAGGTGGCGGAACGCATCGGTGACTTGCCGGACGACACCGCACTGTTACTCCACGTGATGCTGCTGCTCGGCTTTGCCATCAAGGCAGCGCTGTTCCCGATGTCGTTCTGGTTGCCCGACTCGTATCCAACGGCCCCGGCGCCCGTCACCGCAGTGTTTGCTGGCTTGCTGACAAAGGTGGGTGTGTACGCCATCGTCCGCACCGAGACGTTGCTCTTCCCCGATTCGGGGCCAGGCGGCGACTTACGAACCCCGATGATGTGGGTAGCGCTTGCCACCCTTGTTGTCGGCATCTTGGGTGCGGCGGTGCAGGCCGATATCAAGCGTCTGCTGTCCTTCACCCTCGTCAGCCATATCGGCTACATGATTTTCGGCATCGCGCTGAGCACACCACTCGGCCTCAACGCCACGGTGTACTACGTGGTCCACCACATCACCGTGCAGACCACTCTCTTCCTCGCAGTGGGACTCGTGGAACGTGTCGGGGGCACAACGTCAATATCGAGGCTCTCCGGCCTCCTCAGGCGCGCCCCGCTCGTGGCGGTGCTCTTCTTCATTCCGGCCCTCAACCTTGGTGGCATCCCGCCGTTCTCCGGCTTCTTGGGCAAGGCGGGGCTGCTCTTGGCGGGAGCCGAGCAGGGCGGCTGGGTGGTGTGGGTGGTCATAGCAGGTGCAGTCGCCACCTCGCTGCTCACCCTTTACGCGTTGATGCGCGTGTGGAACATGGCGTTTTGGCGTTCCGATGCGGAGCTCGAAGAGGGTTACTCCTCCCAGTACATCAACACGCTCGTGGAGAACCCCGACGACGCTGGTGATGTGCGCACGGAAGAGTCGACGCCGCGTCTTATGGTCTCTGCGACGGCAGGCATGGTGGCGGTCACCTTGGCGCTCACCATCTTTGCCGGCAATCTTTTCGCCTTTGGCGACCGGACGGCATCCGAAATCGCTGACCGAGACGCCGTCATCTCAACGGTGTTGACGGAGGAGGCGACCAATGGCTAAGGGCCGAGTGATGCGTCGCGGTCAACGCCTTGCACTGCGCCGCCTTGTGCCGATGCAGGTGAGCCTGCTCGTCTTGTGGGTGTTCCTGTGGGGCAGCTACAGTGCGTCGACGATCCTCACGGGAGCGATCGTCGCGACCATCATTCCCTTGATCTTTTACTTGCCGCCGATTGAGAGCGTGAGTCGCTTCCATTTGGGATGGGCGTTGTGGTTCGTCATGCGGCTGTTCATCGACATCACCCGGTCATCTTTCATTGTCGCGGGGCAAGCTCTCGGCATTGGCTATTCCGACAAGTCTGCGGTGATCCGCGTCCCGTTGCGTTCACGCTCGGACCTCATCCTCACCGCGACTGCCGAAGCGTCAACGCTCATCCCCGGCACCGTCGTCATTGATGTTGACCGCGAGGCGCGCGATCTTTACCTCCACGTGTTCTCCGTGCGATCCAAGGAAGACGTTGAGCGGGCCCGCGCAGATGCCCTTGCGATCGAAGCGCGCGCCATCAAGGCGATCGGATCGGTGCGTGACATGAAGCGCCTCGCCGCGGAAGAGCGTCGGGGTTCGAAGCGGGTGACGCCATGAACATTGTGTTGCTGGTCACGGGAGTCTTTCTTGGCTTCGCCGCACTCGCCGCGGTCATCCGCATTGTGCGCGGGCCTACCACTCTTGACCGCGTTGTCGCCGCCGACGTCCTCACCGCCACTCTCATGAGCTGGCTGGGCGTGTGGATGGTCGTTCAACGCTCCACCGTCTTGATGCCGGTCCTCCTTGCTCTCGCTTTGTTTGCAATGGTGGGCTCGGTGAGTGTGGCGCGCTTCTTGCCAAGGGAAGAGGAAGAGTGATGGACGCTGTTGTCGGCTTCTTCGAAGCGTTCAGCGAGATTGCTGTCGTTGCGCTTGTCATCCTCGCGGGAGCGATGTCGGTAGTCGCGGGCATTGGACTGTTGCGTTTCCCTGACTCGCTGCAGCGCCTTCATGCGGGAGCTAAGCCCCAGGTACTAGGTGTCATTGCCTTGTGCGCGGCACTCGTATTGCGCCAGCCAGGGCTCTCGGTCATCGCTTTCGCCGCCCTCATTGTCACGTTCCAGATGCTCACTCAGCCCATCGCCGCACAAATGGTGGGCCGCGCCGCGTATCGCACCGACATTTACGAGAAGAAACTCCTCGTTGTCGACGAACTTGGCGAGGAGATCGACGAGACGGAGAGAGAAGCACGCCGCAACCGCCCCTGAGCCCGCGCTACAGGCGTCCACCAAGCCGACGCCCAGCGTCGGCCTCATTCTCATCAATCGATAGGCTTTGCCCATGCGCATTGTGGTCACCGTCAAGTTTGTCCCCGACCTGCAGTCGACTCGTTCTTTCACCGAGGGTTACGTCACGCGTCATGCCGACGATGGCACGATGAACGAACTCGACGAGAACGCTGTCGAGGCGGCTCTCCAGATTCGTGAGTCGCTTCCCGAGGGCGAGTGCGAGATCACTGCCGTCACCGTGGGTGGGCCCGACGCTGTTGCTGCCGTTCGCAAGGCCCTCCAGTTGGGCGTTGACCACGCCGTCCACGTCAGTGACGAGGCGATCGCCGGTTCAGACGTCTTTGGAACGGCCACGGTCCTCGCTGCCGCAATCCGCACCATTGGGAATGACGCACCGGTTGACCTCGTCATCACGGGCATGGCGGCGCTCGACGGCCTCACCTCGATGTTGCCGACGGCTCTTGCCGAGTATCTCGACGTCGCGCAGCTCACGCTCGCTTCGTCGTTGACGGTGACCGACGGCACGGCGACCATCGAGCGTCACCTCGACGATGCCCATGTGACGGTGTCGGCGCCACTGCCTGCGCTTGTCGCCGTCACCGACGAGGCGAACAAGCCTCGGTACCCCAACTTCAAACTCATCATGGCGGCGCGCTCGAAGCCGATCACCACCTACTCGTTGGCCGACATCGGTGTGGACCCGGCCTCGGTTGGCGCGATGGCCGCGCGCACCACCGTGGTCGATGCGAGCGTGCGTCCTCCCCGCGAGAACCGCGTCCTCATGACGGATACCGGCGAAGGCGGGCGCGCGCTCGCCGACTTCCTCATCGAAAGGGGGCTCGTATGAGCGACGCGACCGTTGCAGTCCTTGTTGAGCGCCGCGGCGCTCACGTCGCACAGCCCACGCTCGAAGCGCTCACGCTCGCACGGACCCTTGGCCGGCCCGTGGCGGTGTGGTTGGGCGATGAACCACCGGCTGCGGGCATCGAGGAGCTTGCTCGGTACGGTGCCGAGGAGGTGCGCTTTGCCGTCGCAGGAGACGAGCTCCGTTTGCCGACGGCTGCTGCCGCTGCCCTCGAGGCTGCTGCCGCCGATGCGTCTGTGGTCGTCGTTGTGTCGACCTTCGCGAATAAGGAAATTGCCACCCGACTCGCGCTCAAGAACGGCGCGGGAATGGTGGTCGACACCGCAGGAGCAGAATGGGTCGAGGGCCGGCTCGAGACCATCCAGACGGTGTTTGCGGCCACGTGGAACGTCCGCACCCGAATCAACGCTGAGCGCGCCATCGTAGGCGTGCGTCCCAACACCACTCAGGCCGCAGTGGCCCAGACGCCTGGCGCCGGAACTCTCGTTGCGGTCGATGTCGAAGTGCCACCAACCCGCGAGACGATCGTCGCGGTCACCCCGCAAGCCGCCGCGGACGGTGTGCCGCTGTCCGAGGCATCGGTTGTCGTCTCGGGCGGTCGTGGCACGCGCGGTGACTACACACTTGTGCGCGAGTTGGCCGACATCCTTGGCGGCGCCGTGGGCGCATCGCGAGACGCCACTGACGAAGGGTGGATCGGCCACGAGCACATGGTGGGCCAAACCGGCACCACGGTGACCCCGGCCCTCTACGTCGCGTGCGGCATTTCGGGAGCGGTTCATCACCGTGGTGGCATGCAGGCGTCGGGAACCATCGTTGCGATCAATATCGATCCGGAGGCGCCAATCTTCGAGATTGCCGACTTTGGCGTCGTGGGGGACCTCAACGATGTGTTGCCGCAGGCCATCGAGCGTTTGCGGGAGCATCGAGCCTCTTAGCTCCACGCCTTGGCCTTGATAGTGCGCGCCTACGATGGGCACGTGCGGCATTACCTCGACCACGCGGCAACGTCACCATTGCGCCCTGCTGCACGTGACGCATGGGTGAGCGCCTCCGAACGCATCGGCAATCCGGCGAGCCTCCATACGTCCGGCCGTGCCGCGCGCGGGGTCGTCGAGGATGCGCGTGAACGCATCGCTGCCGCGCTCGGCGCGCATCCAACTGAAGTGGTGCTGACGTCCGGTGGCACTGAGGCGGACAACATCGGCGTGACGGGTGCCTTCTGGGCGCGGCGTGATGCTGACCGCAACCACACCGTCATCCTGACAAGCGCGGTCGAGCACCATGCGGCCCTCGATCCCGCACGCTGGCTCGCTCGTCACCACGGCGCGCGAAGCGTTGAAATCGGCGTAGACGCGCATGGCGCGCTCAATCTGGGGGCCCTCGCCGACGCCGTGGCTGCCAACGCGGGGGCCGTCGCCGTGGCGTCGTTCCAATGGGTGAACAACGAAGTTGGCACGGTGCAACCACTTGAGGTCGTCGTCGATCTCGCCCAGAGGTACGGGATTCCTGTCCACGCCGACGCGGTGCAGGGAATTGGACATCTCCCTTTCGACTTTGCGGCCTCAGGGCTCGCATCCGCGGCGATCAGCGCGCACAAAGTCGGCGGGCCTGTGGGAATCGGTGCGCTCATCGCGCGGCGAGACGCGCAACTGGCGCCCGTGGTGCACGGTGGGGGACAAGAGCGTCGGCTGCGTTCTGGAACCGTCGACGCGCCGTCAGCCGCGGCCTTCGCTGTGGCGCTCGACGAGGCGATGAACGGGCGTGAGGCGGAGTCTGCGCGTCTTGCTTCATGGGGACGGCGACTCGAACGGGCTGTCCTCGCGGCAGCACCTGACGCGATTGTTCACGGACCCTCGCGATCTTCATCCGCCCCGCATATCGTTCACGCGATCATCCCAGGCGCTCCGGGCGAGGCGCTGCTGACGGCTCTGGACTTGGCGGGAGTCGATGCCTCGCCTGGTGCCGCATGCACGGCGGGCGTCATCGAGCCCAGCCACGTTGTCGAGGCGATGGGCTATGACGCGGCCGCCGCTTCGCAGACGCTGCGCCTGTCGATCGGGTGGACTACCGCGGAGCCGGACATCGTCGCACTCGAAGAGGCCCTTGGCCCGGCTGTGAGTGCCGCACGCGCGACTCGTGGCATTGCCTGAGCCCTTTACCCTGGTTGGGTGAAGGTTCTCGCAGCACTGTCCGGTGGAGTCGACTCCGCAGTTGCCGCCGCGCGCGCGGTGGACGCCGGACACGACGTCGTGGGTGTCCATATGGCGCTCAGTCGCAACCGCGACGAGTACCGCACGGGCTCGCGCGGGTGCTGTTCCATTGAGGATGCGAATGACGCGCGCCGGGCAGCGGACAAGTTGGGGATCCCGTACTACGTGTGGGACCTTTCCGATGAGTTTCATGACCGGGTGGTGACGGACTTCATCTCTGAGTACGAGGCGGGCCGCACCCCCAACCCGTGCGTGCGTTGCAATGAGCACATCAAGTTCGACACATTGCTTGAGCGTGCACAGGCGCTCGGTTTCGACGCCGTGGCGACCGGACACTATGCGCGGATCGTCATCCGCGACGGGGGCACGCGTGAACTCCACCGCGCTCTCGATCCCGATAAGGACCAGTCATACGTTCTCGCTGTCATGGGACCGGAGAAGCTGGCGCGGGCGATGTTTCCGCTGGGGGAGATGCGCTCAAAGGCGGAGGTGCGCGCCGAGGCTGCGGTGCGCGGGCTGGGTGTGAGCAATAAGCCCGATTCGTATGACATCTGCTTTGTTGCCGACGGTGACACGAAGGGCTTCCTTGAGCGCGCACTTGGGACTCAACCGGGAGACATCGTTGATGAGAACGGCGAAGTTGTCGGAGCGCACGGTGGCGCGTATGGATTCACTGTGGGTCAGCGCAAGGGGCTGCGCTTGCCGCGCCCAGCCGCTGACGGCGCACCCCGCTACGTGACAAACGTCGATACGGCACGCAACGTCGTGACGGTGGGACCCGAGACTCTCCTCAGTGTCCGGCGACTACGGGGAAGCAAGACGGTCTGGCTTGCCGACGACGTGCCGGCCACGCGGCCGACGCCGTGCTTGGTTCAGGTGCGGGCTCACGGCACCGCAGTGGGCGCGACGGTGGTGCGCGAAGGGGACAGCGTCACCATCGACCTTGACGAACCGATGCGGGGAGTCGCGGCCGGGCAGAGTGCTGTCGTCTACGCCGGAACGCGCGTTCTGGGGCAAGCAACTATCGATCGATAGGTGCTACGGCGAGACCGTGCTTGGAGTTGAGGACGGCGTCGTCACGCTGTCATTAGGGCCTCATTTTGGGTGGCTCACGGATGCCAGCGCTTGCATAAGTAAGGCGTCATGAATGAGGCTCATGCACTCGAACCGGGTCAATGATTGACCGTTTCGGACATAGCGATCTTGTTGGTAACGATTCGGTGACGAAACGGCTCCCAAGTGGTCGCTTCGATTGACTCAATGATCGCCCCAGACCTACGGTTATGGCGATTCGGGGGAGCGCTCTCACACGGGAGTAGAGCGCTCTCAGGAATCTTCACTATCCCTAACTCACAAAGGAGTGAACGTGAGCTTCTCACGCCGCCGCAACATCCTCGGCATCGCCGCAGGTGCAACGGCTTTCGCCCTGTTGGTGGCGGGCTGCAGCAATTCAGACGACAAGAGTGACAGCCCCGCCACGAGCGGTGCCGGTTCGTCGTCTGCCGCTGAGCCGGTCACCCTCACCATCACCACCTTCGGAACGTTTGGTTACGAGGACCTGTACACCGAGTACCAGGAGCTCAACCCTCACGTGACGATCGAGGCCACCAACATCGACACGGGTGGTAACGCTCGTACCGACACGTTCACCAAGATCGCCGCTGGCGGCGACGGCCTCACCGACATCGTTGCTCTCGAAGAGGGCTGGCTCGGCGCCATCATGGAGGTCTCGGACTCGTTCGAGGACCTGCGTGACTACGGCATCGAAGACCGCAAGTCGGACTGGCTTGACTGGAAGTACGCCCAGGGCACCGACCCGTCGGGTCGCGTCATCGGCTACGGCACGGACATCGGCCCCGAGGGCATTTGCTACAACGGCAAGCTCTTCGAAGCTGCTGGTCTGCCTAGCGACCGCGAAGAGGTCGCTGACCTCCTCGAGGGTGACTGGGAGCACTACATGGAGGTCGGCAAGCAGTACCAGGAGGCCACTGGCAAGGCCTGGTACGACCACTCCGGCTTCGTGTGGAACGCCATGGTCAACCAGCTTGACGAGGGCTACTACAAGAAGGACGGCTCGCTGAACGTCGAGGGCAACGCTGACCTCGAGGCTCTCTGGGCAGTTCTCGCCGATGGCGCTGCCAACGGCCTCTCGGCCGCTCAGTCCCCGTGGGACTGGAACGGTGGCAAGTCCTTCGTTGACGGCACCTTCGCGACCTTCATGTGCCCGGGCTGGATGCTCGGTGTCGTGCAGGGCAACACCGAGGCCGGCGGTGGCGACGCCACCACTGGCTGGGACTTCGCGGACGTGTTCCCCGGTGGCGCTGCTAACTGGGGTGGCGCATTCCTCGCCGTTGCTTCGAACTCGAAGAACAAGGAAGAGGCTGCCAAGCTCGCTTCCTGGTTGACCGAGCCCGAGCAGCAGATCAAGCAGTTCAACGCCGCGGGCTCGTTCCCGTCGACGCTGGCTGCGCAGGAGGAGCTGGCCACCAACGGTGAGCCCAACGCCTTCTTCAACAACGCACCGGTTGGTCAGCTCCTCGCTGGCCGTGCCCAGGGTGTTGTCGCTCAGTTCAAGGGTCCGGACGACTCGCTCATCCAGGAGAACGTCTTTGGCCCCGCGGCCAACGCGCTCGACCGTGGTGAGCTCGACGGTCCGGCTGCTTGGCAGCAGGCTCTTGACCTGCTCAAGGAGCTGGTCGGCTAATTAGCTGACATCATCGTGGGGTCCCGGGCTTAGGCTCGGGGCCCCACGATCTCCACCCCGTCTGACTCACCCGGACAAGGACAACAATTGAGCACCTCGACAGAAACTGAGGCTGCCGCAGACGCGTCGGAGCGTCGCCGGCCTCAGACCCCCAGCAGTGGCGGATTTGGAAACTGGCTCAGCCAGTTCGACCGCAAGGTCACCCCCTACATCTACATTTCCCCGTTCTTCCTGCTTTTTGGATTGATCGGTCTGTTCCCTCTCGTCTACACGTTCTACGTGTCGCTGTTCGACTGGGATCTCCTCAAGGGCCAAGGCGACTTCATCGGCTTTGAGAACTTCACGGACATGCTCACCAATGGCATGTTCTGGAACTCGATCGGCAATACGATCGCGATCTTCCTCATGTCCTCGGTGCCGCAGATTCTCGTCGCGCTGATTCTTGCCGCGATTCTTGATCAGAACCTTCGTGCCAAGTCGTTCTGGCGCATGGGCATCCTCTTGCCTTACGTTGTCGCACCTGTTGCTGTCGCTCTCATCTTCTCGTCGGTGTTCAACGAGGCCGACGGTCTGGCAAACAACCTGCTCAACATGGCCGGCATTGCTGACCAGGAGTGGAAGCACACGGACTGGCAGAGTTGGTTCGCGATCGCCACGATGGTGAACTGGCGCTGGACCGGCTACAACGCGCTGATCCTCCTCGCTGCAATGCAGGCGGTCCCACGTGACCAGTACGAGTCCGCTGCCATTGACGGCGCCGGATGGCTTCGTCGCTTCACCTCGATCACCATCCCTAGCATCCGCCCCACCGTGATCTTTGTCATCATCACCTCGACCATCGGTGGTCTCCAGATCTTCGCCGAGCCGCGCCTGTTCGATGTCTCGAATGCGGGCGGCATCGGTGGTAACGACCGCCAGTTCCAGACCACGGTGCTGTTCTTGTGGGAGATGGCGTTCTTCCGCCGTGACTTCGGCCGTGCCGCAGCAGTGGCGTGGTTGCTGTTCTTGCTGATTCTTATCTTCGGCATATTCAACTTCATGCTTTCTAGGCGAATCGCTACGTCCGGTTCGAGTAACCGAGCCAGCAGACGGGCAGCAAAGAAGCAGAAGTACGCCCCCAAGGAGGTCGTCAAGTGACCCGCACGGAACCCCTGGTCAAGCCCACGCGCAAGCGCAAGCGTGGCATGGGCATCGACCGCAGCCCCGGGTTCTTGACCTACGGACTGCTCGGAGCTTTTGTTCTTGGCAATGCCTACCCGCTGTGGTGGTCGTTCGTCGTCGCTTCTGGCACCAATGCCACTCGCGGCGAGACGTTCCCGCTCGTTCCGGGCGGCAACTTCGTGTCGAACATGGGCAAGGTGCTCGACGCCATTCCATTCTGGAAGGCGCTCATCAACTCGCTCATCGTGTCTGGCACCATCACGGCGTCCGTTGTGTTCTTCTCGACTCTCGCGGGCTACGCGTTTGCGAAGCTGCGCTTCAAGGGCCGTGACGGACTCATGCTGTTTGTGGTCGCGACGATGGCCGTGCCCACGCAGCTCGGCATCATCCCGTTGTTCATGCTCATGCGTGACTTTGGTTGGACTGGCAAGCTCGGTGCGGTCATCGTGCCCATGTTGGTGACGGCGTTCGGTGTGTTCTTCATGCGCCAGTACCTCGTGGACGTGATCCCGGATGAGCTGATTGAGGCAGCGCGCGTGGACGGTGCCAACCAGTTCCGCACGTTCCTCAACGTGGCGATTCCCGCGGCCCGTCCCGCAATGGCGATTCTCGCCTTGTTCACATTCATGATGGCCTGGACGGACTTCCTCTGGCCGATGATCGTGCTCAATGCACAGAATCCAACGATCCAAACGGCTCTGGCGAACCTTCAATCTGGGTACTACATCGACTACTCGATTGTGTTGGCCGGTGCCGTCATGGCGACCATTCCTCTGCTGATCCTCTTCGTGGCTGCTGGACGCCAGTTGATTGCAGGTATCATGCAGGGCGCTGTTAAGGGTTAGTAATCCTTGGCTCTGTCGCGGCGGGAGGCCGGTGGGCGGAGGGGGG
>JAEYOR010000043.1 GCA_023411615.1 Actinomycetes bacterium
GGTGGGCGCTGTACGCGTGGCGAGGTCGGTCTCGGGGGGATTTGGGGTGCAGCCGCGACGTTGCAAGAGCAGCCGCGACGCTGCGGGAGCTGCCGCGACGCTGCGGGAGTTGGCGGACCGGCGCCCAGCCGGACCCCGCGCCGCCCACGCTCTAACCCGCACCGAGCCATCCTGACCTAGGGTTGCCGTGTGACTTCACGCGTGACCTTGTACGTGCGCCCGGGCTGCCACTTGTGTGACGACGCTCGGCAGGTGGTGGAGGCCGTGTGCGCCGAGGCGGGGGTCACGTGGGACGAGGTCGATATCGATGCCGCCGGCAGCGACTCCTTACGCGAGCGCCTCACCGACCTGGTGCCGGTGGTCGAGGTTGACGGACAGCAGGTGGGCTATTGGCGCATTCGCGCGGAGAACGTGCGTGCGGCGCTTGCGCGGCAGGGCACAAACCGCGGGGGACAATAGGCGCATGCCCACTGTTCATCTTGTGCGCCACGGTCATGTCCACAACCCCGAGAAGGTGTTGTACGGCCGTATCGCTGGCTTTTCTTTGTCCGACGCTGGGCGCGAGATGGCGCAGGCCGTCGCCGATTACTTTGTGGAGCAGGGCACCCCGGTTGCGCGGGTGATCGCCTCACCCTTGCAGCGCGCTCAAGAGACTGCCGCCCCAATTGCCGCCGCCTTCAACCTCACGGTCGACACGGACGAGCGCATCATCGAGGCGGGCAATGTGTATGAGGGCAGCGCTCTCCAGCAGGGTCCCAAGGACTTCATCCACCCACGCAACTGGTGGCTGCTGCGCAATCCGTGGCGGCCGTCCTGGGGTGAGCCGTACAAAGAGCAGGCGGCGCGCATGTGGGACGCGCTTCGCGACGCCGCAGCTGCGACCCCGGACGCCGACACCGTGATGGTGAGCCACCAGCTCCCCATCTGGGTGGCGCGCACGCACTTCACCAAGGGCTCGTACATTCACGATCCGCGCAAGCGTCAATGCGCGCTCGGCTCGGTCACGTCCTTCACTTTCCGCGACGGCGAGCCCGTCTCCATGACGTACGCGACCCCCGCAGCACACGTGGCGGTGCCGTGACTCGTTACGCCCGCCTTGCCATTGCCGCCGCGATTGTCATCGCAGTGGTGCTGTGGCTCACCGCATGTTCGGTGCCCGACGCAGCAACGAGCCCCGGCTATGTGTCCGGCGACGGCGCGGTGACGGAGTGGGCAGCGGGTGAGCGGCCCGGCCCGCTCGACCTCACCGGCGCCACATTCGCGGGCGACGAGATCGCGCTCGCGGACTACGAGGGCGAGGTTGTCATCATCACTACGTGGTACGCCAACTGCCCGCCATGCCGCGCGGAGGCTCCGGACCTCATCGAGCTCGACGCCCTTGAGGGCGTGAATGTGCTCGGCGTCAACGTGCGGGACGACGCTGCCACGGCGCAGGCCTTTGAGCGTAACTTTGGCACCACCTACCCATCGCTCGACGGCACCGACGGGACGGCGGTCGCCGCGATGCAGGGCCTCGTTGCCGTGAGGGCAGTGCCCACAGCGCTCATCATCGACCCGGAGGGCAAGGTGGCCGCCCGCGCAGTGGGACGCATTGAGCCGTCCACCCTGCTTGCCTTGGTCCGCACCGCGGGCGAGGGCGCCGTCGACATCCCGGAGGGGATCACCTTCACCAACGGTGAGGCCAGCGCGTGATCACCGGCATTGGCGGCACCTTTGCTGACACGGTTCTCAGCGGGTCCCTCATCGCCGCCCTGGGCGTCGCCTTTGTTGCCGGCCTTGTCAGCTTTGCCAGCCCCTGCGTCGTCCCGCTTGTCCCTGGCTACCTCGGTTACCTCTCCGGCATGGCGGGTGCGGCGAGCGGGGGGAAGTCCTCGCGGCCCCGGCTCATCGCGGGTGTTGCGCTCTTTGTCGCGGGTTTTGCGTCGGTGTTTGTCCTCCTAGGTGTTGCCTTTGCGTCCCTCGGGGCACGCCTCGACAACGAGCTTGACGTCATCGCCCGCATCCTTGGCGTGCTCGTTGTCGTCCTCGGTTTTGTGTTCCTTGGCGCCGTGCCCTTCATGCAGCGCGAACGCCGCATTCACATCTCCCCGCGCGCTGGGCTGTGGGGAGCGCCGCTGCTCGGGATCACCTTTGGGCTTGGCTGGACACCGTGCATCGGGCCGACGCTGGCCGCAGTTCTCACGCTGTCCCTCACCGAGGGCACGGCGAGCCGGGGAGTGGTGCTTGCTGCGGTTTATGCGCTCGGCCTCGGGCTGCCGTTCATCGCGCTCGCGATCTGGGCCGAACGCTCCCGCACGGTTCTCGGATGGCTGCGCCGTCACCGGCTTGCGCTCATGCGCATTGGCGGCGGGATGCTCGTGGTGCTGGGTCTGTTGCTCGTCACCGGGCTGTGGGGGCGGATCACCACGGAACTCCAGGGCTGGATCGATGGCTTCTGGGTGGCGGTATGAGCGGGCCGGACGACCTCACCTCCTTTGACGACACCATCGAGACGCCCAAGCGCTTCTCGGTCGATAACTACGCCTACCGCGCGGTGCCCCGCCTGGGCGTGCGCGGCTGGCTCCGGTGGGGTTGGCGCCAGGTCACGTCAATGCGGCTTGCGCTCGTTCTGCTCCTCTTGCTTGGCCTCGCCGCGATCCCCGGTTCGCTCTTGCCGCAGTGGCCGCAGAACGCCGCCGACGCCCGGACCTTCGTGGACACGCACGCCTTCTGGGGACCGCTCGCGGATCGTCTTGGCCTCCTCGACGTCTTTGGCTCCGCATGGTTCACCGCGATCTATGTGCTCCTCTTCATCTCGCTCGTCGGCTGCATCGTTCCTCGCGCGATCGCGCACGGGAAGGCTGCCCGCGAACCCGTGGGCGCCGCGCCGCGTCTGCTCCGTCGTTTTGCGCACCACACGTATGGCGAGACCCCGCTCCCCGCCGCCGACGCTGCCAAGGCTCTCGCGCGGTGGGGCAAGGGTGCGTCTCTCACGGGTTGGGTCACGGGCTACCGCGTCCGCATCGATGAGCGCACCAACCGTGAGGGCAAGCCCGAGACGGCGGTGGCTCTTGAACAGGGGGCGCTGCGCGAATGGGGAAACCTGCTCTTCCACCTCGCGCTCGTGGGTGTGCTCTTTGCCCTCGCATTTGGTTCCGCGTACACATACCGTGGCCAGGCGGTGCTCGTGGAGGGGCGCACCTTCACCAATGCGGTGGTGGACTACGACTCCTACGAGGCAGGCCGGCTCTATGACGCCGCCGCAATGGAGCCTTTCACCCTGCGCCTCGACAACTTTGACGCGCAGTTCAACGCGGTGGGCGACCCCGTGTCGTTTCGCGCGGATGTCACCTATACCCCGCCGGGCGGCGAGCCGCAGTCGCGCGATATCCGTGTCAACCACCCGCTCGAGGTGGCGGACGGCAAGGTCTACCTCCAAGGCAACGGCTACGCGCCGGTGCTGACGGTGCGGGACGCCGACGGCAACATCGCCTTCTCCGGCCCCACCCCGTTCCTCCCGCAAGACGCGGCGTACACCTCGAATGGCGTCGTCAAAGTGCCGGACGTGACGAGCGGCCCGCAGATTGGCATCGTTGCCACGCTGTATCCCACCGCCGCGCAAAGCGTTGACGGCACCGTGTCCTCGGTGAACCCGCAGCTCATCAACCCGATCATGCTGCTCACCGCGTACAAGGGCGACCTTGGCCTCGACGACGGCATCCCGCAGAACGTCTACCAGCTCGACGACTCGGGCCTCACTCAACTGACGGGTGATGACGGCGAGCCGCTCCTGATTGACCTGCGCCCCGGCCAGACGATCACGTTGCCGGACGGCCTCGCCACCATCACGTGGGAGGACACCCCGCACTTCATCGCCGTGGACCTCCGTGCGGACCCGTCCTTGCCGTGGGTGCTGCTCACCTCGCTCGCGGCGCTGCTCGGCGTGGGCGTCTCGCTGTTCGCCCCACGCAGGCGGTTGTGGATCGTGCTGCGTGACACCCCTGGTGAGACGCCTACACTCGTAGAGGCCGCTGTGCTCGCCCCGGAGCATGATGAGGCGGCCGAGCGCGCGCTCGCCCGTGCGCTAGCCGTTGTGAACAGTGGCGCCGCGGATAGTCCCCCCGCAGAGCCAGCACGGCAGGAGGAGGTCCCATGAACCCGGCGACGCTCAGTGTGATGTCGTTGTGGACGGCCGCAACGCTGTACGCCATCGCGATGGTCGCGTACTCCGCGCGCCTTGCGAGCGTGGTTGAGGTGCGCAGTGCCAAGCGGGCCGACGCCCCGGTTGCCGTGGGCGCGTCGGGCACGGGCAATGCGGCCGACGCTGGCGCACCTGCCGGGGCAGGGTCTGCGCCTACGGCACCTGCGCGCTCGCGAGCACTGGGCATCGGAACGGCCTCCGTTTACGTGGGCGCGGGGCTGCACCTCATCGGTGTCGTGGCGCGCGGTATTGACGCGGGCCATGCGCCGTTCTCCAACATGTACGAGTTTGCGATCGCCGGCTCCTTTGTTGCCGTCGCCGTGTTCCTTGGCCTGCAACGCAAGCGCGACGTCACGTACATTGCGCCAGGCCTCGCCTTCGCATCCTCCTTTGTTGTGGTGCTCGCGCTGCGCCTTTGGTACGTCGAGGCCACGGGCCTGCGACCCGCGCTTGATTCGTACTGGCTTGTCATTCACGTGCCTATCGCGGTGACCGCCACCGGCATCTTCACGGTGAGCGGCATCGCGTCAGCCATTCAGGTGAGCCGCGACGCCCGTGACCGTGGCAAGCGCTGGGCCTCGGCCCGCTGGCTGCGCGTGCTTGACGCCGCACCACAGCCCGCTCGACTCGAGGCTCTCGCCTTCCGCCTCAACGCGTGGGGCTTTGTGCTGTGGACCTTCACGGTGATGACCGGTGCCATGTGGGCCGAGCACGCGTGGGGTCGCTTCTGGGGTTGGGACCCTAAAGAGGTGTGGTCATTTGTCATCTGGATCATTTACGCCGCGTATCTGCATTCACGCACCACGCAGGGCTGGGCTGGACGCCGCGCTGCCTGGCTTGCGATCTCCGGCCTCGTTGCGGTCATCATGAACTTCACCGTGGTCAATCTGTTTGTGCAGGGGCTCCACTCCTACTCGGGCCTGCAGTCGTAGTGCGGCGTCGGCGGAGACAGGCGTTGCTCGTTAGCGGCATCGCCCTGCTCGCCGCTTCAGGCGTGGCGGGTTGCTCGCACGCCGCGTCAGAGGATCGTCCGTGGGTGACGCAGTCCTTCAACGAGATCGCCGATGCCGCAATTGCCGACGCCCAAGCGGCCGGTGCGAGTACTTCTCAGTTGCTGTTGCTTTCTGAAGCGCGGCGCAATGGAGAAATGACGTACGAACAGACGCGTGTCGCTGCCAGCGCTGCAGTGGAGTGCATCAATAGTGCGGGTGCGCGTGCTGAGTTGGTCGACGTCAAGAGGTCGTCGGGACTGATTGTTCCTGGGTATGACGTGACCATCGGGAACTTGTCCGAGGCTGAGACTGCGCGCGCCGTCGATCTATGTAGTCCGCGTGAGTATCGCTACGTGACCTTGCTGTATCAGGCGCAGCCGATGGCTCGCGACATGCTTGGGGCATATGTTGAGTCACAAGAACCAGTCTTGCGTCGCTGTCTCGAATCCAACGGCTGGGTGACTGATGCGGACTCATCGGGTTGGGAGCTCGCTCAGCAGGCGTTGCAGGCGATGATTGACACAGATGGGGGAGTGGATTGTCTCAGCGCCGCCGATATCGATGGCCTGTAAGAGCGACTGTGCTCGCACTTTCAGGCTTGGTCACAGTGGCGTGCACGTCGAGCCCATCGGAAAACGTGGACGAAAGACGCGATTTCGCCGAGCGCATCGAGAGCGAGATCCGTGACGCGGAGGCGGGAGGGGCAAGTGAGGATCAACTTGCCATCTTGTTCGAAGCACAGCGCGCCGGATATCTGACGGTGGACCAGGCACGCCGCGCCACTTTTGCCGACATTGACTGTATTGAGAACGCGGGGGGCCGGGCGTCGTACGTAGAGCAGACTGACTTGTCCGGGCTGCCGGTCCCCAACTCAATATTGGAAGCCCCCAACGAGGAAGCGTTGGCCGCCATGAGCTCCGTAGCGGAAGAGTGCGTGAAACTCGAGTCGTTCTGGGTCAACAAGGTTTATCAGCTGCAACCGCAGTCTCAGGAAATACGGGACAGCTATCTCGAGTCGCAGGAGCCCCAGATCCGCGCGTGCCTCGAAGAGCATGGTTACATCGTTGACGCATCGGCCACCCCGCCAGAGATCTTGTCCCAGGCGGTGCGCGTTGCGGGCGAGACGGACGACGCTGTCCTCTGTTTTGAATAGACAGCCGAGGCGGCGCCGGGCATAAGGTGGATGGCGCAGGTGTGCGGGGGTGATCCGCGCGCCTTGTGTGCCGCATCAAGGCCGCCGGTGGGAATGCCAGGGCGCCCGTATGCGGCCATACAGAGGAGGGCGAATGGGGGTTCGATCACTGGGCGTCGCAGCCGGGGTCGCGGTGGGAGTGTTGGTGCCGCTCCTTGTTGCAGGCACGGTGGCCTTTGTTGTGGCGGAGCGTTCGCCGCTGGATTCGGCCGCAGAGCCCGCCCCGCTCGTCGGCACGATCGATTCGGCGCAGCGTACGGATCAGACCAATGTCGCTCTCTCCGTCGAACTTGCCGACGCACGGGGGCCGTCGTTGCGCGCCAGCGGAACCCTGACGGCGCTCCGGGTCGCACCTGGCGACGCGGTGGCGTCGGGCCAAGTGGTCGCGCGGGTGGACGCGGGTGACGTGCTCGCGTACACGTCCGATGCGCCGCTGTACCGCGATATCTCGCGAGGCCTCGAGGGGCCCGATGTCGCAACCGCGCAGGCGCTGCTCAACGCGTGGGGATACGCGGCAGGCACCCCTGACGGCAAAGCGGGTAGGGCGACCGAGAAGGCAATCAAGGCGTTCAACGTTGATCACGGCTTTGGTAAGGACAACCCCGTGCTGTCGCTCGCGGCCTTCACGTGGATCGGCCCCGAGCCAGTGAGCGTGGGCGAGGTCAAGGTCCATGCAGGAGATGAGGTGTCGTCCGGTGCAGAGTTGTTCAGCACGTCGGCATCGCTCGCTCGAATCACCGTGACTGAAGGCCCGGGCGTTCCACAAGACGCCGAACTTGTCCTCGTGGTGGCTAACGTGACCGTTCCCTACATCGCTGGCAGTGGGGCAGTGTCGACGCCTGAAGACGTGCTACTCGTGGCAGGCGCACTCGGCGCGTCGGGTGAAGGCATCGGCACCATCCAACGCGCAGTGCCTATCACGGTTGCCACTGTTCCTGCCGGGGCCGTGGTGTCTGACCCTGCAGGCGCCACGTGCGTGTTCCCGAGCGTCGACGGCGCGGCCGTGCCCGTGACGCCGCTTGGTGGGTCACTCGGCACCATTGACCTCGACGCCTCGCTGGCGGGTCAGCCTGTGCTGTTCAACCCCCGCGACGTGAGAGAGGACCTCACATGCGGCTGATGGTGTGCGACGTCGCCTACCGCTATCCGCGCGGCGATCACCACGTCCTTGCAGGCGTCACGTGCGCGGTCCCTGCGGGAGCGACGGCGGCGATCATCGGGCCATCGGGCTCAGGCAAGACGACGCTGTTGTCACTGATGGGCCACCTGCTGCCACTTCAGCAGGGCGAGATCGTTGCGATCGATGCCGAAGGCCGGGAGCATTCGCTTGCGGACACCGCGTCCTGGGTGCTCCAGACAGTGTCGCTACTGCCGGATCGCTCTGCTGCGGACAACGTGGCCCTTGGTGCGTACTCGGATGGCGCCACACGCCCAGAAGCGGCCGCGCGTGCACGTGAATGCCTTGCCGCCGTCGGCCTCGCAGGCCGGGAGAATGATGCGGCGCGAATCCTCTCGGGAGGCGAGGCGCAACGTGTGGCGATTGCGCGGGCGCTTGCGTCCCACCGGCCGATCATCCTCGCCGATGAGCCCACGGGTCAGCTGGACGCCACCACCTCGGCGCGGGTGCTCGACGCGATGATCGGCGCCCATGGTGAGCGCACCGTCGTCATCGTGACCCATGACCCGGAGGTGGCTGCGCGCTGCGACCTCATCTTCGAGTTGCGAGACGGACTGGTTCACGAAAGGAGCCGCGTGTGACCCGACGCGCGTGGCCACTGGGTCTCGCCGCCCGCGAAGGCCTCGCCACGGCGCGGACGGGACGATGGACCTCCCTGCTCCTCGGCCTGGCCGTCACGTGGCTCGTCGCAGCGCCCGGGGCAGCCGATGCGATTGCCGTCAGCCGTCTCATCGACGATGAGCAGGCTTGGATCGATGCGGGCGGGCACGTGTATGTGGTCCAGGGGGCCCGTACCGACGACGGACAGAACCCCATTCCGGCCGAGATCTGCGAGTCGCTGGGCAGCGTCGATGGCGTGCTTGGGGCCTTCGCCCTCTCGCGCACGCAGGATTCCGGCACCTTGAGCCACATCCCTGCTGGTCGCGCGTCGTTGTACGACGTCTCGGCGGGTGCGTTGCAGTTTCTGGGTGCCGCGCCCGCGGCCGGCGGTGTCATCCTTGCGACCGGAAGTTTCGCTGAGCGCACCGGTGTGGTGGACGGGGAGGTGATCACGGTGGCACGGCGGGGGCCGATTGGCACGGTGCCTGCGGTCTCGGATCCGCTCACGGCCCGCATTGTTGAGACGGCGATTATGGGCGACGAGTTCGACGGCGCATTGCTCGTGCCATCCCAGCTGGGATCAACCGCACAGTCCTGTTACGTCCAGACGGACGCAGCACACGACGCCGCTCTCGCGCAGGTGCTGCCGTCATTGCTTGCCTACGAGGGCGACCCTGCCGTCGCCAACCCGCGCCTATTCTCTTCTGACTTCACTGTCGACTACACCCACGCGTACGAACTCCGCCCGCTGAGATGGCTATGGGTGTCTGCCGCCGCGCTCCTTGGCCTGTTGTGGGCGATGCTGCAGTGGTTCAGGCGGTCGCACGTTGCGATCTACGCGACGTTTGGCATGCGCGCTGCTCCTCGCCTCGCGATGCAATTGGCGGAATGGGGCGCACTCGCGGTGCTTGGCGCTGCGTGGGGGTGGGGGATCGGCGTGACCGGGGCGCTCGCGCTCGGCGCTCATCCCGCGCAAGCAGTGAACCAGGTGAGCGCGCACGCGATCCTCACCGTTGCCGGCGCGAGCGTGGCCGTGACTCTGCTCGGCCTCAGACCGGTGGGGACGCTCTTGAACTCACTAAAGGATCGGTGACGTCACGCACCCCCAGAACCGGGGGCTTGAAGCCGGGTCTCACTTGCGCCACAGTGGAGCGCACGGGACGCGCTGATGCGTCCATGTTGAGAGGGGAAGCTATGAAAACTCGTACGAGCCTCACGGTGGCCGTTCTCGCCATCACCGGCATATTACTGGCATCAATTCCAGCATCCGCGGCATGGACCGCTTATGTCTCAAAAAGCGGTGGAGTTGCTATCACCGGAGTCACCGGAGATTGTTACTACACGTACGACAACTATATTCCGGGTGGTAGTTCATCAGTGAAGGGTTACGGTTGGAGCGTGAGTAACGGGGGATGCAACAAGGTCCGCGCGAGAACCATGTATCAGGACGGCAATTGGGCTGGCTGGACTCAGTGGGTCGAGCATCGTTCCATCGCTGAAAGCCCCAAGCGCTCGTACTCTATGTTGAGCGGTCACCAAGTTGACAACTGACGCTTTTCGGCTGGTGATGGGTCTCACCTTCATCGTGGTGGCGCTTGCTGGGTGCGCGGGGGGCGGGGGTGATCCGGCTACTCCTGCGCCGGCATTTGCTCACGCGATTGAAGAGGCTCGTGCTGGGGGTGCGTCACAAGCTCAGATTGATTTGCTTGAGCGCCTCGCCGAGAAGGGCTCTGTGGAGCTAGACGACGTGCGGGAGGCTCTTGCGGGAACGTATGAATGCCTCGACGCCGCTGGTATCTCTCACAGTGAAGAGGTCGCGGTCGACGATGCCGGGGTCGAGATCGTTCGCATCGATATGCGCCAGCCGATCACCCGAGATGTGGATGCGGGAATCGCGGTCGCAGACGCATGCATTGAACAGCATTCGATGTATGTCCAGGATCTTTATGTGCAGCAGCCAAGTGTGGTCGAGATTCATGACAAGCACTATGCGACCGTCGTCACTCCGGCATTCCTTGAGTGTTATGAGAAATTCGGCCTCACACCAGAGGAGGATCGCACAGACCAGGAGCGATGGTCGGACGCATACGACGTCGTTTTCGCTAGTCCTGGCGTACGTCCTGGTGACCCCACCCTAGAAGGTTGCCTATACGAGGCGATGTTCCTGGCGCCGTAGCGACCAAGCCGCGGCTAGGCTCCCAAGCGTGAAGATCGCGTTCGTTCCCGACTATTGCCCCGCTGTGCCACAAAATTCGGTATTGGGACATTCAAGACCTGTCGGCGCGCTGATGGAAGACGAGGAAATGCCCCACAATTGGGGGCATGAAGCCATCTCGCATGTGCGCAATGGTGGAGTGCCGGGATGCACTGACGCGTCCTTGTGGAGAGGGGAATCTGTGAAGACGCGGTCACATCCGATGTCGAGTGGGCATCAAGTTGACAACTGACACTCTGCGGCTCCGGGTGGGCGCCGCCATCTTCGTGGTGGCGCTCACTGGGTGCGCGGAGAGCGGGGGCGATCCGGCGTCGTCTGCGCCGGTGTTTGCTCACGCGATTGAAGAGGCTCGCGCTGGGGGTGCTTCGCAGGCTCAGATTGATTTGCTTGAGCGTCTCGCAAAGAAAGGCGCAGTCGAGTTGGACGACGTGCGGGAGGCTCTTGCGGGAACGTATGAATGCCTCGACGATGCTGGGATTTCTCACTCAGAGGTTATCCAGGAGAATCGGGGTGGTTTCCCGATGATCACGTATGCGATGTCGCAAACTGCGGACATGGATGTGGACACTGCTATGCGCCTCTCCGACCAATGCGCCATTACGCATTCGGCGTTCGTGGAGCAGCTTTATGCGACTCAGCCGCAGGCGGTAGCTGCAGAAGAGGCGTACATCGAGGACCTAATCGTGCCAAGACTCGACGCGTGCAACGAGCGTTGGGGCATGCCTCCCGACACCGAACTTTCAGCGATCCAGCGGTGGGACAACGCTATCCGGCTCGTGAACGATCAGCCGGGTGTGCGTCCTGGTGATCCGTCGTACGCAGGCTGTGTCTACGAGGCGATGTTGCTAGCGCCATAGAAATCGGCGTGAGAACCGTTGCATGCGATTGAGAGGGCAGATACATGAAGCGCACAGTGCAACACAGTATTGCGGGCATATTCGTGTTGCTTTTGTGTGTCGCATGTACCCAAGACCCTGGTACATCCAACAGCGCTGAGACATTCGACCGTGAATTAAACCAGGTGATCGAATCTGCCACTGCCGGGGGCGCGAGCGATCACCAGATTGCGATCCTCACGCAAGCACGGGAAGCGGGTGCGCTCTCAACCGAGGCCGTTCGCCAAGCGCGGAGCAACGCACTCAACTGCATGTCGGATCTGGGGCTCACGGCATACCCTGCAGAGCTCACACTCGACAACGGCCTCGAACTACCTGGATACACGGTCCAGTTGGGTGCCGTATCCGCCTCGGAGTCAGAACTCAATGCGGCAGAAGAGGTCGTAGACGCCTGTGATCTCAAGGAGTTCAGTTGGGTCAACGACTTCTACCAGCTACAACCTGTGGCGCGGGAGATGACTGACACGATGCTTGAACGGAAGGCGCCTGACCTGCGGGCTTGCATGGAGCGTGAGGGTGTCATGGGTGGCCTGGGTGACGACGCCACGCCTCGCGAACTCGCCGAGCAAGCGGCCTACGCGCGTTTTGAGATGCCGGGAACTGCTGACTGTCTAGGCAAGGCAGGCGTCGGAGGTTTCTAGCCCCAGGCAGGCCGGGGCTAGGCTCCCAGACGTGAAGATCGCGATCGTTCTCGACGATTCCCTCGCCCGGCCCGACGGCGTTCAGGAGTATGTGCGCACCATTGGCCGCGCGATGGGTGAGCGTGGGCACGAGGTGCACGTGCTGTGTTCGGGTGAAGCGGGCGAGCCACCGGCAGGCGTGACGGCGGTTCACAGCCTCACGTCGAACGTGGGCGTCACCTTCAATGGAAATGGCCTCCGCACGCCTCGTCCAGCAAAGCGCGCTGTGCTCCGCCATCACCTCGCGGAGCAGCGTTACGACGTCATTCACGTCCAGACGCCCCACTCACCGTTCTTCGCCGCACGCGTCGTGCGCGAGGCCCGCCGGTTGCAGGGCGTCTCGGTGCGCATCGTTGCGACCTTCCACATCCTCCCCGACGGTCGCGTGAGCGAATGGGGGACACGGATCCTCGGCCAAGGCCTGCGTCGCAACCTGCGCCTCTTTGATGGCTTTGCCGCCGTCTCAGCTCCTGCCGTTGAATTCGCGAAGTGGGCATTTGGGGTGGATGCCACCGTCATCTCCAACGCGGTGCGCGTCGACGACCTGCGCGCCCACGCCCTCGCCCACCCATGGCCGGCAGATCCGCACGGCCGCGTGGTCATCGCCTTCCTCGGCCGCCTCGTTGAGCGCAAGGGCGCTGTGGAACTTATCGAGGCATTTGCTGCTCTTCCGGCCGAACTCCGCGCTGACCTCGTGCTCCGCATCGGCGGCCGCGGCCCGCTCAAGGAACGTGTCGAGTCGCTCGTCGAACGCCACCAGCTCACCGACTCCGTCATCCTCGAAGGCTTTGTCGCCGACGACGACAAACCGGGATTTCTCGCCGCCGCCGACATCGCCGTGTTCCCCGCAACCGGCGGCGAGAGCTTTGGGATCGTGCTCACCGAGGCAATGGCGTCGGGCTCCGGAGTGGTGCTCGGCGGCGACAACCCGGGCTACATGTGGACCCTTGGCGATTCACGCGCCATCGTCGACCCCCGCGACACCAAGGCTTTCGCGGAGCGGCTCACAATGATGGCAGCGGACCCACTCGCGTGCGAATCGCTCCACGCGCAGCAGCAGGACCGGGTGCGCGACTTCGATGTCGCCGCCGTCGCCGATCGCCTCGAGTCGCTCTACAGCGGGGCGTGAGCCCCGCCAAGCCCAGGTAGCGTGGTGCCCATGCAGGTGCTCGTGTATTGGCTGATGAGAACGGCAATGTTCTTTGCGGTCTTCGGTGTGCTGTGGCTGCTCCACTGGTACGACGGCTGGGCCGCCCTCTTTGCCCTCATCGTGGCGTGGGCCCTTAGCTATATCGCACTCCCCGGCATGCGCGAGCGCGCCACCCGTCAAATGGATGGCTGGATCAATCGCTCACACCGGCACATTGACGCCGATGCTGACGTTGAGGACGAGGAGATCGCGGCCGACGCGCAGGCTGGCTCAGGAGACAAGGATGCCGAGCGCGAGTAGCGCCGCGTAGGCCATCCCGATCCAACCCAGCCCCAGGAAGACGGGCTTGAGTGCGAGACCCCATTAATGGGGGCTTGTATAGCGGCTCCACTGGGCCATAGCGTCAGATTGCAACGGATCGTGGGGTCCGGCGTCTAATTGATCGAGGGGGAGTTCTTATGTTTCGACGGTTCCGCGCGACATAGGTGTTGATGGGAAGTATTACCGGTATAGCTCGCCCTACCAAACCGGCATTGCGTGGGCGGGCCATCACGCATCGCAGGGCTCATCGAGTACAAGTGTTGAGTTTTACAGCATTCGGGTGCACCACGGTGATCATTAGTGGAATGCGTCGTATGCGTTGGTCAAACCGCGCACTGCTGATCTTTCCGGGAGTTCTCATGTTGACGGCGTGCGGGCTCACAGATTCCGCATCATCGACAGAGACGTTCGATCAGCGCATTGCCGCCGTGATCGAGGATGCCCAGGAGAACGGTGCGAGTGAGCGTCAAATCGAGGCGCTCAGGGTCGCACAGGAACAGGGTTACGTGTCCTTCGATATTGCGCGTGACGCTGCGCTTGCATCGATTGATTGCATGGCGAGATCGGGGGTGGACGCGACATATTCGGAGCGTGACGACGGATCGGGCGTCAAGATTCCGACTTTTGTGGCGTCCCTCGCAGGTGGAAACCAGGATGCGATCAGCGCGATCGTGGATTCATGCAGTCGCACGGAGGAAGCATGGGTCTCCAAGATGTACCAACTTCAACCGTCGACGCAGAACGCGCGCGATCAAAACCTGACGCGAGCGATTCCCGCAATCCGGCAATGTCTGATCGAAAACGGCGTCACAGTTCAGGCGGACGCGTCGCGAGACGAGGTAGTTCAGGCGGCGATTGAGCTGTCTCGCGAAACCGGCTCCGGAGGTGATGCGCCGCCCGTTGACTGCATGGTCGAGGCAGGCGTGACCGCTTATTGACGCGGCGGCTGGCTCAGGAAACCAGGATGCCGAGCGCGAGTAGCGCGGCATAGGCCATCCCAATCCAGCCAAGCCCCAGGAAGACGGGCTTGAGTGCGAGGCCACGTGCGCCGAGGAGCACCGAGACCGCGGCGAGCAGCGCAGGCAGGGCCACCATCGTGGCGAGCAGTGCCCACGGCAGCGCGAAGCCGACGATGACGGCACATGCGACAGGTGCGAGCACCACCACCGCGAAGAGGCGCCGCGTGCGGCCTTCCCCCAACTTGACGGCGAGAGTGCGCTTCCCGGCAACAGTGTCACCTTCCACATCCCGCACGTTGTTCACCATGAGCAGCGCAACCGCATTGAGACCGACACCGACTGAGGCGACCGCGGCCCACCACGTGACTGAACCCGCCTGCGTCACCATGGTGCCGAGCACGGCCACCGGGCCAAAGAACACGAGCACTGCCACCTCGCCCCAACCGCGGTAGCCGTAGGGGTTCTTTGTCGCGGTATATGCCCACGCGGCGCCCACGGCGAGGGCACCTACGGCGAGCAGGACCCACTGACCGGTCATCACGCACAAGGCGACACCTGCAGTCGCGCCAATGATGCTCGCAATCCAGGCCGCCCTCTTCACCACGCTCGGGCGGGCGCGGCCGGATGCGACAAGGCGCGTGGGCCCCACGCGGTTCACATCGGTGCCGCGCACGCCGTCCGCATAGTCGTTGGCGTAATTCGACGCGATCTGCAGCGCGAGTCCCACGATGAGAGCAAGGAGTGCGGGCAACGGCCTGAACGAACCCTCTTGGGCGGCAGCAGCGGAGCCGACGACAACGGCGGCAATCGCCGTCCACAGCGTGCGGGGGCGTGCGCCATCAATCCAGTCGCGGGGCGTTGTCATGTGGCGTTCCGTCCTAGGTCAGCAGCCAAGCTCTTCAGCAGCGGGTAGTTCACTTTGCCCGATGGCAGGCGTGGAAGTGCCGCAACCACCACCAGCTCGCGAGGCAACGCGTAGCCAGGCAGATGTGGTTCCAAAGCGGCACGAAAATCCCACAGTCGCTCAGTGCGCTCGCGGTCGCGCGGGACCACAAACGACACGACAGCCTCACCCCACTCCGCACTTGGCGCACCCACCACGGCGGATTCATGCACCCAGTCGAGTTGATCGACTGCCTGCTCCACCATGCGCGGATGCACTTTGAGGCCTCCCGTGGTGATGACATGGTCTGCCCGGCCCAGCACCCGCAGCGCACCCTCGCCGTCCCACTCGCCAAGGTCCGCGGTGACGAGCCACCGACGCTCCTCATGGATCTCCCACACGTCCGGACGTTCGGGTCGGTAGCCATCGGCGAGAGCGGAGGTGGCAATGAGGATGCGCCCGTCCTCACGGACGCGTACTGAGGTGTCGCCAATAGGCCTGCCGTCGTAGACGCAACCGCCTGCGGTCTCCGTCATCCCATACGTGCGTACCACCGGCGCCGGGACGTCTTCCATCCCCAGCGCCGCACCGCCAACTAGCACCGCGTCAAAGGAGGCGAGGGCGTCACGCGCGCCAGCGTCGGCCATGACCCGGCGCAACTGGGTGGGAACGAGCGACGTGTACCGGCGCCCCTCGCTCGGGAGGCGCTGCGCGGCGGCGACAAAAGCGTCGGCCGTGAACGACCCCGGCGACACGCTCGCGAGCGCCGTGCCACCCAAAGCCGCGCGGACCACCACCATCGCGCCGGCGATCCGGTCGGTGGGCAGTGCAAGCACCCAGTGGCCGTCGCCCCCCAACCGAGCGGCAGTCGCTCCTGCCGAGGCTCGCAATGCGCGCCCAGGCAACAGCACCTCAGCAGGCGTGCCAGTGGAACCCGACGTGTCAACGGCGATGCCACTCACCCGGCCCGCCAGAGCGTCGGTAATGGCGTCGGCCGCACCGTCCTTCAGCCGCGCGTAGTCCATGGATCCAGCCTAAGTGGCCCCTAGACTCGACATATGCGCAAAGGCATGGGGGCAGTAGTAGCGGTGACGGCACTAGCGATTGCCGCATGCGCCCCGCAGGAGATCACGCCGGCGACCGTGACGGTGACGCCGGACCCAACGCCCTTGCGATCCGCGGCCGTCTCGCCGCCGCCGGACCCGATCCCTTCGGTGGCGTGGCCGCTCACGGGTCTTGATGCGTCGGAAGCGGATGCGGCGGCGCTCGCTAAACCGGCGATTGCGGTGAAGATCCCCAATGACACGGCACACTCGCGCCCTCAGAAGAACCTTGAGTACGCAGACATCGTTTTTGAGCAGTACGTGGAAGGCGGAGTGCCGCGCCTTGTGGCGGTGTTCCATTCGAACCAGCCCGAAGAAGTGGGCCCTGTGCGCTCCATGCGCGAGATGGACCCGAACATCGTCGGCTCCTTTGGTGGGCCGCTCGTGTTCTCCGGAGCGAACCCGTATGTGATGAAAGTGGCCCGCAACTCTGGTCAGTTGCTCATTGCCGAGGATGTGGGATCCAAGGGATTCTTCCGTACCAAGGACCGCAAGGCACCGTACAACCTTCATGTCCGTTTGGCCGACGTGCTCGAGCAGTCGCCGGACGCCGCCGCTCCGCCCGCACAGTTCGCTTACGCCTACCCCGCCGAGCTCGCCACCGCTGTCACCGAGGGTGCGCCGTCGACGCACATCAGCTTGCGCCTGTCAGGTCACGGCGAGCCCAAGTGGGACTGGGATGAGGCATCGCAAACCTGGTTGCGGAGCGAGTTCTCCGACCCCCACATGACGGTGGACGGCAACCGCATCTCTGCGGCCAACGTGCTCGTGCTCTTTGTTCGCATCAACATGAGCAACGGTTTGCCGGTGTCGCAGATGATCGTGGAGGACAGTCCCGGATACCTCGCAACGGGCGGCCACTACATCCCGATCCTATGGACCAAGACGGAGCGCACCGGCGCGTACATCGTCACCACCGAAGCCGGAGAGCCCGTCACCCTTGCCCCCGGTCAAACGTGGATCGAGCTCATCCCCAACGCTGGCATCGCAGTAGGCAAGGCCGAGTTCTCCTAGCCCGCCCCCGCCCCCGCCCGCCCGCGCCCCCGCCCCCGCCCCGAGTTTGCGGTGAGCTATTGCGGACCCGCGCACCCGCGCAACCGCGCTCCACGCCGCACCATGCCGCTCCACGCATC
>JAEYOR010000011.1 GCA_023411615.1 Actinomycetes bacterium
CCTGCCAACATGCCCATGGGTTGCTGCGTTTGCTGCTGTCTGTAGAGCGCTGCCGCGCACGCCCGTACGACGGGTGAGCATGCGCCAGCGCTCGCCCCGGAATCACCACTCGATTCGCCTGCGTTCATACGCATCACCATGTACCCAACTCATGAAGAGGAAGAAAACTAATGGCCCGCATTTACGACGACGCCACTCAGCTCATCGGCAACACCCCGCTCGTCCGCATCAATAAGCTCAACGAGGGCTCCGGCGCCACCGTGCTCGCCAAGCTCGAGTTCTACAACCCCGCCAACTCCGTGAAGGACCGCATCGGTGTGTCAATCATCGACGCTGCGGAGCGCGAGGGCGCCCTCAAGCCGGGCGGAACCATCGTCGAGGCGACGTCAGGCAACACGGGCATCGCGCTCGCCTTCGTTGGCGCTGCGCGTGGTTACAAGGTTGTTCTCACGATGCCCGAGACGATGTCCAAGGAGCGCCGCGCTCTGCTGCGTGCCTATGGCGCGGAGCTGGTCCTTACCCCTGGTCCCGAAGGCATGAGGGGCGCCGTCGAGGCGGCCAACAAGATTGCCGAGGAGCGTCCCGGCTCCGTTCTTGCACGCCAGTTCGCCAATGCGGCCAACCCGGAGATCCACCGCAACACGACGGCGGAAGAGATCTGGAATGACACGGACGGCGAGGTTGACATTTTTGTCGCCGGGATCGGCACGGGCGGCACCATTACGGGTGTGGGCGAGGTCCTCAAGGCGCGCAAGCCTGGTGTCCAGATCATCGCGGTGGAGCCTGCTGAAAGCCCCATTCTCAATGGCGGTCAGCCTGGTCCGCACAAGATCCAGGGCCTCGGCGCCAACTTTGTCCCTGAGATTCTCAACACCGAAATTTACGACGAGGTCATCGACATTGACTCGGAGACCGCAATCGCGACAGCCCGTGCGGCAGCACGCCAGGAAGGTCTCCTTGTGGGCATCTCCTCCGGCGCCGCGATCGCCGCTGCGGTGCAGGTGGCGAAGCGCCCCGAGAACGCTGGCAAGACCATCGTCACCGTCATTCCGTCCTTCGGTGAGCGCTACCTCAGCTCGATCCTCTACGCGGACTTGATGGACTAAATCCGGGCGTGATGACGCTCACTTAGTAGTGACGCCACCCGGAGGTACTAATGACAGAGAAACTCTCAGCATGGGCACTCGCCCGCGAGGACATCCGCACGGCCAGGGACCGCGACCCCGCCTGCCCCTCGGCCTTTATGGTTGCACTCAGTTACCAGGGAGTTCACGCTGTGTGGTACCACCGGGTGGCAAACCGCTTGTGGCGCGCCGGCCGCCACAACATCGCGCGGTTGCTGTCACAGTTGGCACGCCGACGCACGGGCATCGAGATACACCCCGGCGCCCAGATTGGCCGGCGCCTCTTTATTGACCACGGCATGGGCGTCGTCATCGGTGAGACGGCCGTGGTGGGCACCGACGTGCTCCTCTTCCACGGCGTGACACTTGGTGGAACAAGCATGTCTCACGGCAAGCGCCATCCGACCATTGGGGACCGCGTGGTCGTCGGTGCGGGCGCCAAGATTCTTGGCCCTGTTTATGTCGGTTCCGACGCTCGCATCGGCGCAAACGCGGTAGTGGTGAAGGACGTGCCAAATGCGGCCACGGCCGTTGGCATCCCTGCCGTCATCCGCGAACGCCCCAAGCCTGTTGAAGCGCACACAGCCGCCTCATCAGTTGACGACGGCGATGCTCATCAACACGTGCACGGCGCCGGATCACAGGAGAACTTCGAACCCGCGATGTACTACATCTAGGTTCGCGGCACTCCCGATCACCGGCGCCTGGCGTCGTGGGGCCCGCCTACGCGGTGGTCGCCCGCAACATCCACGCAGTCTTCTCGTGCGCAGCAAGGCGCGCCGTAATGAGATCGGCCGTCGCAGCGTCGTCCGCTTCCTCCGCGACGTCCACGAGCGGGCGCAAGACCCGTGCGAGCGCCTCGTGGTCAGCGACGAGGTTCTTCACCATCGTGTCGGCGTCGTCGGCCGGTTCATAGTCCTTGATGGTCGCGAGTTCCTGGAACTCCTTGAAGGACCCCGGTGCGAGTGCACCCAAAGCGCGCATGCGCTCGGCGAGTTCGTCGGCAGCGGCTCGCAACTCGATGTACTGCTCCTCGAACATCTCGTGGAGTGAGTGGAAGTTGGGGCCCACCACATTCCAGTGATAGCCCTGCGTCTTTACGTACAGCGTGAAGGTCTCGGCGACTGCTTGCGCCAAGCCGGTGTTGATCTTCTTGAGGTCGGTGGACTTGAGACCGATCTCGGGCTCTCCCAGGGTTTCTGGCGCCTCGGCTGTCTTGGCCATCCTTCTTCCTTCCTTTCCTCATCTCAACGTGGTTCCAGCGATGGACCGTCATGGGCTCGGCCATGAGCCAAGTCGGCCCATACTGGTAGCGAGAACACGGTGCACCATCGTGTGATTCCACTGTGGCCACTTCCTCGTGCAATTGGAATGGCCCTTCAGTCCCAGGAGTTGACCCCCATATGGACACCTTCGATGCAGAGCCGGAAGCCTGCCCGATGCCCCTGCCCACTCAGGCCCCGCCGGATGAGGAACTTGCCCTCATCCTCGCTCGCTCACGCGCTGTAGCCATCGTCGGCGCCTCTCCGCGGCCCACTCGCACATCGCACGCCATTGCGACGTGGCTCATGGAGAACACACGGTACGAAGTGTTCTTGGTCAATCCAATGGCGGGGGATGCGGACATCGAGGGGCATGGCTTTTACGCCGATCTGCGGGATGTCCCGGTGACGCCCGACATCGTCGTCGCCTTCCGGCGTTCCGAAGACATTCCGCCGGTGGCGGACGCGGCTATCGCTTGTGACGCGGCGGCCTTGTGGATGCAACTCGGCATTGAGAACGAACAAGCGGCGGCGCTCGCCCGTGCCGCAGGACTCGACGTCATTCAGAACCGTTGTATCAAGGTTGAATACGCGAGGTTGAAGAACGAGATCGACGCGCTTCGCGCTCCGTAAGCCTTTCTCGCTCTTGTCTGCAAGCGTCCCGCGCGGGGGCGGCATCCGCGTGCGAGGATTTGCTCTATGAGCATTCCCGCTGGATATGAGGGCGTCGACCTCACGGAGGGTCGCCATCGCGAAGTTCTCGACGTTCTCGATTGGGGCTTCGCCAATCACATGCGCGCTGATGCGGTCGCGCTCACCGAGCACACCATTGACTGGTCTCGAGCACGGGGTGTCGAGTCCCGTCAAGGGGCCCACGCGGGCGCGCTCGCCGGGGTCCACAGTTCCTTCGCGTATGGCATGCGGGTGCCCGGCGGCGGGACGGTGCCCACGTCTGGTCTCACCATCGTGAGCGTCCACCCCTCCCACCGACGCCGGGGGATCTTGCGGTCGATGATTGCCGATCACTTTGCGCGATCGCGCGCTCGCGGCGAGCATGTCTCGTCACTCATTGCCGCGGAGACAGCCATTTACCAGCGTTTTGGCTACGCCTTGCCAGCTCCCTCTGCGCGCATCAAGCTACCTCGCGGCATGGACTTGCACGACGTTCCCGGCTCCGCGGAGCTCTCCGTACGACTCGAGACCGCGAACCTCGCCACGCATGCCGCTGCGGTGCGGGCTGTCCTGGCCCGCGACCCTCGCCCCGGGGCACATGCCTCGGTCAGCGATCCCATCCTCGCCGATCAGTTCACCGATCCAGAGAGTCAACGCGGCAAGAACGAACTCCTCCGGATCGCGATTGTGGAGGACTCGGAGGGACCTGCCGCTTTCGCACTGTTCCAGCGCTCCCTCGACTGGGACACGACGGGGCCGAATGGGACGGGCACCGTACGGGGATGGTCGGCCGCGACCCCTGCGGCGGCGCATCGCTTGTGGTCGGTCTTGACGTCTTTCGATCTCTTGACCGAGTTGGAGGTGAATTCCGTCGCGCTCGACGATCACATCATGCTGCTCGCGAAGGACCCACGTGTGTTGAAATCTCGCCTCATCGACAAGGTGTGGGTGCGTGTGCTTGATGTGCAGGGAGCACTCACGGCGAGGACCTACGCGAGCGACCTCACCGTGCGCATCGCCATTGATGACCCGCTTGTGAGCGCCAATGACCGCACGTGGGCGCTGACGGTTCGCGACGGTGTCGCCACGGTCTTCGAAACGGACGACGCTGCGGACCTGCGCCTCGATATTCGTACCTTGTCCGCCGTTTATTTGGGCGGCGTGACGCTCGCGCAGCTTGCGCACACCGGCTTGGTTGACGGGGAGCCTCACGCGATCGCGGCCATCTCGGCAGCGTTCCGAGGTGACCTCATGCCGGCAGGGACCTTCTACTTCTAACCCGCCCCAGTGTCGGCCACGGAAAGGGGTCTATGCCCGGCGCGGCTTCTGCCCCGCGCCGTCTAGGCTCGGCGCGCCTCGTACTCGCTCATCTGATCAATACGGCGCTGGTGGCGCTCATCGCCGCTGAAGGGCGTCGCAATGAAGGCGTCGACAATCGCGGTCGCCTCCTCGGCAGTGTGCATGCGCGCGCCCACGGAGACCACCTGCGCGTTGTTGTGCTGACGGGCCAACTGAGCAGTCTCCACGCTCCACGCAAGAGCGGCGCGGATTCCGGTGACCCGGTTTGCCGCCAACTGCTCGCCGTTGCCCGAGCCGCCAATGACCACTCCAAGCGACTCGGCGTCATCCCGAACCGCCTCGGCTGCGGCAATGCAGAACGCGGGATAGTCGTCGAGAGCGTCGTACTCATGTGCACCGTGGTCCGTCACCTCGTGGCCACTCGCCCGTAGGTGGGCAACGAGGTGCTCCTTGAACTCAAAGCCGGCGTGGTCGGTTGCAACATGAATCCGCATAGCGCCATTGTGCCAGCCACGCCGGGAGCGAACGGCGCCAAGTAGGGCCCGGCGCGCACCATAGGGTGAGGTCATGACGGATTCAGCCCCTTCGATCGATCCGGCCGCGTTCTCCCCCACCGTCCGGCCCCAGGATGACTTCTTCCGCTACGTCAACGGACCGTGGCTTGACACCCATAAGATCCCTGACGACCGCGCCGCTGATGGCAGCTTCCACCGCCTTCACGACGAGGCGGAGAAGCATGTGCGCGTCATCATTGAGGAGGCTGAGCCCACAACTTTGATCGGCGCGCTCTACGCGAGCTTCATGGACACTGATCGCGTGGACGCGTTGGGGATCGAGCCCCTCGCCGATGACCTCAGCCTCATCGCGAGCGCGCGCACTCACGACGAGTTCGCCGGCGTCATGGCCACATTGCAAAGCACGGGAGTCGGTGGCGCCATCGGCTTTGAGGTGTTCGCTGACAAGCTCAACCCTGACTCAAACGTCGTCTACCTTTTTCAATCTGGCATCGGCTTGCCCGACGAGGCCTTCTACCGTGAGGATGCTCACGAGCCGATCCGGGCGGCCTACATCGAGCACATCGACCGGATGGCTGCCCTCACTGGCGTGAACTTCACTGCCGCGGACGTGATGGCGGTTGAGACGGCCATCGCCGCCCACCATTGGGACGTGGTGAAGTCTCGCGAGGCCGACCTCACGCATAACCCGACGACGCTTGAGCGCCTCAGCCACGACGCTGCGGGCTTTCCCTGGCGCCTTTGGGCGGATGGGATTGGGCTCCCCGAGCAAGCACACGATCTGCTCATCGCGTATGAGCCGTCGTTCTTTGAGGGATTTGCTGCACTTTTCCGGGAGACGGACCTCGACCATTGGAAGCAGTGGTTGCGCTGGCGCGTTGTCGGCGCGCGTGCCGCATACCTCACTCAAGAGATCTCGCGTGCAAACTTCGAGTTCTATGGCACCGTGCTCTCCGGCGCGCCCCAGCAGCGTGAGCGCTGGAAGCGTGGGGTGCAATTTGTTCAGAGTTGCGTGGGTGAGCTCGTGGGTCAGGAGTATGTGACTCGCCACTTCCCGCCTGCCTATAAGGCGCGCATGGATGAACTCGTCGAGCACCTCATCGAGGCGTACCGCGAGTCGATCACCACTCTTGAATGGATGACTCCCCAGACCCGCCAGCGTGCCCTCACCAAGCTCTCGCAGTTCACGCCCAAGATCGGCTACCCCGACAAGTGGCGCGATTATTCAGGCCTTACCGCATCGGCCGCCGACCTCGTTGGCAACGTACGCGCCTCGTCGCGCTTTGACCTCGACTGGGAGTGGTCGAAGATCGGCAAGCCTGTAGACCGCACCGAATGGCTGATGACCCCGCAAACGGTCAATGCGTATTACCTGCAGACCGCTAATGAGATCGTGTTCCCCGCCGCGATTCTTCAGCCCCCGTTCTTCAACCCCGACGCCGACGATGCAGCCAACTTTGGCGGCATTGGCGCGGTGATCGGGCACGAGATCGGGCACGGTTTCGACGACCAGGGCTCGAAGTACGACGGCACCGGCGCGCTAGAGAACTGGTGGACTGACGCCGACCGCGAGGCCTTCATGGAACGCGCGAACGTGCTGATCGAGCAGTACAACGAGTACTCGCCCGCACAGTTGCCCGATGACGTGAAGGTCAATGGTGCGCTCACTGTGGGAGAGAACATCGGCGACCTCGCAGGAGTGGAAATCGGCTTGCGAGCCTTGCGCATCGCGGTTGGCCGGCCACTCGAGGAGTTGCCGCTCGTCGACGGACTCACCGCCGTCCAGCGCTACTTCATCGCGTATGCCCTCACCGAGCGGACCAAGCGCCGTGACGAGGCCGTGCGCACCCAGGTGGCCACAGATCCCCACTCGCCCGAAGAGTTCCGCATCAACGGCGTCGTGCGCAATATCGACGCGTGGTACGACGCATTCGGTGTGACAGAAAATGATGCGCTCTGGCTCGCACCCTCAGAGCGTGTGAGGATCTGGTCGTCCTAGACGCCCCGCGAGGACCCGGCACCGAGGCTAACGCCGGGTCCGCTTTGGCTGCCGGGGCTCTCGAGCAGTGCGTGCAGGGCCCGTTCCCGTCGCAGATAAAAGCGCACCCGTTCGCGAGCGCGGCCCGGGCGCACGGCGGTGCGTCCACGCCCGGCCCCGGGTGCAGTCACTCTCTCGTCAACTAACAAGGGAGTGAGACTCGCGTGGCCATAGCCGTCGCCTGATGCTGACCGCAAGGAGCTCTCAAGGTGGAGCACGGGCTCGCCCTCAGGCCCATGCGCCTGTGGCGTCTCCGTGCCGCAGCCAACCCGGCCTTGGTGATGCGGCGTGCCCGCACCCGCGTCGTCTCCAAGACAGTTAGCGTGGCCCTCGTCGCCTTGTGGCACTGCGGTTACCCAGGCCGATGCGACCGAGGCCTGCCCGGATGGTGTGGTGACCCGCACCGATATCCATCCCGGGGACAGGCGGCCTGGCGCGACATCGAGTTGTGGACCGGGCGCACGGGTTTCGAAGATCCCGTCGGCGTCGAGATCCCATTCAAAGGTGAGATCGCTCCTCGTTGCGGGGGTGTCTGTGGCACTCATCTCCGTCGCGTCGCTCCGCGTCGCAGGGACGCCGTGCGTGGTGCTCGCCGCTTGATACGAGCCCTGCGCATTGAGCGCAACCGTGCTGCCTGTTGCGACATAAGGCCCACCCGCCCATGCGAGTGGTGACGATTGCACCTCGGCCAACGCCTGCACAAGCCGATTGCGGACATCCGCGAGCGTCTGACCGATCCGGTGGTGCACGGCACCTGCCGAACCAATGCGAAGCGGCACTACCTCCACCGTCTGCCAGTCGACGTAGACGGAGCGACCTTGCGCGTCGCCACTCCACAAGGGAGCGACGTCACTCAGGCTGAGACTCGGATCGCCCACGTAAACAACATGCGAGGTCGCGTTCCACCGCGCGGGCAACACGACATCGGCAGCGGGCCGCCACGCGGAGCGATCACGGCCGGCAAGCGCGTGGGCGGCCTCGCGGGCGCCCGCCCCTTGGATCACCACGCGGCGTTCGATGTTGACGCCATCGGGTGCGATGCGCTGCTCGATGACGGTGATTGCGGCGCCTTCCCACAACGACTGATCGTCAAGCGCTTCGATCGCGGCCGCGTGCCCCATACCCCGGTCACCGATGACGAGAGCGACATCCCGCGCTGGTGTCGGCACATCGGAGCTCGAAACGGCGCCAAAGTCGCCGAAGCCGGCCACGTAATGCGCGATCTGGCGGTGACCTTCCGGTGTGAGGTGATACCACTCGTCGCGGTTAAGCGTTTCGAAGGCTTCATACATCCACCGATCGTCATTCACGGACGCGGGCCGAGCGTCGGGTTCATGACCGGCGAAGAGCTCGGGGATCCCATCGAGAAAGACAACTGAATCGGTCTGTGTCTGGGCGTTGACGGCAGCGACGGCGTTGCGCTGCGCCTCAAGACCTGCTTCCGCGAGCGCGTCGAGCCGTTGCGAGATGGCGATGCGCTTGAGGCCATCATTGCCGACACTCGTGAGCTCAAGATCTTCATTCACCTCGAGGTTCGGGTACGCGAGATACACGACGCGGGCCTGGCCATTGGTGCGGCGCTCAATCTCAACGAATACGTCGATCAAGTCCGCTGTGAAGTCGTTGGCGACATAGGCGTCGGCGACATCGAGCGCCTGTTCACACTCATCGCCGTCGCCAAGGATGAGGCACGCACGAACGATGTCGGGGAAGTGAACATCGTTTCCGCCCACGGTGAGGAACACGAGGTCGACGTCCGGGTTGAGAGCGTCAACTTGGGGACGGAGCCAGCGCTCGCAGCTCACGTGCACGGTGGCGGTGCCGTCGCCCGCATCCATGCGGGTGACGGCAGTGACGATGTATTCATCCGAGGCGGGTGTGGAAATGCATCGCGCGTTTGTGCGTGCCCAGGTTTCGTAAACGGCGTCGTCTCGCGGCTCGCCTTCGATCTCGGCCTCTGGATAGACGAGCACGGCCGTGTCCTTGAGGTAGCGGTCGTGCAGAAGAGCGTCGGTCGAGGCCGCAGAGCATGCCCTGTTCAACAAGGTGACGGTGTAACCCTGGCTCGCCAGGGCGTCGGCGTATTGCTCTCCCCACGTCACCGTGGACTGAAGGCACTTGTCGGGGCCGTAATAAGCGGCGTCTCCATCGGGTGTGCGCGCGCCATTGCCCGACGTGTACGAATCGCCCATGAGGAGCACGGTGATGGGGGCACTTTCGCGTCCCGGGCTAGGTGCGGGCGCCCCGAGAACCGCCGCCTCTTGCGTGGCGCCCACCCCCACGCCGGCCTCGTTTTGGGGCGCGCTCCATCCATGAATGGCGATCAGCGCCGCCACTGCCGTGGAGACGCCGACGAATACAGTTGCCCGCACCGTCTTCTACCCCCGGGGTCGTGGGCACCAATTGGCCCACGTTGACCGTAGAAAGGTGCCCCCACATCGGGTAGCCCCATTTATGGGGGAATTGCGGCTTCTGTGGCCAACATCACATTCCGGCGACTCCGGTGTGCACCAGCATGGGAAACTTCATCAATGAGTTCCGTCGCCATGCCTTCGATCGCCTTCTTTGAGCCCCGTATCCCGGAGAACACCGGAGCGGCGATCCGCTTGTCGGCTGTCTCGGGGGCGCACTTGCGCCTCGTCGAGCCCCTTGGTTTCACTTTCGAAGAATCAAAGCTCCGCAGGGCCGGGCTCGACTATCACGATCTTGCGACCGTCACGGTCCATCCGTCCTTTGATGCGCTCTGCAAGGCATTGCCAGAGTCACGCATTTTTGCTTTCACGGGGCGTGCGAGCACGTACTTCACGGATGTCGAGTACCGGGCCGACGATGTTCTCCTCTTTGGACCCGAGCCCACCGGGCTTCCCGACGTGGTCCTCGATCATCCCCGTATCACCCAATGGTTGCGCATCCCGATGCTGCCCGGCCGACGCTCGCTCAACTTGTCGAACTCGGCCGCCATCGCTGTGTACGAGGCGGCACGCCAACTGGGTTTCTCAGATCACGTTTAGCGCATCGTGCGGATGCGCTCGGCGGTGAAGCCGAGCACAAGCAGCACGGCGCCGATGAAGCCGAAGCTCACCCACCGCGGCACGAGCGCTTCATCGACCACCACTTGCGACGTCGCGAGCACCACTGCCGTCACTGCGGTGCCGAGCAGTGGCGCGAACCATTGGCGCCACACACCGATGATTCCAAGGACCGCGGCCGCGAACACCAGTGCAAGCGGGCGGATGAGCAGCTCGGGATCGAGTGCCATCGCAATGTAAGACGGGATGAGGATCAGACCTAGCCCCGGCGCCAGGGCGGCATAGGTTCTCATCGCGGGATCACGCCGCATTCGGAGCAGGCCCAGGCCAAGCATCGTCGCACCCGGCACGGCGACATATGCTTCGAGAGCGGTGGCACCAACGGCCGCGAGGAGGAGCACCGCCGCTGGGCTCAGCAACCACAAGGCGGTGATGCGAGCCCACACCACACCGTTGAGTGCGAAGAGCGCGTACCAGGCGGCGCTTGCGACAAGCACCAACAACCCGCTCGACAGTACGTGCATCGTTGCAAACGGCATGATGACGGTGATTGCACCGAGCACCCAAGCCGCACCGTTGTGTGCAAGGACTTTGGCCGCAACTAGGGCGAGCGCAACAGTGAAACCGATGACAGCCCCGCCCAATGCGCTGGGCCCATAGCCTGCGCCAAAGAACAAGAAGGTATGCATGGCGGCAAACACGGCCACCAGTGGCGCTGCGATTGCGGTCCCACCTCGCGCCGCGCTCCGCCGTTCGGCCCGAGTCGCTGTCCATACGAGGACGGCGACGGCAAGCGCCTCAACGATCGCTGCCGGACCGGCTCGCCACGGCATCCACGCCGCAGCGGCGATAATCGCCCACACCCCGTGGAGGCGTCCAGTCCCCAGGCGGCCCGCCCAACGGACACCCGCTTCTGCGATGGCCGGCGCGAGGACCGCGAGCGCAACCCAACCGATCGGGTCGGGCACCAAGCCCGCCGCCACGGCTGCCGCACCAAGCAGAATCGACGCCCCGTGGCGTCGGACGGGTGGCCAGGCGAAGACTGCCGCCACCACGAGCACAATGGCGGCGACTGCCCACCACTGCCCATCCACACTGCCGGCGGACCTCGACTCAATCCACGCACGGCTTGCCACGGCGAGCGCGGTCACCACTGAGCCTGCGGAAATGAGCGCAGCGGGCGCCATTGCGATGAGCCATAGGGCTGGCCTACCGTCACGGCGAACGGCGAGGCGATGTACCCACGCGAGGATCACCATGCCGGCTGCCGCCGCAATGGCCGCAGCCCTGAGGTCGCTCTGAGCGAGAGCGGCGGGCGCGATGAGTGACGCCGTGGCAACGGCCGGCGCCAGTGTGTACGCGGGCCAGCGCATGGCGAATGCGACGCCAGCAAGGGCGACCACGGCGAGCGCGACGATGATGCGCCACTCGGGACCGTCCTCCGCCATTCGCACAAGCCACGTCACCGTGACGGTGCTGGTTGCCACGACGCCAGCGACGGCGACGGGCGCCCGCGACGGCCTCAAGACCTTGAGTGCCGTGACCAACCACACGGCGACGGCAATGAGGAGTACCGCTACCGGTAGCCACGGGTGCTCTGCGTCCGGCAAAGACATTGCCAAGCGGCCGCTCGCTTGAGGGATGACAAGAATGAGGCCGATTGTGACGATAAGGCTTGCGAAGCCTCCGTTGACCGGTCCCCGGAATGCGCGCGCAAACAAGAGCCCCGCACACACGGTGATGAGCGCTGCTGCTGGCTCGGCCCACGTCATTGAGATCGCCCAGCTGCCGGCCGGCGCGAGAGTCCAGCAGATCCCAACCACGGCGCTATAGGCAGCGAAGAACGAACCGATCACAACGGCCGGGAGCGCACCAACAAGTGCGGCCGCGAGGGGATCTGACATCGCGACGCTCGATGTGCGCTCGTCACTGCGGCTCCGCTTGCCGAGCACAACGCCGACGCCCGCGATAGCGGTCGCAATGGCGGCGGCGACGACGACGGTGAGGCCGAGGTTCTCGGTGGCCCACCAGATGACGGCTCCGCCAAGCATCGTGCTGGTCATCGATGCCATAAAGGCGGCCTGCGGGAACGTCTCACTTGCGTAGGCAAGCCCCGCGACAGCGATCACTGCGCTAATGGCCCACGTCGTCACATCGGCCGTGCTCATGTCAGATGCGACGGTGGCAATCCGGAAGGGACCGATGACCGCGACGAGCGCAGCGACGACGATGGCTGCGATCTGCATCGGGCGGCGTTGACTCGGGCCCCATGCGCGCCAGACGAACCACAAGACAATTGCCGAGGCGATGATTCCAGGGGCGTTAAGCCAGCGGGCGCCGGTCCAGATGGTCCCGACGCCACAACCCGCGACGATTGCCGCTGCGGCGCTGAGCCACGCCCCTGCCCCGACGCGCGCCGCCTCTGCCCGTGCACCAAGACGCCACGTGCGCATGAGCCAGGCAGCACACGCGAGCACAAAGATGACGCCCGCGTAGGCCATCACCTCCTTGGCGGCCGGGACCTGCGTGGTGAAGCCCTGTGGGAAGCGCGCGTCCGAGCCAAGCAAGGCGGAGGAGATGGCTGTGATGCCGATGATCCCGCTGACGACTGCGAGCCACAACACCGGAAGCCCAAGGCCTGCGAGACCAGCCGCCCGCCACGGGGGCGTTCCGCGAGAGAGCAGGACGACTGCGACAACAACAAGGAGTGCGAGAACGAGGTTGGTCTGCCACACCGAGTCGACAAACTGATTGACAAGGATCGCCGCCGTGATGATGGCAACGCCCGTGAGCGGGCCTGCACCGACGATCGGCCGCCAGATGGCGACGGCCGCGAGCGCGGTAATGCCTGCGGTCATCGCGCTCAGGGCGAGTAGTCCCGTTTCTTCGATCGAGATGGGGACGAAGAGTGTGGGCGTGGCAGCAGCGATCGCGATGGTGGCGCCCGACCACTTCACGATGTCGCGATGACGTGAGTTAACCCATAGGCGTCCGAGCCATATGAGCGCAACGGCCGGCAAAGCGGCGACGATGACGAAGCGTGCAGTGGCGATTCCCGCGGACTGAGCGCCGAGGGCGTATTCGATACCCGCCGAGAGGACCGCGAGGTGCACGGCAACGGCGGCTGTCGCGCCAACAGCGCGCAAGTGGGTTCGATCGAGCGCAACTCCCGCGATGGCTGCGGCCGAGAAGAAGAGGGCCGCCGTGTAGGGCTGGGCTCCATCTTCATTCATGCGCCACGCGATTTGAGACACACCAACGAAGCCAATGGCGACAACGCCGAGCGAGCCGCCGATGGTCGGGAACGCGTCGCGAGTAGCACGCAGCCCGAGCCATGCGAAGAAGCCAGCGAACGCGATGAGGAAGCCCGCACGGACGATGGGGATGTAGTTGTCCCAGGATGCGGCGACAAAGACGATCGCGGCAAGGATCACGAGGGAAGCACCCGAAACGCCTAGCAACGCTGCAGCCGAAAGTTTGCGGGCGGGCTTGTGACCGGGCGAGTATGCGGGCGTCGCATCCCCTGGCGCGCTTGGCGCCTCACGCCCACCCGACGCGCTTGGCTTGTCCGGTGCGCTTGCCGCACTTGGCTCGCCCGGCGCGCTTGCCGCACTTGGCTTGCCCGGTCCACGCGGCGCGCTCGCCGCCGCGGGCCCACCTACCCCACCCGGCGCGGCCCAGTTTTGCGCAACCGGATGCGTGGTTGTGGGTGTGGGCGCGGATGTAGGCGGCGGCACTGCGCCGACCGGCTGTTCCAACTGGACACGAGGGGCCGAGCCACGAAGCGACTCGCGCCGTTCGAGCCACTCCGCCTCGCGCCTATCCATCAGTTCGAGCGCGCGTCTCGCAGCTTCTCGTTCACCTCGGATCTGGTGCACGGCACCATTGGCCTGAGCCAACTCATACGCCACCGCCGACTCAAGACCAAGACCGCACGCCTCGCAAAACGACGCGCGAACCGGCAATGTGGTGCCACAGTCGGGACACACTGGCCCCAGTCCCCCTCGTGAGCGTGGACTCATGAGTGGACCCTAGCGGTTCCCACCATTCGTGGCCGAGAATCCACCGCTCATGTGGTGAATATGCCCCTCACCCAGGCC
>JAEYOR010000060.1 GCA_023411615.1 Actinomycetes bacterium
CACCGACCTCGCCACGCGTACCGCGCCCACCCGCACACCACTCTCGGGCGCCCCCGCGACGCCCACGGGCCGCGGGGCCGGGCTGGGCGCCGGACCGGCCAGCTCCCGTAGCGTCGCGGCAGCACCCCAAATCCCCCCCCTCCCCCGAGACTGACCTCGCCACGCGTACCGCACCCACCCGCACACCAATCTGGGGTGCTCACGCGACGGCCCCAGGCCACGGGACCCGGCGAAGGGCCGACGCTGGGGCTGGCCGTGGTGTGTGACACATCCGTGTCGGCACACTCCGCGAGCGCCGGTACTGTGGAGGAATGACGCGTCCCGCCCAGACTGCGCCAACTTCCGTTGCCGCGTTCTTTGACGTGGACAACACAGTGATTCGCGGGGCGAGCGCATTCCACATTGCGCGCGGGCTCAAGCAGCGCGGCTATTTTCGCAATCGCGACATCATCCGTTTTGGCTGGGAGCAGCTGAAATACCTCATCTTTGGCGAGTCCAAGGAGCAGATGGACACGGTCAAGGCCGAGGCGCTGTCGATCATCAAAGGCTGGTCGGTCGCCGAGATGGCGCAGATCGGTGAAGAGGTCTACGACGAGGTGCTCGCGCTCCGCATCTTCCCCGGCACCAAGGCGCTCATTGACGAACACCGTGCGCAGGGCCACCAGGTGTGGTTTGTCACGGCAACTCCCGTTGAGATTGGCCGTCTTATCGCCCGACGCTTGGGCGCCACCGGCGCTCTTGGCACCGTGGCCGAGCACAAGGGTGGGCACTACACGGGACGCCTTGTCGGCGACTTCATGCATGGCGAGGCCAAAGCGGTGGGGGTGCGGGAACTCGCGGAGCGCACGGGCCTTGTCATCGAGAACTGCTTTGCTTACGGCGACTCGATGAACGACGCTCCGATGCTCGCCGCCGTTGGCCACCCGTGTGCCATCAACCCCGATAGCCGCTTGCGCCGCCACGCGAAGAAGCAAGGGTGGCCCATCCAGGACTTCCGGGGGCGCAATCCCAACGGCCGACGCTCGATCGTCCGGGCGTCCATCACCGGTTTCGTCTGGGTAGTGATGAAGGTGATCCGGGCGGTCGGCCACCAGATTCTCCGCCCGTTCCGCGCGCTGCGCCGCCGCAAGCGCGCCTGACCCGCCCCAGCGTCGGCCGCAAGCGCGCCTGACCCGCCGCAGCGTCGGCGAAGACCGAGCTCCAGCGCGAACCGCCCCGCGAAGTTGCGAACCGCTGAGGTGAGCGACACGCCGGACACGCAGCCCGATTCCGCGAGCAGGCGCGGCGTGTCGCGCCGCGAGCGGTTCAGAACTTCGGAGGCCGCCGTTGCAGGCGCGACGCGGCCACAGCGTCGGGCGCGCGAGCCCCGGAGACGACAAAGCCCGCGACCTCAACCGAGGCGCGGGCTTGCTGTCGTGAGCGCTACTTCTTGTTGCGGCGCTGGTGACGCGTCTTGCGAAGCAACTTGCGGTGCTTCTTCTTGGACATGCGCTTGCGGCGCTTCTTAATGACGGATCCCACGGACCCTCCTCAAAGAGAAAGCTAATGATGACGGGCGTCGACACGCGACGCGCGTGACACGGCTACCTAGCCTACAGCCGTCACACCCGTCTCGTCATCCTCGCCAAAGGAGGCCGTCAGCGACGCGCGCTCGACAAATTCGCGTGCGGCGTCCTGGGGGACACGGAACGACTTTCCAAAGCGCACGGCTGGCAATTCGCCTGCATGCACCCAGCGGTACACCGTCATTCTCGAAACGCGGCACATCTCGGCGACCTCAGCAACGGTGAGGAAGCGGGGTGCGGAATTGTCAGGCAACGGATCTCCTCTTAAGCACTCGCCGCGTGTATCGGCCGAAAGCCACTCTCACTGTAGGGGCCAATGTGACTGTTGTGAAGGCGTGACAACGTGCCGATGATGTGGAAGGCGCATTTTTCGTGCCAAAGTGAGCAGTCGGGTCCGCGTTTCAGCGCCGGGCCCGCGAGGGAGACGCATGGCATCACAGCGCACAGTGCGCAAGTGGGTCGATCACCAGGTGGATCGCATCGCCCTGCAACACCCGGCGCGGCTCGCCTTGGGTGCCTTCGGCATGGTGATCCTGCTTTTCGCAGGTCTGTTGTCGTTGCCCGCCGCGACGGCGAGCGGGGTGCGCGCGCCCTTTGTCGACGCCCTCTTCACGGCCACCTCGGCCGTCTGCGTGACGGGACTCAGCACCGTGGATGTGGGGACATACTGGTCACCGTTTGGCCTCGCGATCATGGGCGTTGCCATCAAGGTGGGCGGCCTGGGGATCATCACCCTCGCGTCGCTCGCAAGCCTTGCAGTCAGCCGACGCTTGGGCCTGACCCAGCGGATTCTCGCCGCAGGTGAGGCGCGCTCCACGGGCTTGGGAGACTTGCGCTCTCTTCTCACCACCATCGTGGCGGTGTCCACCGCGGCCGAGGTGATCATCTTCTTGGTGCTGCTCCCCCGCTTCCTCACTCTCGACTACGAGGTGGGCACCTCGATCGGATACTCCGCGTTCTATGCGGTGTCCGCGTTCAACAACGCCGGCTTCTCACCGGACCCCATCGGGCTCACCCCCTACTCAGGCGACCTGTGGATGCTTGCGCCGATCGGCCTTGGCGTCGCGGTTGGTGCCCTTGGCTTCCCGGTGTACCTCAATATGTTGCGCGACTGGCGCCACCCCCGCCGGTGGACGCTTCACACGAAGATCACCCTTGTCACGATCGTCACGCTGAGCCTGCTTTCCGCCGTGCTCCTCGCGGTGTTCGAGTGGTCCAACCCGGCCACGCTCGGTCACCACTCGACGGCGTCGACGATTGGCAACATCTTTTTCCAATCGATCAACCAACGCTCGGGTGGCTTCAGCTCCTTTGACATTGGCCAGGCACGCGAGTCGACGTGGCTCCTTGAGGACATCCTCATGTTCATTGGCGGCGGCTCAGGAGGCACCGCGGGCGGCATTCGCGTCACCACTATGGCGGTGCTCGTGCTCGCGATGTGGGCCGAAGCGCGAGGCCGCCGTGATATTGAGGCGTTTGGCAAGCGCATCGGCACCGAGGTGTTGCGGCTCGCAGTGTCGGTCACCTTGGTCAGCATGCTCATCGTCACGGTGGGCACTGCGGTGTTCCTCATGCAGACGGGGCTCGAGCTTGACCGCGCGTTGTACGAGGTGATTTCCGCCTTTGCGACGTGCGGCTTGTCGACCGGCATCACCGGCAGTCTTGACGCCGACGCCAAGGTCACCTTGATTGTCATGATGTACGTGGGCCGCGTGGGCTCCATCACGTTGGTTGCGGCGCTAGCGTTGAACAAGCGTCGCCGTGCGGTCCGCTACCCGAACGAAAGGCCCCTCATTGGCTAATTCAAAGCAGAAGCAGGGCGTGCTGGTCATCGGCTTGGGTCGATTCGGGTCAGCACTCGCAGACACTCTCGACCTCATGGATGTGGATGTGCTCGCGGTCGAGCGCGACGCGGATCTCGTTGAGAAGTGGTCCTCCCGCCTGCCGGTTGTGGAAGCGGATGCGAGCGACCCCCGCGCGCTTGAACAGATTGGTGTTAAGGACTTTGGCGCTGCTGTGGTGGGCGTCGGGACGTCGCTTGAGGCGTCCGTGCTCATCACCGGCAACCTTGTTGACGTGGGCATTCCAGAGATTTGGGCCAAGGCGGTTTCCGCGGAGCACAAGCGCATCCTCGAGCGCATCGGTGCGCACCACGTGGTGTTGCCGGAGGCCGACGCTGGCAGCCGCGTCGCTCACTCTGTGGGCGGCAAGATGCTCGACTACATCGAGGTGGAGGACGGCTTCACCATCGTGAAGATGCGACCACCCACCGAGACGCACAACTTCCGGCTCGACCAGCTCGACCTGCGCAACAAATACGGCATCCAGGTCATTGGCGTGAAGAGCCCCGGCGAGGACTTCGTGTACGCGGGTCGTGACACGTACATCCGGCCTGATGACCTGCTTGTGGTGGCGGGTGACGGCGAGCTGCTCGAAAGATTTGCGCAGCGCCCCTGACGCCGCCCGCCCTTGAGGAGTAGTGTCAAAGTGACTCGCACTCTGATTCGGGGGAATCATGACTATCGCTGCTGTGATCACACGAGGTCGCCGGGCGCAGAACCAACACACGCGTGCCGCCCGAGACGCAATTGCGGGCTATATCGCGTTGAGCGTGGCGCTCATTGCCGTGCTGGTGGTGCGAGCGGCCGACGCTGGAGAGGGACCGCGTAGCGACGGCCTATCGGCGCTTGTCACGTTGTCGGCGCTTGGGCTGATATTCGGCGGACTGTGGGGCTACCTCGCCCTCGGCAATTGGATGTCCGACGCTTTGGCGAGTGCCGCTTCGCGGGGCGAGAACGTGCCCGCGCCGTGGAATGCCTGGGTCGCCTGGTTCATCCCCTTGTACAACATCGTCATGCCCTACGTAGCGATGGGACGCCTGGCAAAGGGCGCACATGACTCGCGGGCAGGCGTCGGCGCGGCAGCGTGGTGGGCAGGGCTGGTGCTGGCGGTGGTAGCCGAAAGGGCGACGAGTGGCGGCGAGGCGAACGGGTCATCGGCATGGGCCATCGTGGGAGCCATTGCGCTCATCGTGAGCATTGCCGGACTCGTCACTGCCATCCGGCCGATCAGTTCGCACCTCGACACGCCCCCGTCTGGCCACGTGACAACCTGACGCCAAGGATCGCGAACCGATTCTCGCGACTCCAAGGGCGACGTCACGGTCGCGTCTCGGTTGAGTTACGGCTTGCACCCAACGCTGTCGCCGAGCGAGGCGTCTTTCTAGCATGAGCAACATGAACGAATCGAAGGTGGGGACGGTGCGGCGTGGTCGCATCGGGATGATGGCCGCATTGATCGCGGCGATGGGTGTGCTGGCGGGTTGTTCAGCCGGCGATGACTCGGCGTACGACCCGGCTCCGGCCGCCGCTAACGAGGGCGCGGCGTACGACGCTGGCGGGGACAAGGCCGAAGGCGGCGGCGTTGCCGGAGACGGATCTGTGGCCCCGGCGGCCGACAACCGCTCGCTCATTGTCACGGGCTCGCTGTACATGACGGTGGATGATCCCATCGCGGCGGCCGATGCTGCAGCGGACATCACCAAGCGCAATGGTGGGCGGGTGGACGCCCGGGACGAGACGGCGCCGCGCGAAACGGGAAGCCGTGCCTCGGCGGAGCTGACGTTGCGCGTTCCGTCCGCGAAGTTGGACGCCGTAGTTGACGAGCTCGATGCGCTTGGCACCACCGATTACTACAACACCTCCAGCATTGACGTCTCAACCGAAGTGATTGATCTCGACGCGCGAATCTCTACGCTGCGCGAATCGACCGCTCGCATTGAAGGCCTGCTCAAGGACGCGCAAAACATTGACGACATCATCGCGCTGGAGGACGAGCTGGCGAGCCGTCAGGCAACCTTGCAGAGCCTCGAGGCGCAAAAGCGCGGTCTCGACGACCAGGTGTCGATGTCAACACTCAATGTGTCCTTCACCACGGAGCCCGTCATTGTCGAAGAGGAAGACGACTCGCCCAAGAACTTTGTGGATGGACTCATCGCGGGCTGGGATGGACTCGTTGGTTTTGTGACAGTGGCGCTCACCGTGCTCGGCGTGCTGCTGCCGTGGATCGCGGTGCTCGCGTTGATCGTGTTCGCGATCGTGTGGCCGCTGCGCCGGCGCCGTGCAAACCGGCCGCCTGCTCCTCCTGCCCAGGGCCAGGTGTTCGCAACGCCGCCACCGCCGGCTCCGCCAGCGGAGTGATGCAACTGCTCAACGTATAGAACACCCGTGCCGCCCCGACAGGTGCGGTGCGGGTGTCACTCGTTGGCCGTGGCTTCTGGGCGGTCCATCAGGTCGCCCAAGAACCCGCGCACGCGTTTGACGGCACGACCACACATACGCGCGAGCTATGTGTCACCCCACGGGTGCGCAACGATTGGGCAGTAGTCTCCTGCACTGACCTCATCCATGGTCGTCCCCACGTTGCACCCGTGCTCGCCAGCGCGTGTGCCATGCCTCCCGCGCAGCGAGCAGGCCCGACATGCCGTAACACAGCACCGATATGTAGTACACCCATGACTCGGTCACCATGTTCACGTCGCCTACTATGTAGACCGTCGCGGGCCAAGTCTTATCCAGTGTCGTCTTGAAACTCAGAATCGCCATGATCGCTAGGCCAAATGTGAGTAGCGTGAGATTGACCGCCGCGTAGACCCCGTAACACACCGGTCGCGGACGCATCGCGGCAGGTAATGTGAGAATGACACCTAAGAAGGTGATCGGCGCGATAATCAGGTGGAAGAAAACGCCCCATTCGACGACCCCAGCGGCAAATAGAAGAAGGCCGACGGCGCCCGGGACACCAAGAAAGCCGAGATACACCACCCAATAGGGTTGACTAAGAAACTTTGGTGCGCTAACCAACGATTGTTCCCCGAGAGATTTTGGGACCAATCAAAGCACCAGCGCCTACAACCACCATGGGGCCGTTCACGCGATGAGTACCGGGCTCATGCGGAGCCGGGCTGCCACACAAGATAGATAGGTCGAAAGTGTTCTGTGTCGCACCAATAGAAGGTCTCCAGCACGGACCAATCATCCTCACGCGCGAAAGCGAGAGAATAAACGAGGTCAAACCTATCGACGGGAACTTGGAACCGGATTATCGACTCTCCCTCGCTCACGCTCCATTCATCGATGGCGCGCGTGGTGGTAGCGGACCATTGCTCGTCCTTTGCGCATCCTGCGGGGTCACCTGCAGGAACCGAGAGCCCCTTCGACATGGTCGCGACACCACGGCCGGTCGCCATATCCAACTCCAACCGATCCTCCGTGGTCGTGGATACCCACACCCCACCCCTAAACGGCCCATCCATCGTCGAGTCAGGAATCGGAGCGGAGCGCGCGCACGCCGCCACAAGCAACACCGCGAGCACGGCACCGACTACATTTCTCATCGAACTAATCCACATGCGCAGGCCTCACCAGGTTGTATGTCATTGTGAAGTCAAGTTCTTGCGTCACCGTTCGGCCAGGAGTCGGCAACCACGCTATCGCGGTCCAGTCGCGCACACCCTGCAGGCCAGGGGCAAAATCTCCCAAGGCGAACCTAGTGAAAGACTCCCAACCCCCACAACGCCCCCAGCTCCAAGCCAGATCTCACGTCCGGTCCGGGATAGGCCTCCCGTCCCGAGTCGTACGTGGCCGCGCGATTCAGCATTGCGAGAGCCTGGTGCGCGGCTCTTCTGACAGCTGGCGAGCAGACTTATCCGTCCACGGCGAACCTGATGTCGTCAAGAAAAGTGCCGCGGCTTTGTTCGCGGCAAGGATCGCGCTGGCACGCTCGCGATTGTTGCGCGCATGCATTGCATCGCCCCTTAGTCTCGCGCATACCGCTTCCAGACCAGACGCATCCGCGAACGCCACCGGGTTGTGCGCTGCGAACCGGTGTGGCGGCCGACACGCTGCCAAACCCTGGGCACGACGCTTGAACACCGGCGTGTCGCGCGCGTCAGTGGTTCAAAAAGTAGGGAACCGCGGTGAGCGGTTCGTAGCTTGACGCGGGAGGCGTTTGTGAAAGACAAAACCCCCGGCCACCAACAGCGACCGGGGGTTTTGTGCAGGAAGGGCCTGCGGAAAAGTCCTAGACGGACGCGACGATCTCCACAACCGAACCGGCCGGAGCATATGGGACGGTGTTGCCCTCGATCTCCTTGCCGTCAACGGTGAGCTTGGCACCCTTGGCGCCGGTGGACGTCACCGTCACCTTGTACGTGGCGCCACGAATTTGACGGGTCACCGTGTACTCGCCCACCTCGGCGCCGATGCACGGATCGACCACAAGGCCGTCGTAGTCAGGACGCACGCCGAGCAGATACTGCGACACGGCGACAAAGTTCCACGACGCCGTACCGGTGAGCCATGAGTTCTTCGCCTCGCCATGACGCACCGCGTCCTTGCCCGCGATCATCTGGGCGTAGACGTACGGCTCAAGGCGGTGAACCTCGGAGATCTCCTCGCGGTAGGCGGGAGTGATCTGCTTGTAGTACTCCCACGCGTATTCGGGGCGGCCCACAATCGTCTCCGCGATGATGACCCACGGGTTGTTGTGGCAGAAGATGCCCGCGTTCTCCTTGTAGCCCGGTGGGTAGCTCGTCACCTCACCCAACTCCACGTGGTACTTCGTGTACGCGGGGTTGAGCAGCACGATGCCGTGCGGAGTGTTGAGGCGCTCGCGGACGGAGTCGAGGGCCTGGACAGCCTTGCCGTCCTCGAGACCGATGCCGCCCATGATGCAGTAGCCCTGGGGCTCGATCCAGATTTGGCCGTCCTCGTTTTCCTTGGAGCCAACGGGGTTGCCGTAGTAGTCGTACGCACGGCGGAACCACTCGCCGTCCCACCCGTGGTTGGTGACGGCGGCGCGCATGTCCTCAATTGCCTTCTCCGCGCGCTGCGCCTCCTCCTCGTCTCCACGGCGTCGTGCCAGTGCCGCGTACTCGGGGCCGATCGCGCAGAACATGCCGGCGATGAAAACCGACTCCGCAACGCCACCGGTCTTGTTACCGGTGGTCTGGAAGGACTCGCCGGGCTCGGTCGAGAAGCAGTTGAGGTTGAGGCAGTCGTTCCAGTCAGCGCGGCCGATGAGGGGCAAACCATGCGGGCCGGCCTTGTCGAGCGGGTGGTTGAACGAGCGACGCAGGTGTTCCATGAGCGTCGCAGCCTTCGACTCGTCATTGTCGAAGGGCACCATCTCATCGAGGATCGCGAAGTCGCCCGTCTCCTTGACATAGGCGGCGACACCGAGGATGAGCCACAGCGGGTCATCGTTGAAGCCGGAGCCGAGCGTGTGGTTTCCACGCTTGGTGAGCGGCTGGTACTGGTGGTACGCGGAGCCGTCCTCAAACTGCGTCGACGCGATGTCGATGATGCGCTCACGGGCGCGCTCCGGCACGAGGTGCACAAAGCCAAGGAGGTCCTGCGAGGAGTCACGGAAGCCCATGCCGCGGCCCATGCCCGTCTCAAAGAACGACGCCGAACGCGACATGTTGTACGTCACCATGCACTGGTACTGGTTCCAGATGTTGACCATCCGGTTGAGCTTGTCGTCACCCGACTCGATCGTGTACGAGCCAAGCAGGTTGTCCCAGTACTCGTTGAGCTTGGCGAACTCGGCGTCGGTCTGGGCGTTGTCGGCGAAGCGGGCGAGGAGTTCCTTCGCACCGTCCTTCTTGATGACGCCGGGGGCTTCCCACTTGTCGTCAGCGTCGTTCTCGAGGTAGCCGAGCACAAAGGTGAACTGCTTGGACTCGCCCGGCGCAAGCGTGACCTCGAGCTGGTGAGACGCGATCGGGTACCAACCCGAGGCGATCGAGTTGCCGGCCTTCCCTGCGTGCGGCACAGCGGCCTCGTCGAAGCCGTTGCCAAAGCCGAGGTACGTGTCGCGGTCCGTGTCGAAGCCCGCGATGGGGGCGTTGACGCCGTACACCGCGTAGTGGTTGCGACGCTCGCGGTACTCCGTCTTGTGGTAGATCGCGCCGTCTTCCACCTCAACCTCACCGATGGAGAGGTTGCGCTGGTAGTTGGTCTGGTCGTCCTCTGCGTTCCACAGGTTGAACTCAATGAAGGAGAAGAGGCTGAAGGTCTTCGCAGCATCCGAAGTGTTGGTCACCGTCACCTGGTGGACTTCCGCGTTGACGCCCACCGGGACAAAGAGCAGCACCGAGGCACGCAAGCCGCCGCGCTCACCCGTGATGCGGGTGTAGCCCATGCCGTGACGGGTCTCGAAGAAGTCGAGGTCCTTCTTGTACGGGCGGTAGCCGGGGCTCCACACATCACCGCCGTCGTTGATCGAGAAGTAACGTCCGCCGTTGTCGACGGGGACGTTGTTATAGCGGTAGCGCGTCAGACGACGCAGCTTGGCATCACGGTAGAAGCAGTAGCCGCCGCCCGTGTGCGACACCAGACCGAAGAACTCTTGCGAGCCCAGGTAGTTGATCCACGGGTACGGAGTGTGAGGCGTCTCAATGACGTACTCACGGGCTTCATCGTCGAAGTGACCGAACTGCATGCGGAGACCTTCCAAAAGAGCGGTGGGGCCATGCGGCCGGGCCTAAGCCTAACCCTATGATCGCGCTCTCACGAGGCCTCAAAGCCCCTCTTTCGGCCCCTTTGGCCGTTTCAACCGGTTCGAATGTGCAACAATTCGCGCCCGTGTGTCCTGGACCACAGCGTCGGACGCTTGAAACGGGGCCCGCGGGGGCGTCGGCCGGGCGTCAATAGACGCAATTGCGCGTCCACGCCTAGGGTGGGCGCATGCGCTATCTGCTGCCAATGATCCTCTACTTGGGCCTCACCGCGTATGTGCTCGCTGACATCGCGCAGGCGCGTGACGAGGAGCCATTCCGGATGCCCAAGGTGCTGTGGGTGCTCATCGTGCTCTTTGCGCCGTTTGTGGGCGCGGGCGCGTGGATTCTTGCCAAGTGGATGAACCGTGGCGGCGGTGGTGACGGGCAGCAACGGCGGGCGCCTTCCGCGCCGGATGACGACCCCGAGTACCTCACGTGGCTTGCAGAACAAGAACGACGCCGACGCCAGGAGGGCGGACGGGGTTAGGAACCTTTTGAGGGGGACACATGAAGACGTTGATCAAATGGTGCGCGCTCGCAGTTGGTGTCGCGATGCTCGCGGGCTGCGTCGATACGCTGACCGCTGAAGAGCTCGATTCGTTGACGGTAGACCCTGACGACTACGCAGAAGGCACTTCGGGTGTGGTGACGAGCCCCGATGGAACGATTACCATCAGCCTGCCTGCGAGTTGGTACGACCACTCCGCGGCCTACATGGCCGATGTACCGAACTCCGCGCTCAGCGCCATGTGGGGCACCAAGCCCACGAGTGTGCCCAATCAAGGTACCTTTGCGACCGTGTCCACCGTCCCGATCGTGGGGGACCACGTCACGGTCCAGGACCTGGAGGACGAGTTCTCGGCTGTTCAGCGGTCGAGCTTTAGTGGAGAACTCACGGAAGAGAACGGAGAGTTCACCACATCGACGGACGGACAAGCGGCGTGGACGCGGTTTGTTGGCACGCTCGGAGATCATGAGGCGACGCTCATCGCAGTGGTCATTCTGCAAGAGGGCCGCGCCGCTCGATTCCTCATCGAAGCGGAGCCGGGTGGCGAGCGTCAAGCCGACGCCTTGTTCTGGGCCCTGCGCTCCGTGCGGCTCGCTCCCTTCAACCCGGAGACGGACGGCGAAGGGCATTTTGTCGACGGTGCCTACGTACAGGACACGGCCATTTCGGTCACACCCGCAGCCGAATGGATGCCGTTCCCGAGCGCTCCGACTGTGCGCGATCTCGCCCTCCAGAGCGAAGCCGCGTACGCAGGTCTGTGGTTCATCCCGAACGAAACGGGAACCGGACAGGTGCTCGCGATGATCATGATCGCCGAGCGACAGCCAGGCGCTCAGACACCCGAGGAGTTGGCGGAAGACGCTGGGGAGGTGGGCGACGTGATCGACACCCCGGCCGCGGGATCCCACAAAGTGACGTCGATCGACCGTGTGGCACTCGAGAACGGCATCGAGGGAACCCTCGTTTGCACCAACGCGCTCGCCGCAGACTTGCCCAGCGACTATGGCGTGTGCACCTACGTGCTGATGCAGGGCAAGTGGTGGATTACTGCCGCCCTCGAGGGTGTGGGCATTGGCGAGAGCGAGACGCAGTCACTCGAAGGAGTGCTGGCGGGTGCGGAGTTGGCGCCACCGGCTTGAACACGGGCGTTCTGACTGGTGGTTCCCTAAGGCGCCGTCTTCACTGGAGCTGACGAGTCCGACCACACACCAGCCCAACCCACCGCATTACGCACAGCAACCTGGAACAGGTATGTCTTGCCCGGGGTCAACCCCGTCACTTTCGTTGAGGTCCCTGCCGGATTACCCAACACCTGCGTGTAATTCGGATTCCACGTCTTCCCACCATCATCCGAACGACGCACCACATACTCAACAATCGTCGAGCCACCATTGGCAGGCGCCGACCACGACACATCAACCGACGTGCCCGTCACATTCGACGTCGACACCGCCCCCGACACCCGCGACGGCAAACCAGCCTGAACCGTCTTCACTGGAGCTGACGAGTCCGACCACACACCAGCCCAACCCACACTGTTACGCACCGCGACCTGGAACACATACGTCTTGCCCGGCGTCAACCCCGACACCCGCACCGACGTGGCAGCCGGATTACCCAACACCTGCGTGTAATTCGGATTCCACGTCTTGCCACCATCATCCGAACGACGCACCACATACTCAACAATCGGCGACCCACCATTAGCCGGAGCCGACCACGACACATCAACCGACGTGCCCGTCACATTCGACGTCGACACCGCCCCCGACACCCGCGACGGCAAACCAGGAGGCGCCTTCGCCTCAACTTGGAACGTGCCCGCGCCACTGGGCCAACCTGCGTATAGCGTGGCGCCACCAGAGCTCAGAAGCTTTGCGCTGTAGGTTCCCGGCGGCACGTCGGAAAATACATAACGGTTACCAGACCTGGTCCCGCACTGCCGGAAGAACTCGCTCTTCGACGGCTCCCGCACGAGAACCACACACTGAACTGTGCCGGAGTACGAGAGGTCGTCCAAGTCGATCACGGCATCTCCGGGATTCGGGATGGCGCTAGGTGTCCCGTAATCACCAAACACCTGGACCCCCCAGGTGAGCCCACTGTCGTCTTGGTACGTTCCCACGCCCACATGGGTCCAGCGCGTGTTGAGCATGTTCGCCTTGTGCCCTGGGCTTTCGCGCCACTGCGCGAGCAGTCGGTCGTAAGGCTGTGAGTAGCCGCCGTTCACCGCAATGTTCTCGCCCACTGCCTGCCAGCCAGTCGGCACCTGGGACGACATATCGGGGTTGTGGCGAAATGCCGAATCCATATTCCCTGAGCCTGCGAAGTCACTCGCCATGCGTTCTGCCCAAGCTTGTGCCACCGCCGAAAGCCTTGGGTCATGAACCAGGCGTTCGGTTCCGTTGGCGATGCGATAGTCGTTGGTACCACGCAATACGGTCTCGAAGCCTTGCGCCGTCTCGTCTTCAGCAGCAACGACCGGCATGGTCGCTACAACTGAAACCAGCGACGCAAGAATCAAAGCGCTCAGAATCCGCCAACGGCCCGCAATCATGGTGCGATGCTAGTTGAGGTTGACACACGTTTGCGTGCTTTGTGGCGATTTGCACTCCGCGCCCGCCGGAGGCTCGAGCGCGTTGTCTCAGTGCGCGTAGAGCCCAGCGCGCGATAGGTTCATCTCATGTTGCTCTCGGACCGCGATATCCGCGCCGCCATCGACGCCGGCGCAGTGACCCTCGACCCGTACGAGCCGGACATGATCCAGCCGTCCTCGATCGATGTGCGTCTCGACAAGTACTTCCGCGTCTTCGACAATCACAAGTACGCAGCCATTGACCCCTCGGTCGAACAGCCTGAGCTCACGCGCCTGGTCGAGGTTGAGACGCGCAAACCGTTTGTATTGCACCCAGGCGAGTTCGTGCTCGGCTCCACGTACGAGTCCGTTTCGTTGCCCGACGACATTGCTGCACGTCTCGAAGGAAAGTCCTCCCTGGGGCGGCTCGGCTTGCTCACGCATTCAACCGCCGGGTTCATCGACCCCGGCTTCGAAGGCAATGTCACCCTCGAACTGTCTAACACCGCCACGTTGCCGATCTACTTGTGGCCGGGCATGAAGATTGGACAATTGTGCTTCTTCAGGCTCACGTCGCCCGCAGAGCACCCGTACGGATCCGAGAAGTACGGGTCGCGGTACCGCGGTCAGCGGGGACCGACAGCATCGCGTGCGTTCCAGAACTTTTACCGGACCGAGGTTTAGGTACCGGTTATGCCAGACGGGGCAAACTCAATTGGCCTGTTGGGCGCTGGCGCACATGCAGACGAGATCTCTGAGTATGTCCCTGCGGGCTCCATCGCATTCCGAGCGGTTGACGATGCCTACCTTGATCCATCCAATGTCGCGCTCATTGCCCTGTCGACGTCGGATGCAGAACACCTGAACACCCCAGTAGTCGCCGCCGTCGGTGCGCCAGGGCTGCGTCGAGAACTCGTAGCTCGGTGGCGCGGCACGAACTACGCAAGGGTTATCGCTGAGTCCGCCACGGTCGCGGTGTCTGCCTCCATTGGCGAGGGCAGCGTGGTCATGGCAGGTGCCGTGTGCTCGACACGAGTCCATGTCGGGCGTCATGTCTCGGTGAACATTGGGGCAACTGTCAGCCACGACACTGTGCTTGGCGATTACGCGACTCTTTCGCCCGGGGTGCACGTCGCCGGGCGTTGTGTCATTGGCGCCGGAGTCTTCCTTGGAATTGGTGCAGTTGTGTCGGACGGCGTCACGATCACAGATGGCGCCGTTGTGGGTGCGGGGGCAGTTGTCCTCGACGACATCACTGAATGTGGCACCTACGTTGGCGTACCCGCGCGCCTGACGAAGCGCCGCCACGTTTGGCTAAACGCGCTATAGACCGGCCAGAGCGACGACAGCACGCACATTCTCGACCACTGTTTCTCGGCTCCAATACTGCCTGAGCATCTCTCGATGCGCGGCGATCTCCCGACTCCCCAAGGAGTTGGATGCGAGCTCCCCGAATCGCGTGGAGTGGAGGTCATTGACGACGACACCGCGTGACGACAAGTAACGCGTGACTGGATTGCGATCGTCGAGAACGATGTGAGAGCCCTGCCACAGCGCGCGAAGCACGTTTCCAAGACCTTGCTGGCGATAGTGGCCCATGACGACAACGCTGCAACCCGCCATGACGTCGTGGTACTCGTCGAGGGGGAGGGAGCTCACCAACGGGACAAAACGATCGCCAAAGAGATCCTGCCCTCGGCTCACAACTGCATCTCTATAGGCGGGCGATCCATAACTCAAGGGGGTGATCACGCGGGCATCGCCAAGATCTTGATGCCTCAAGTGTTCAAATACGTCGAGGTGGTTGTTTTCCGCCGAGGCGGAGTTGCCCACGAGAATGTCCCGGCCTGAAATGCGGTCGTGTCCACGGGACATCGTGTCCTCGATACTTGCGTAGTTGAGCTGGATATATGTGCCGGCAAACTGGCGGAAGCGCCGGGTGAAGACTGCGAAGTCTTCAGGCACCGGTGCAGAGAAGTAGTCAGTGCGACGCGCTGCCTGGCGTCGAACGCGAGCTAACCGCTTCCATTCGATTGCTCGATCAATCCAGTAAGACCGGTCGAATTGTGTGCGCGCAAGTCGTGATGTGAGAGGTCCAAGCAACCCAGCGGACGGATTGAAACCGTTGCCGTAATAGTCCCCGCCCCATCCACTCCACACGACCACTGGTCCATGCGGGACCTGGGCAAGCGCCTCGATTACCGGGTTCTGCGCGCCATGGAATATGACGAGCGCTGCCCGCGATGCTTTCTCCACGATCGTCGCCGTCGCCTCAGACCCGAATGGCACGGACTGCCGCGTGACCGCATCTGGAAGGGCGACATGCGTGAGATCGAATCCCACTCCCACAACATGATTGGCGCCGGGCGCCACCTCGTCAAAAACGCCGCCAACAAAGCTCAGGAACGACGGCCCAGTAACAACGTGAAGTATTCGAGCGTCGTTCACGTCGCTGCCTGCCGGGTGTCAGCCATTGACGCTCTCGGCGATCAACTCCGTAACGGCGTGAACATCAGCGGAGCTGAGCGACGTTCCCGTGGGCAGGACGATGACAGCCTCGGAGACACGCTCGGTGTTGGTCAGTGTGCGCCCTGAATCGGGCTGACTTGTCCGGTAAGGCTCCATCCGATGGCAGGCAGGCCAAAAGTAGCGTCGAGCGAGTACGTTGTTGCGCCGGAGAACGGCGAGAAGCTCGTCGCGGGATACCGGGCACTCGGCACCTACCAGGAGTACGACGTACTGATAGTTGGACTTCTCTGTCGCGTCGATCTCGAGCACCCTGAGTCCCGACACACCGTCCAGCGCGTCCCGGTATGCCTCATAATGAGCTCGGTTGACCTCAACGAGTTCGCTCAGTGAACCAAAGTTCGCCAGCCCCATCGCTGCCGATATCTCCGTCATCTTTCCATTCGTGCCCACGGACGCAACCGTGTCCTCACCTGTGAACCCGAAATTGCGCATGAGGCGTGCTTGACGGGCGACTTCGTCGTCATTCGTGACAATCGCTCCCCCCTCGATCGCGTTGAAAAACTTCGTAGCGTGAAAACTCAGAATCTCGGCGCGCCCAAAGTTGCCCACCATCGTGCCCTCGGCGGACACACCGAATGCGTGAGCCGCATCAAACAAAAGGGTGAGTCCGTGCTCGTCGGCAACTTCTTGGAGTTCTTGCACGGGGGCGCCGCGGCCCCATAAGTGCACTGCGAGGATGCCTGTGGTCTTGTCGGTGATCTTCGCGCGGACGGACTCAGGGTCCAAGCAATGTGTCTCGGGATCAATGTCTGCGAACACGGGCGTGATCCCATGCCACTGGAGTGCGTGCGCGGTGGCGACAAAGGTCCACGATGGAACGATGACTTCGCCAGATAGGCCGGTCGCTTTGATCAGTATCTCGAGAGCGATTGTGCCATTGGCTATGGCAACGCAGTGCTTCACGTCGAGGTACTCGGCAATAGTCGCTTCAAACTCGCGCACCAAGGGACCGTCGTTGGACAACCACTGCCGGTCCAACGCCTGGGACGCGAGCTCAAGGAACTTCTCTTTGCGCAACGTGTTGGGCCGCCCAACATGCAGGGGTCGCTCGAAGCGTGGGAGATTCGCGTTGTTCATCCTCTTGCTTCAGACTCCTCGAAACGGCTCGCGTGGGTCACTTACTTTGGCACCTGCAGACTACGAGACGGTGGCGCTGCCGCTGTTCATCACAGTGAGTGTCCCACCCTGGAACTTCTGACGAACACCACCCGAGACAGACTCCTGCTCACCAGTAGGCCAACCCAACGCACCACCCGAACCACCGCGCCGGCCCCACTCGTCACGGATCGCACCGTTCAGCACCGCATACGTCCCCGTCGACTGCGACGACAACACCATCGCCTTCGCGAAGTCCCGGTAATAACCCGACACCCCGTTAGCGGTCCATGCAACAGGCGAACCCGTCGCCGCACCGACCTTCGACGTGTTGGACGACGCGTACGACGTGATCGCAGCAACCGCGTCAAACGCCGGAGCACCCGACACCGACGCCACACCATTCACCACACTCAACGTGCCGCCCTGGAACTTCTGACGAACACCACCCGAGACAGACTCCTGCTCACCAGTAGGCCAACCCAACGCACCACGAGCTCCGAGCCTTTGCCCCCACTCGTCGCGGATAGGGCCGTGCATCACTGCATACGTACTGGTCGTCGTTGACGTCAGGACCATCGCGTTTCTGAATTCTTGGTAGTAACCACTGACCCCATTGCCGAGGAACTCCACGGGATCACCCAGTGCGGGCCCAAGTCGTGATGCGTTGGTGGTCGCGTACGCAGCGATCGCGGCTGGACCTTGAACAGGCTCTGGCTCTGGTTCTTCGGCCGTTCCGACAGTCGCGACACCGTTGACTATCGAGAGTGTCCCGAACTGGAACGCCTGCCGGATGCCCCCTGATATGGATTCTTGCTCGCCCGTGGGCCAACCGAGTGGGCCGGTCGAGCCTCCGCGGCTACCCCACTCATTGCGCATCGCACCGTTGAGGACGGCGTGCGTTCCGGTCTCGGAACTGGATAGGACCATCCCCTTGACAAAATCCTGATACGACCCAGTGATTCCCTTTGCGGTCCATGGTACGGAGTTTGCGACAGGTGCCCCCACCTTGTTCATCGTTGATCCCGATGCCCAATACTCTGCGTAAGCACCACCGACAACGAGCGCGCTGCCCGTTTGGGGCACATATAGATATCCGCCTCTGAAGCGCTGGCGGGCACCGGAAAGTACATTCTCTTGCGCGTTAACGGGCCAGCCTAGAGACCCTCCGGCGCCTCCGCGATTGCCCCACTCGTCGCGCATGCGGCCATTGAGCACCGCAGCTGTGCCTGAGACCGACGACGACATCACCAAACCCTTGGTGAAGTACTGGATACTTCCTGTGATCGAGCTTGCGGTATACGTCGCGGGCGCCGACGCAGGTGATCCCAGCGACCCCGCAAGCCCGCCAGTTAACCGGAAGAGGGTGCGAATCTCTCCCGTGACCTCAACCGGGCCCGAGCCGGGCATGCAGAAAACGTCACCATTGGCGTAATAGCCGACACGTAATCCCGATTCCACCCCCGACGACGGGTCCTTGCCCGCCCCGAGGGCGCCGGTGGAGCCCCCACGGCTCTCCCAATACTGCGTGATGTCGCTTGCTGCGGCGGACGTGCAAATCGGAACTGTCGGAGAGCCAAACCAATCAACCCAGTTTCGCCAGAAGTTCCGGTTGCCGTACGACGAGCATGTGTCGCCAGTCGTGTACATGTTGTTGAGCGCTGCGGAGTTCGGCTGGTAAGGCGTGTAATTGTAAAGCCCTGCCGTGGCCTGATTCTTGATGGTCACTGCCCCGCGACCACACGCCGCATTCGGGTGGTAACCGATCAGGTTCGTCACGCCAGCGCGGTAGTTGTAGTTGGTTGGGTGCGCCTTGTAGCGCTGAAACTGCCTGGCGGCACGCCACACCTGGTTCTGAAACCCGAAATATTGCGTATCGCACGGTGCCGTGTCAGGGCACGCAAACCCCATCGCTTTGTCATACCGCCACGAGCTGGGCCACGAGTGCGAGACGAGGCCCTGCTCCTTCTCAAGTGTCACAAGCAATGCCTTTGGGCTTACGCCACACGCCTGCGCCACCTTGTAGATGATTGTGGAGGCGCGCTCATTCGAGGCTCCGGTGTAGGTGCCCGTGCAATATGAATCAGCCGGAATGGTCACGGTGTTCACGCGGTAGTCCTTGAGACACACGATCGGATCGTGCGGTCCTGCGCTGCGATCGGGCCGGCACGTCGGAACGCGTTGCTCGAGGAAAGCCTGTATTTGGGTCTGCGTCATCGCGTCTTTGTCGTAGAACTCAGAATCCGACACGATGTAGCCGGGGTCAAAGTCGTTGCCGTTCGCGGCTACCGCCGGCGGCGCTGCGAAGTCAACCACTACGAGCGTAAGAGCGGCGACGAACGCGGCAATCCAGTGCGATCCTCGCTTCAACGTGACACCTCGACGCTAAGAGGGTCTGATGATGCACTTCCGGCGCTGTTCGCGTACTCAAGCACTACCGAGTACTTGCCATCGGGAATCTTGTCCCCCGCAATGTCAACTGATCCGCACGACGTCGAGTCAGAGTTGTCGACTCCTGTCGTCCTCGCCATGACTTCCGCCTTGGTGTCCTCGTTCGTGACAATGAAGGTGCAGCTTCCGCCAATCTCGACGATGCCTGTGACATACCCACCGACAACGAAGTTTCCTGTCAACGAGTCGAGTGAAGCGATCGTGATCTCGGGGTAGGCAACCAATGGAGACTTCGCGGGCGCCTCGGGGGTTTCGCTCTGAGGCGATTCCGAGGGCTCGGGCGCGGTTGTTGAAGGTCCGATAGAAGAGGTGGGTGATGTCAACGACGAAGGGGGTGCTTGAAGCGAACCGCCCGATGAGGAATGGGGCCCCGGGTCGCCTGCCGAGCACGCAACGAGGGCAATCCCCATCATTATCGTGGCGATCGCCGAGCGCACTTCCAGAGTCCTCGTCATTCAAGCAGGATACGTCGGGCCATCAGAAAAATGGCCTAGGCTGGCCACGCATGACGCATCTCACACCGGACGTCCTCGATCCCGCACCTAGGCAAGACCTGCCAAGTGCGCCTGCCGAGCGAAGTCCGGGAACCGCGCAACTAACTCGTCAAAGGTGCCAGTTCCAGCGACCACTCCATTGCGCATGAAGAGAATGGAGTCGGCGTCCTTAATCGTGGCGAGTCGGTGCGCAACAACTACCTTCGTGACGTTTCCTGAGATTGCGGCGATCGCATCCGTTACGTGAGCTTCAGTCTGGGTGTCGAGGGCGCTTGTCGCCTCGTCCATGACGAGTACGAGCGGTTCTGAATACAGTGCTCGAGCGATACCGAGCCGCTGGCGCTGACCACCGGAGAGAGCGAGCCCACGCTCGCCAACGCGAGCGTGTATCCCGCCTTCTCGAGCGCTAACAACCTCCAACAATTGAGCTCGCTCGAGTGCCGCTTTCACTCGCCTGTCATCGAAGTCATCGCCCCACGTGAGTGCCACGTTCTGCGCAATCGAGGCATCGAAAAGCGCCACGTCCTGCGGCACGTAACCAACCCGTGAGCGCCACGAAGTGCGGATCGACGCAAGGGGCACGTCATCGACCCGAATATTGCCAGAAGTTGGCTCGAGAAGACTCAAGAGAAGATCGACGAATGTTGACTTGCCGGAGCCGGATTCCCCGACAAGTGCGACGGTGGATCCGATCGGAATCTCGACTGACACGTCATTAACAGCAAGACGTGCCTCTGGTGAGTACCTGAACGAGACGTGGTCGAACACGATCACCTTGGGCTCGAGTGGTGCCGCACCCTGCGGGATTTCTCGCTGAGCGGCGGAGTCCTCCACCGCCCGCAATTCGCTCAGCACCTGACGCGGGAATTCGGCTGCCGCGATCATCTTCGAAAGTACTGACTGAAAGCGAATGACGCTTGGAGCGACCCTGAAGCCCGCCAATGCAAAGAGCCCGATTGCGGTGATTGCATACTCGACCCCGCCAAGCATGTAACCTGTGCCGCCGACCACAATGAAGCCACCGACAAGTCCTGCCTCAAGTGCAAACCGCGGAAGCTCACTGAGGAATGTAATGTTCGCGCGTGCACGGGCACTGCTGGTGCGCGAACCGAGCACCACCTCGGCGACCTCGGCTTCTTTGTTCCGCAACGTCACTTCCTTGAGCGAAGCGATAACCTCCAGGATGAGGCGGCTCGTGCGAATCGACTGCGTGACGTTCACTTCGCCAGCACGACGAGCATGCTTGGCGATCCAGAAGAACAGCACCGCCCCCAAGAGCACGAGGTACGTGAACGTCACGGCAGCCAGAAGCGGAGCAACCGCAGACAGAGTTGCCATCACTACGACGAGGGTCACAACTTCGCTAAGCAGCGTGGCCCCTGGAACGAGAAAGCCGTTCATCGATGCATCGATACCGCTGTCGGAAAACCTCATAATGTCAGTTGAGTTGCGACGGAGTCGGTCGCGCCATGGGGCTCTGAGGTAGGCACGGAGCAGGCGGTCACCGAGGGCGATTTCAAACTTGGGAATACGCCGCGTCGCCCACCAAGTAACGCCAACCGCAAGGACGCTCTTGAGGATCAGCACCGTACAGATCGCAACAACGACCCAAACGAGACCGCTGTTGTCAATGGCTCCGAGAACCGGGAGCTCCAGCTCACTCCCCGTCGAAAGTGGGCCGATCACGAGCGCGAGCAATCCCAGGGCGATGCCGTCAAACAGCGCGAGTGAAGCGAGGAGCCACGAGTAGGTCCACATGAACCTTCCCCCGCCCGCAGGAAGTTGCGCGACGAGACTCCGATATATGAAGAAGACCTCTTTCATGAAAAGCCTCCCGTCATCGCGCGGCCATGTCATCCACAACCCGGCCCCACACCTTTGACTGCTCTTCGCCAGACAGCACCGTGGCGCTACGTGCCGAGGCATGCTTGAACCCAGCGACCTCCTCGAGCGTTAGCCCGTCCAATGCCTTGGCAAGAGAGTCCGCTGAGAAATCGGGGAGGATTAAGCCGAACTCGTGCTCCTTTACGAAGCGCACCATTTCGGGAGATGGCCCAACGATTACTCCGAGCCGGGCCTGCAGATAATCGAATAGCTTGTTAGGCAGGCACCACTGAAGATTGAAGGTGGTCGGAGGAAAAATGCTGAGTCCCACGTCGTACTCATTGAGGGTCGACACGAGCTGGTTATAGGGAACTGGTTCTCGAAAGCGAATACGAGAGTCACCAGCTGCAAGGCTACGGAGATCCTCTAGGATTCCGTAGCTATCATCAAGAAGATACATATCAAGCGTCACGTCCGCACTTGATCGCATAACACCCTCAATCATCGTGTCGAGTCGGCGCTGCGGAGCGATTCCGCCACTATGAACCAGGCGTAATGGCCGTGAGGGTGTGCGCACTGGCAACTCGTAGTATGGAGTGGCGTTGATCACGAGTTGCGGATCTACCCCAAAGTTATCTCGGTACGCGTCGACGATGCCTGAACTGACGGTTGAGACAGCCGTGGCTCGTGGCAGGTATGTCTTGCATAACCAGGTGAAATACGGGCCTTCGAGCCACTTCCACTTCAGCGATTCAAGGCCCTGCCTAGGTGCGTACTCATGCATATCGGCCAGAACGCCGTACCGTGCGCCAATACGATGGGCCAAACTCAGGGTCTGCGCATCGTGCGCAACAATGACGTCCCATTTCCCTCCGCTGAGCACCTTGAACGCCGCGTTATCGCGCGGCTCAAGATAGATATAGAGGCGGTACCAACGCAAGAGCAGCAACAGAGAAAAGATGCCTGGTACCCGCGCTAGGAGGCTTCGACGGGGTAAGGGATTGAGTTCGATATGTTGGCTCACACTTTTGGGAGCGGGACCATATCCGGCGGTCGTCACTTCGTGACTATGCGTGAACTCCGCGATCTGTTTGAGAACTCGGGGTTCACGAGCGGTCGGTGTGTACGAGACAATCAGGATGCGAAGCGGTGTTTCAGTCAACGTTCGGCTCCAAGGTCACTCTTGCTCATCTACGTCTCCTGAGTCGGGAGTGTGCCGACCTCGTGAGGGGTCGGGTAAGAAATTAGTACCGCGCGGTGCTTGCCGTTTAGCACGAACATGGTGCCGGCAGCGACTGCAGCAGCTCCCGCGTCCAGTGCGGGCGCAAAGTCTGAGAATGATCCTGCGCCACCATGGGCGATCACCGGAATACTGACGGCGCTCGTCACGGCTTCAATCAGGCGGAGATCGTATCCCGATCTCGTACCTTCTCGATCGATAGACGACAGTAACAACTCACCTGCGCCCAGGTCTCGAGCCCTCGTGGCCATCTCGACGGGGCTGAGTCCAGTCCTGTCACGCCCTCTGAGCGCGTACGTGTCCCAACCCCCAAGGCGCCGCCTTTTCGTATCAATACTCACTACAGTGCTCGACGATCCCAGCGCACCTGCGATGTCTGACACGATCCGGGGGTTCACCGCCGCAGCAGAGTTGATGCAGACCTTCTCAACACCGATAGAGATGATACGCCTCGCGTCATCTACATTGGTGACGCCTCCTCCATACCCGACGGGCATGAAGGCCTCACTCGCAATCTCCTCAATGAGACGGAAGTTCGGACCAGCACCCCGCACCGAGGCATCGATATCGCAGATAAGCAGTTCGTCCACCTGCTTCTCATTAAAAATCCGAACAGCGTTGATTGGATCACCGATATACTGGCCACCAGTAAACTTGACGGGCTTGACAAGGTAGCCGTCGCTCACGAGGAGAATCGGAATGACGCGGGGAAAAATACTCATAGGTTCACGAAGTTTCTCAGAAACTGCTTTCCGAAGTCGTGGCTTTTCTCCGGGTGAAATTGTGCACCCATCACGTTGTCGCGCCTCAGTACTGAAGGGAACTGCAAGCCGTAGTGCGTAGTAGCGAGAACGTCCGACTCGTCTGCGGTGACTGCATGATAACTATGGACAAAGTAGAACCTACTGATTTCGTCCAGGCCATGAATCAATGGGTCCTCGCGGACCGCTCGTATCCGATTCCAGCCCATGTGTGGGACGCGCAGTGATCCATGCTCGACGAAGCGAACTGAGCGTCCTCGTATTAGACCCAAACCCGCGAGGCGACCCTCATCAGATGCCTCGAGAAGCAATTGCATTCCGAGACATATTCCAAGCAAGGGCTTTCCCGCACGCGCGAAATCCCGAACAGCGTCGATCCGGCCTTCACGGGACAACGCCTCAACGCCGGCATCGAATCTACCGACCCCTGGCAAGAGCAGACGGTCACTACTTATGATCTGCTCGGGAGTGGACACAAAGACTGCATCCGCGCCGAGGCGCCTGATCATGTTGACAACGGAACCGCAATTGCCAAGACCATAGTCCAGTACCGAGATCTTCACGGCATCAGCACTAGTCAACTTGTGCTCGGCATGGAGGCAAGCCGTACCGTCCGCGGGGACGCGCGCTGATCATGGAATCAACCTCAGCTTGCGTGCCAGACGTCCCGCCGGAATGGTGATACGCGAGATCCCGTTCCAAAATGACTCCATATTCGGGTACGCAGTATATGGCACCGGAGGAAGCGCGATAAGCTCATCTAGCTCCGCCGACGTCACGCCAAGCTTCTTGGCAATAAAGTCATGATCCTGACGGCGCAATTCGTCAGGGTAGTTCTTCTGCTCCATGAGTCGCAATGCCTCGTCACGGGTGATCAAGCCTGCGAGGATCATGGATGAATAATGGGCGAGCCTCTTATCGAACCCAAACTTGTGGGGAAGATAGTATCCCTGAAAGTATCGGGTGAACACCGACTCGTAGTGCTTGCCACCATAATCGCGCCAGCCAACACTATCGGTAATGTCTTTCTTGGCGACCGCATAGTCATAGGGCATGTAGTCTAGCGGTCGGACGGTCTTGATTCGGCGGAATACGGGGTACCAGAGGCGACGTCGGAAAATTCCAAGCAAAGGGTAGGTGCGTAGCTTTCCCGTGCCAAAGCGTCTGTGAACGGCTTTCAAATGTCTCGCGTCATCTGCGTTGTATCCCCACGACTCAGGGAGAACGGACTCAGTCGCAGCGTTTCCACCGGAGAGTATGTACTTGACTCCGTACTTGGCGGCCTGCTCGTAAGCGACGTATGCGAAGGCATGATCTGTTGGTACATCGATGTTTGCGAGCGATGCCTTGAAATACGCAAGCTGGAGATCTCGCATTTCACGCCAATCGATCACATGGGTGAAGAGATCAAGATCCAGCGTCGTCACTAGATTGTGGATGTTACTGACGGCGAGTTCCGAGTTCCAACCGCTGTCAAAATGCACTATTAGCGGACGCAAACCAAGTCGAACGGCTTGGAGCGCGAGATACGTACTGTCGACACCGCCCGAGACTCCGATGACACAGTCATACGGTTTGCCTGCGCCCGACTTCTTGATTGTTTCCACAACCTCGTCAAGCTCGGCGAGCCGCTCACCATTTTGCGCAGCGCGCACCATAGGCCCGAAGTCGCGATCAAACGCAAGCGCATGTGACGATACGCCTTCGTCATCAAACCAGATGTCGGGGTCCGTCGTGTCCATAATGGTGCGCGAACAGCGCTGATATGGACGGGTCTCTTCCAACATCCGTGTCACCTCTCTAGACAATCAATCACAGTCTACGTGCGCAACCCCCACCGCCATTAGCGATACCCAGCGGCGCCGGGCATGGGACGTCGCAGCGACTCGTCCACCGAGGGCGCTCATACACTAGTCCGCATGCCGCATGGACTTTCCCACGAACCTTCGCCCGAAGTGAACGCCCGCAGGATCCTGTGCGTTTCCTTCTCGCCCATCCACGCGGACTCGCGCGTGCTTCGGCAACTTGAGGTCCTGAGCGAGCACGGGGAGGTGACCACCGTTGGCTACGGCGCAGCCCCTGAGAACTCAAGCCACCACATCCAGATCCCCGACGGCGCAACCTCTTTGCCCGAGACACCCCTTGGTGTTGTAAGGCTCGCATTGCGCATGCACTCAAGCGTCGAGCTTGCCTCGCCCGGTGAGAAGGCTGTGCTGTCAGACGTCCTTGCTTCGGGCTCATACGACCTTGTGGTGGCGAATGACGCCCGCGCCTTCCCCCTCGCATTCGCGGCGGCCAAGGGTGCGCCCGTGTACGCAGATATGCACGAGTGGGCTCCCGAAGAGCGCGCGACGGTCCTCGTATGGCGCCTCTTGGTTGGCCCTTATATGCAGCACCTGTGCGAGAAGTACCTGCCCAAGACGGCCGCGGTGACAAGCGTGAGTGCGGGACTCGCCGCGCTGTATTCAGAACAATTTGGCATCGCCACCGAAGTTGTCCGTAACGCGGCGGACCTGCGTGACCTTGAGCCAACTCCCGTCGATGGCGACCGGATCAAGCTGGTTCACTCGGGCACGGCCGATGCAGAGCGCAACATCGTTGAACTCATTGATGCCGTGGGCATCCTCGGCGAACGCTTCACCCTCGACCTCTACTTGCTGGGCGAGCCCGGCGGCTACATCGAGACAGTCAAGAAGCATGCAGACGGGGTGAAGCAGGTGACGGTGCACGATCCTGTGCCGCCAGCCACCTTGCCGTCCGTGCTCAACCAATACGACCTGGGCGTCTTCCTTTATCCGCTCAAGACCTTGAGTCACCAGTTCCATTTGCCCAACAAGTTCTTTGACTTTGTCCAGGCACGGCTCGGCCTCGTGTTTTCCTCGGCTCCCGAGATCAATGACTACGTTGGCCGCTATGACCTGGGCATCATCACCCAGGACACAACCGCGCAAGGCCTAGTCGAGGCACTACGAGACATCACTGCCGCGGACGTGACCCGCTTCAAGAAGGCGGCGCACGCGGGAGCCATCGCACTGTCGAGCAAACCTGACAAGGACATCCAACACGCGCTCGTCGCCCGTCTACTGAGCGCCTAAGTATGCGCGTCACAATTGCGTCGCGCATCTACAACCCAGAGGTCTCTGCGGCATCGGTGATGTTGTCAACGTGGGCCGATGAGTTTGCACGCCAAGGCCATGAGATCACTGTCCTCACTGCCCGCCCTCCGCGCGGCGCGGTGATCAACGACCCTCCCGGCATCACGATCAAGCGGGCTCGAGTCAAGCGCGATCGCCAGCAGTACGTCCGGGGTTACCTCAGTTATATGAGTTTTGACATCCCGCTCGCATTTCGCGTGCTCTTCAGCAAGGCGGCCGACGTTTACCTCGTGGAACCACCCCCCACCACTGTTGCTGTCATGCGCGTGGCCACCGCCCTCAAGCGTCGTCCGTACGCCGTGCGGGCCGCCGATTACTGGACTGATGCTGCTGAACTTGTCGTACGGTCTCGCACAGCGATCCGTTGGCTTGGATGGCTCGAGAAGTGGGGGCTCAACGGGGCCGCCGTCTTGTTCGCCGCGCACGACCCATTGATCGGACGCTTTCGCCAAGCCGGTGTATCCACGCGAGCCATCCCGATTGGCTTTGGCGCCGATCTCGCCTCTTTTCACTACGCCGGCCAAGAGCCGCCCACGGCGCCCGCCCCCGTCTTTGTCTACGCGGGCACCCATGCGTCATGGCATGGTGCCGGGATCTTTGTGGACGCGCTCGCCCAAGCGTCAGACGAAATCCCCGAAGCCCGTCTCGTCTTTTACGGCGTTGGCGACGAGCGCGAGCCGATGCAACGCCGCGCTAAAGAACTCGGTATCGATCAGCGCGTGGAGTTCCACGCGCCGGTACCGCCTTCACAGCTCGCCCCGATCCTCGCATCTGCCACAGCGTGCCTGGCGAGTCTGCTGCCGTCCCCGGCCAACGAATACGCCGTCGCGACCAAGGTGTACTCGTCGCTCGCAGCCGGTTGCCCCGTCATCTTCGCCGGCATTGGCCCTACCGATGAGTTGCTCGCGCAAATGGGCAGCGACGATGTGGGCATCGCCCTGCCATACGACGTAGACGCTGTTAGGGACGCAATGGTCTCGATGGCCAAGCAACCCTTGCCTCCCCACCGCCGCCAGAGCCTTGCCACGTGGTGCGCCACCACGTTCTCGCTCGAAAAGATCGCGCAACGGGTAGTCAGTGAGAGCGTTGCTTTGACGACCAGCACGACATCGTCGTCGACAACGCAAGCGTCGAAGCGAGCTTAAGCCCCCACGTAGGCGAGGAACCGTGGCCCTTCGCCCACTGTCGATAGTTCTCTCGCGGCGGCATGGGACGCGCGCTTGAGCGTCATGATGTCCTCCGCAGTCAAATTGTTGAGCGCCGCAGCGAGATCACTGCCCGTCCAGCCGTCGACCACGAGTCCGAGCCCGTGTTCCTGGACAAATGGGGCAATCTCAGGACTGTCCCCGATGACGACGCCGAGCCTGCCTTGCACTGCCTCGAAGAACTTGTTGGGCAAGGCGTACTTGTTATTGGGGAAGCGCGGCGGGAAGAAGATGAGTTCGAGGTCGTACTCATTAAGGGCGCGCGCCACCTCGGTCACCTTGACCGGCTCCCGGAATGTCGCCCGGCCCGCAGCGATTGCTGGGTGGCTTCGCAAAGGCGCCATCGACCGGTCATCGCCCAAGACCATGAGGACGAGGTGAAAGCGTTCGTCAGCCTCGAGCATCGCATCCAGCATGATGTCGATGCCGCGCTCCACCGCGGCGTAGCCGTGGTGAACAAGAGTGATGTTGTGAGGGTCCACCTCGGAAGGCTCAAGCTCCTCGTAGAACGCCACGTTGCGGATCACACCCGGGCGTTTGAGCCCGTAATGGTCACGGTAAAGGTCAGCGATACCCTCCGCGACCGTCTGATGGGAGGTAAAAACGGCGTCGCTGATGAAGCTGAGCAGCCAGGTGTCGTAGTGCGCCACGAGCAAGCGATAGACGAGGCCCGTGCCGTTGTTCTCATACAACTCATGCAGATCAAGGACAACCGGACCATTCGCGATCGACGGCAGGAATTTCACCGCCCACGGCAAAAGGTGGTGGTCGTTCACGACGATGAGGTCATATGACTGACCCTTGAGTTCATCCTGCGGAATGAAACGACCGACAGTGCGATTGAAGCGCATCGGGGATGGAAGGAACGCGTAGGCAATGCGAGCGAGCCGCGCCTGCACCTCGCCGATCGTGAAGAAGCGCCCCCGCGCGTCGGGATGTTCTGGCCCGCGGCTCAAGATGTCGACGGTGTATCCAGCCCCTTGAAGCCAACGGATCTGCTTGGTGACCCGTGCGTCGCTGCCGACGCCTGACCAACAGATGACAAGCGCGGACTTAGGCGTCGCTGACTTCTCATTAGGCACCGCCCGAGTATATCTGCGCGACACATGCCTCGGATGGATCGCCTTCCGTCGCTGCGTCACGGCGGAAGTGAGCCGTGCGTGTGTGGCCCGCAACCTTGAACATGGCATCATGGGTTGTCTTGCGTCGACCCTCGGGGGCAACTGCGGTGCAGGACCGTGGGAATGGGAGAGCAACTCGTGTGCGGAATTTTCGGTTTTGTTGGCGACACTGCGCTGGACGCCACCTCCGCTAAGGCCCTGGTCAAGCACGCTCAACAGCGCGGCCGTGACTCGAGCGGCATGGTGGTGCACAACAAGGACGCGTATCAGGCCTTCCGCGGCGATATCCCCATCGATCGACTTCTCAAACGCATCCCCTCGCTTGGCAACCTCTTCTTTGGGCACAGCCGGCTCGTCACCAATGGCACCGCCGACAACCAACCGGTGCTACGCGAGCAGGTCATCGTCATTCACAACGGCATCATCGTCAATGAGCAGACCGTGTGGAACGAGATCGGCAAAGAACCCGCGCTCAGCATCGACACCGAGGCAATCCCGGCAATCGTCGCATCGCAGCTCGACAAGGGCGCGACCGTCGAGGAAGCGGCGGCCAAAGTTCTCGAGCTGGCCGAAGGGATTGTCGCGTCGGCAGTCTTGGTGCCGGCCCAGGGCAAGCTTGCGTTGATGTCAAACAACGGCAGCCTCTACTTGGGTGACAAGAGTGGCGGCAAGGTCTTCTCGTCCGAGCGCTACCCGCTCGCGCAGATCGGCGCCGAGAACATCGTCCAGGTCCGCGAGCCCGTTGTGCTCGACGTTCCTACGCATGACGCAGAGGTTCCGCTCAAGGAATGGGCCAACCGCTCCGTCGACCTTGTCCCGGGCCTCGGCGTGTCGAAAGAAGAGGAACAACTCCTCATCTATCCCACGCCACAATTCCGACGCTGCACGCGCTGTGTGTTGCCGGAGACGATGCCGTTCATCACCTTTGATGACGCGGGCGTGTGCAACTACTGCCTCAACTACAAGCCTCGCAACCACCCGCGGCCCAAAGAAGAACTGTTCGAACTCATTGAGCCGTACCGCCGCCCAAGCGGCGACGAGGTGCTCGTCCCCTTCTCAGGTGGCCGCGACTCCTGCTACGGACTCCACCTCATCGTCAATGAGCTCGGCTTGCGTCCGGTGACATACACGTACGACTGGGGCATGGTGACGGACCTGGGCAGGCGCAACATCAGCCGCATGTCCTCCAAGCTGGGCGTTGAGAACATCATCGTGGCCGCTGACATCACCAAAAAGCGTGACTACATCCGCCGCAACCTCAACGCGTGGATCAAGAGCCCACACCTCGGAATGTTGAGCGTGCTGACCGCCGGTGACAAGCACTTCTTCCGTCACATTGAGACCATCAAGCGTCAGACGGGCATTTCACTCAACCTGTGGGGCATCAACCCGCTGGAAGTCACCCACTTCAAGGCCGGCTTCCTTGGCGTGCCGCCTTACTTTGCCGAGGACCGTGTCTACACGCACGGCGCGATGAAGCAGTTGCGCTACCAGTCGCTCCGCTTCCGCGCCATGCTGAAGAGCCCGGGCTACTTCAACCGATCGCTATGGGACACCCTCTCAGGCGAGTACTACCGGAGCTTCACCGAAAAGACCGACTACTTCCACGTCTTCGACTACTGGCGCTGGGACGAGCGACAGATCGAGGACACACTCGACTCCGAGTACGACTGGGAGCACGCGCCCGACACCCAGACCACGTGGCGCATCGGTGACGGCACGGCCGCTTTCTACAACTACGCGTACTACACGATCGCGGGCTTCACGGAGCACGACACGTTCCGCAGCAACCAGGTGCGTGAAGGCGATCTCACCCGCGAGGAGGCACTGCGCCTTGTGGAAGAGGAGAACGCTCCGCGGTACCCCAACCTCAAGTGGTACCTCGACGTGGTCGGTGTCGACTTCACGCGTGCGATCGAGGCGATCAACAAGGCTCCGCGACTTTACGAGGAATAATGCCTACCAGCTGAGGGAGAGGCATACAGAGTGACAATGCAGGTCAACGGGGATCTGCGCGGATGGATACGCGCGCACGTCCGAGCCGTTTTTGTGGTGCCGCTGCTCGCCTTCATCTCTTTGGGGGTGTGGGCGGTTGCGTCACCCATTGGCGCGTCTCCAGACGACGATTACCACCTGGCAAGCATTTGGTGTGCCCAGGAGTCTCGAACCGACTTGTGCCTGCCTGACCCGGATCGCGGGTCCCACCGACTCGTGCCTCCAGGCATCGCGATGGCACCGTGCTTTGTCGCGGACCCTGAGCAGAGCGCGGCATGCCAAGAGTGGCCGCCAGTGACGGGACCCACCCAGTCTGTCTCACATGGCAACTGGATCAACGCCTATCCCCCGGTGTACTACGCAGCATTCAACCCGCTCGCGTCGTACGACGTCCAAGGGGCGGCGCTCACGATGCGCTTTGTCAGCATCTTCATCTTCGTTGCGCTCACCACGGCCATCGCCGTGCTCATCCCCCGCGATCTTCGCGTGCCGCTCCTCGCGGGCTGGACCATCACGATGGTGCCGCTCGCAGGACACCTCATCGCGTCGAACAACCCTGGGAGCTGGGCCGTCATCGGTGTGGGCAACGCCTGGGTGGCTGCCTACGGATGGTTCCGGTCCGATGGCAAGCGAGGCTGGGCGCTGGGCGCGCTCACCGTGCTCTCTGTACTGCTTGCGGCGGGCGCGCGAACCGACGCAGCCGTCTATTCGATGATCTGCCTCGGCATCGCTTCAGTCCTTGCATTCGCGCGGACAAAGGCCTACGCGCTCAAGCTCATCCTTCCCGGAGCACTCGTCATCATTGCGGGGATCTTCTTCCTCGCATCGGGAAATTCCGACGTTGCCACCGGCGGTCTCAACGGCGGTGTTGACGCGGGCACGTTGAGCGGGGAGCCCCGCAATCAGGCTTCAGTGCTCGCCTTCAACCTCATCTCCATCCCGATGCTGTGGTCGGGCGTATTTGGATCCTGGGGCCTGGGCTGGCTCATGGAGACGTGGCCGGGCTTCTCGATGGTGGAGTTTGCCGCTGGCGTGGTGTTCATCGCCTTTGTTTCCCTGGGCCTGCGGATCATGCCGTGGCGCAAGGCCACAATGGTGGTCGCGCTCATCGCAACGCTTTATGCGCTGCCGGTCTACGTGCTCACCGTGGGCATGAGTGTGGTGAGCGAGAATGTGCAACCCCGCTATCTCGTCCCGCTCGTCGTCGTGCTGGGCGGTCTCATGCTGGTAGGAACTGACAAGCGCTCCGTGCGGCCCACTCGATGGCACGTCATCCCAGCCGTCATCCTGCTGACCGTCGCGAACTCGGTTGCTCTCTACGGAACGCTACGGAGGTATGTGACGGGCTTTGACGTGGAGCAGCTCAGCCTCGACGCAGGCGCCGAATGGTGGTGGGATGGCGCACCGGTGGGTCCAACGGCGGTGTGGCTGATTGGCACCGTCGCCTTTGGACTATGCGTCGCGGTGCTCGGCGGCACTTGGTTGCGCTTGGACACCCTCACGCAGGAACGGCCAGATGAGAGCGAGGGCCCCAGCGAAGGCGAGGCTGCCGATGAGCCACACCGCATTGGGTCCAAGGACGGCGCCTGACCACCACCACTCCGCGCCAGCGTCAAGGTTGGGGCCTTGCTGGTTGATCCCGGTGACATAGCGGCGGATGTTGACCTGGAGGGCAACAAGGTTCGCTGTGCCAAGACCCACAAGCAGCACCGCAGTTTGCAGACGCCCGAAGCCAACGAGTCGCTTGCCTGACTCTGTGACAAGAAGGAAGCACAGCAGTGCGATGAGCGGGAGCAAGTACCGCGGCTGCACACTCTCGCCAACGGTGTCGCCGCCCTTGGTGAGAACGTAAACCGGGACGGCAACGAGTGCAGTCAGCACTCCGCCAAGCGCGATCACCTTGCGAATCGAAGCCCCGCGCAGGCCCGTGAATCCGATGACGAGGAAGGCGCCGGCTGATCCCCACAACACCACGGCCGGCATCATCGTGTCGAGCCAACCGAGCCCCCACGAACCCCACACGCCAGTCCACAGGAACGGAAGCATCAAGAGGTTGTATGCAGCAAGGCCGAGCGGCGTCGCCGGGGCGTCTGCGCTTACCGGGGCTTCAAGATCACTCCCCCCACCAGAGAATCCCGTGGAGCCCACCGCCGCTTGTCCGGCCATCGACAGCAGCACCGCTGCCACGAGAAGGCCCGCCGCTGGCAACGCCGCCCGCATCAGCCATGGCTTGGTCCGCGCAAACGTCAGTATGAGAGCGGTGACGGTGGCGCCGGCCACATACACCGCCGCGTCTCCGCGCGAGCCCGCCGCCATGAGCACTCCAAGGACATAAAGCGCACCAAGCACCCAGCGTCGGCGCCCTTTTTGCTCCATCCATCCGAGAAGCGCGACAAAGGCGGTACCCACACCAGTGATCGCCCAGCCGCTCGGATTGTTTGACGGAATGAGGAACATCCCGAGCGGCACAAGTGCGATAGTCCAGCCAAGAATCACCGTGCGGCGGCGGGATGGAGTCGATAGCACTGAGAGCGCCGTGGCCAAGCCCACGAACAGTGCGGCGTTGACGATGCGCATGACAAGCGCGCTGAACTGGACATCGTCACCGGCAAATACACGCTGGACCCCGTAGTACACCGGTGGGTACTCGCCGTAGAAGTTGCCGCGCTTCGTCTCGTAGGTCTCGGCCGACCACCGCGCCCACATTCCCTCTTGGCAACCCGCGCTCGTCTCGGGATCCTGGGCGTAACAGATCATGTCGCGGAATCCTTGAGCTACCACGCGCGTCTCTGGCTTGGATCCCGGCTCGCAGTACTCGCTGCCCCCATCGGCGCACCAGATGCTGACCAAGTGATAGTCGTCGTCGGGACTTGCTCCCACCGGTGATGCGAAAGCCCATGAGACGAGCGCCACGAAAGCCAGCACCGGCAACAGAATCCACCGCCACCGCGCAGTGAACCAGCGGAACGTGGTCGTCATGATGATCCCCGGTTGGATTCTGGCCCGCGGCCTCCGCGCCGGGGCTGCCTGGTGCAACGTCGCGAGCCTACCTCAGGCCTTCGGTCGCGCCGCCACCTGCTCCCGGCACCATAGAATCGAGTCATGAAGATTGCCGTCATCGCCCTCGGAAAGATCGGGCTTCCGCTCGCCGTGCAGTTCGCGAACAAGGGACACGAGGTGGTGGGCGTTGACGTCAACCAAAACGTGGTGGACCTCGTCAACGCCGGCCAGGAGCCTTTCCCCGGCGAGGCGCACCTTCAGGAACACCTGAGCCAGCTTGTTCCCGCGGGCAAGTTGCGCGCGACAACGGACTACGCCGACGCAGTTCCAGGGGCCGACGCGGTGGTGCTGGTAGTCCCGCTCTTTGTTGACGACGAGGCCCGCCCCGATTTCGGGTGGATGGATGCGGCCACGGAGTCACTCGGCAAGCACCTCACCAAGGGCACCTTGGTTTCCTACGAGACAACGCTCCCTGTGGGCACCACGCGCACGCGGTGGAAGCCGCTGCTCGAGAAGATCTCAGGGCTCACAGAAGGCGTGGACTTCCACCTCGTGTTCTCCCCTGAGCGCGTGCTCACCGGCCGCGTCTTCGAGGACCTCCGCAAGTACCCCAAGCTGGTGGGAGGGCTTTCCGACGCTGGTGCCGCACTCGCAGTTGACTTCTACAACGCGGTGCTCGACTTTGACGAGCGCCCCGACCTCAAGCGCGCCAATGGCGTGTGGGACCTGGGTTCCGCGGAGGCCGCCGAGCTTGCAAAGCTCGCCGAGACCACGTACCGCGACGTCAACATCGGCCTCGCCAATCAGTTCGCGCGCTTTGCGGCGGACAACGGCATCGATGTGTACCAGGTCATCGAGGCATCGAACTCGCAGCCCTACAGCCACATTCACCAGCCGGGTATTGCAGTGGGCGGCCATTGCATCCCCGTGTACCCCCGCCTGTACTTGTGGAATGACCCCGCCGCAACTGTGGTGTCCGCCGCGCGTGCCGCCAATGCCGGTATGCCCGATTACACGATCGGCCTTCTCGAAGGCGCGTACGGTGACCTCTCGGGCGCTCGCGTTGTTGTTCTTGGCGCCTCGTACCGTGGCGGCGTCAAGGAAACGGCCTTCTCCGGTGTCTTCGCGGCGGTGGACGCACTCAAGGCCCGCGGCGCACAGGCGCTCGTTCACGACCCGATGTACACGGACGAGGAGCTGACCGCCATGGGCTTCACTCCCTTCCACTTGGGCGAGAAGGCCGACGCTGCGGTGGTCCAGGCCGATCACGCCGAGTATCGCGGCCTCACGCCTGCGGACCTGCCCGGCATCAAGGCCTTCATCGACGGCCGCCGCGTGTCGAGCGCTGACAGGTGGCCTGGAATTGCCTACCGGGTCATCGGCAAGGCACTCACGAACGCGAGCTGACCGGCTCCGCTGGCAGCGCCGGGGCGAGAGCCTTGGCGCGCAGCACCGGCCACAGCACCACGAGCAAGCCTGCGAAGGCCGCGCTGCCGAGCATCCACAAAGCGGTGGGGCCGAGAATGGCCCCATCCCACCACCATTCGGCGCCCGCATCAAGATTCAGTCCTTGGACGTCCGTTCCGGTCACATAGCGGCGGATGTTCACCTGCAGCGCCAGTGAGTGCGCTCCCGCAAGGCATAGGACAATCACAAGGCTCTGAAGTCGGCTAAGCGCGAGCGCTTGTGCGCCAGGAATAGCGGTCAAGAGCACCATCGCAAGCAAGACGATCACTGGCAAGAAGTACCGGGGTTGCACAACCTCACCCACCACGTTGCCGCTTCGCGTTAGTACGTACACCGGCAATGCGACAAGGACAGCAAGCACCCCCGCCGCCGCGAACGCTTTGCGCATGTCGAGACGAGCGGCACCAACAAAGAGGACAACCGCGAATACAGTCACCATCGACCACGGCACAACGGCTGGGACCGGGGTGTCAAGCCAACCGAGACCCCAGGTACCCCACACGCCGGTCCACAGGTCGGGCAGCTGCAGCAGGTTGTACAGTGCGATCCCCGCACCTCCGTCTGGATCAGCGGTGGGAGCGCCACCACCTCCCTTGCCGCCACTTCCCGAACCCCGAGCGGCATTATCTGCAATCGCCGCCGTGCGGTACAGCGCCAGCGCAAATGCAGAACCCACGAACGGGAGCCAGAGCCGCCGCAACCACTCTCGGCGACGACGCCATGTCAGAATGCCAGCGACCGCCGCGGCACCAATTGCGTATAGTGCGCCGTCCGCTCGTGATCCAGCAGCCATCAGCACACCGATCGAATAGATGACGCCAAGTGGCCAGCGCCTCCAATCACGGGCCTCAAACCAACCCAGCGCCGCCATGAATGCGGTGCCGACGCCCGTGACAGTCCATCCGCTTGGGTTATTCGATGCAATGATGAAAAGGCCTAAGGGGATGACCGTCACAAGCCAGCTCCACACCATCGTCTGGCGCCGCGAGGGCGAGAGCAGCCATGCGAGACAAGTGCCGAGCACCACAAAGATCGCAGCGTTCGCCACTCGCATCGTCAGCGCGCTCGTCACCAAGTCGTCACCAGCGAAAACACGCATCGTCGAGTAAAAGGGCGCCGGGTAGTCGCCTTTGAAGTTGCCGCGCTTTGACACATGCCTTGGCCCATCGAGATTGAGGCCCTTTTCTTCCTGGCATTGCGCGCTCTCCACCTGATCACGCGCGTAGCACACAGCGTTACGGAAGGCCTTTGACATGTCCCGCGTCAACGAGTCTTCGCCCGGGCCGCAAGCCTCGGATCCACCTCGGGCACACCACACGCTTGCCAGGTGGTAGTCATCATCCGGCCCCGCTCCCACCGGTGAAGCGAAGGCCCACACGCTGAGGGTCAGCATGGCGAGAACAGGAGCGAGATGGATCCACCGAAGCCTGCGTGCAAAGCGTCGAATCACGTGTCCCCGTGCCACAGCCATTACGGCGCCTCCTCATCATGGTGATTGGGGCGACCGTGCCCGAGCGTATTTTATGCGGAGATTTGGGGATCGTGCTGGACAAGAGCCCGCCCAGCCGTGACCCGTCGCCTCCACACCACTGCCAGGACGGTCGCCTGTGCAACGCCCGAGATAAGCTCAGTGCTTCCGAGTGCCCATGCCGCCCCCGCTGCGCCCCACAACGACGCGCCGATGAGCAAGCCGGTTGCGCCCACAACCGACGCGGAGACTACACACGTCATGAATGCTCTGCGCGCGCCGAGCATGACGAGGCCAATACGGCCAAAGACCGTTCCCACGGAGATTCCAAGAATGGCGACACCAAAGCCTGCCGCCGTCACGTGATCGATCGCGATACTGGTGCCAAAGAGAAAACGGGTGAGCGCTGGCCCGACAAGCGCGAACGCCCCTCCGCCGCCGACGCCGAGAGCGAGGTGCAGGCCAACCGCGGCCTTCATCCTCCGCGAGGCGCTCGCCTCGCCTCGCTCGACAACCCAGCCTTGGAGTGCGTTGCCGAGCGAGGACACCCCGTATTGACCGATCCTGTACGCCTTGTCGCCTGAGACGTACCGCGCGGCTTCCCCCACGCTTGTCGCGTGCGCCACCAGCGTGACAGCGAGAGCGTTATACGCGCCGGCCGCTGTCTCGGCGATCACAGCGGGAGGATGGCGACGGGCAATCTCAAGGGCCTCTCGGCGGTGCCAACCAGCAAATCCACCGCGCGCGATCCGGGCATAGATCACCGCTGGCCCGGCCGCCATCGCCACACTGAGTAGCACGGGGTACCAGATCAGCGCACCTCCCATGAGGAGCGCAGCAGCCGCCAACACCATCGCCCCGGCCCGCGGCAACACCTCAGCCCACAAAATGGGCATCGCACGCCCCACACCGATCCAGTACCACGTGGGGGCAAGGCCCGCGATGCTGAGAGCGACCGCCGTGGCACTGGCCTCCACCACGTACCCATCGGGTGCGAGCAGTGCCGCCACCGCACCGCTCGCTCCAGCAGCGATGAGCCAAACGGGGCCGCGCACCACCAAACTCGTGGCCACATACCGACGCCGGGCAGCGTCGGACGCTTGGGCAAGCACCGGAGGCGCCAATGTGGGATAACCCATCCCTGCGACAAGCGCCGCGAAGCCGCCCACTGACTGACCGACGGCAATCGCCACCCACGCATCCTCCCCCGCAAGCCGAGCGAGAACAGGAAGAAAGAAGAAGGGCGCGATGAGCGAGATGAACGGCGCGCCGGCAAATGCCACGATGCGACGAGCCAGCACGCGTCGCGACTGCTGCGCCGGGGCGGATGTGGTCACCGCGTGGACCGCCGCGACCGTATGCGACGGATGACCTCGCGCGGACCACCGTTGCGGAGGTAATGCCACACCATACGAAGGTCGCGCCCCCGGCCAGGGCGCCCTTCGGGCTCGTGCAGCCGCACAGCCGCGCGTGCAAGCGCCTCGCGACCTCCCGCCGCCTCCACATCGGCCGCTCTGCGCGGGTCACGTGCGATGCGACGCAATGGCTCCAATGTGACGGCCCAGAGAAAACGCTCGCGCACCTTCGCGATGCGGGCGGCGGCCTCTTTGGCGAACGCTTCGTTGTACAGCACCGTCTCAAGGGCATCGGTCAAGGCATCGAGATCACCCGCCGGAACCACAATGCCGAGGCCCTCTGCCCGCACCAGGTCAGCGAAAGAGTCGCCCTCGGTCACCACCATCGGTAGGCCCGCCCACAGATAGTCGAGGATGCGGGTGCGGAAGCTGAACTCAGTCTCCACATGGGTGTGGTGAGTGGAGACACCCGCGTTGGCCTCGAGCAGGAAGGCACCCCGCTCGTCGTATGGCACCCACTCCTCGTTGAAGATCACGCCGGAGCCCAAGATGCCCAACTGCTCGGCAAGGTCAATGGACTCCTTGACGATTCCCATCGGCTCCTGACCCGGATGGCGGGTGCCCAAGAAGAGCAGTGCCGCGGTGGGGCGCCGCTTCGTCAACGCGTGCACGGCGCGAATGAGGAGGAGCGGATCAAACCATGAGTAGACGCCACCGCCCCAGATGACGAGGCGAGTAGCGTCGTCGATCCCCGGCACCACATTGCGCACCGCCGGCCGCGACGCCTGCGGCGGGGCGTCGTCGAGTCCAAAGGGCGCGATCGCGATGAGGTGTTCCAGGTTCGGGTCACTCTCGTAAGTGGTCGGCGAGATCCGGCCGAGTGCGGCAAGTTGACCCAAGTAGAACGACCGTTGCCGGTCCGAGGCGCACAGAACAAGGTCCGCGCGGGCGAGCTGATGGTTCAGCAGCGCCACGCGCGAGCGCACCATCATGTTCCACGTGGCGCGCGGCTGTTCCCTGCCCTGCTCGAGCATCTCGAGGTGCATCGGATCGTACGCGTCAACCACCACCACGCGGTCAGTGCGCTCGAGCGCATCGAACTGCTCCATTGCGTGGCCCTGAAACACGATGACGTCGCTCGCTTGCTCAAGCACCCGGAATGCGGCGTTGTCCCCCGGCTGCAGTGACGTGAGGGCGTAGCCGTCCTGAGGAGCGCCCTGGGTGAGCGCGGCCGTGGTCGCAAGGACAACGTCGTGCCCGTCGCCTGCGAGCACCCGCGCCATTGCCGACGCTCGGATTGCGGGGCCGGCCATCCTCTCGCCGAGCGGAGAGCCGGTGATGATCAACACACGGGTCATGTCAGCAGGTCCCTCCGCATCGAGATGCGCGGCACGTAAGGCTCGGGCATTGACACGGGACCATCGTAGGCGTATGCCCCTCCTTCACACCCACGACGGATGCCGCGCAAGAGCGAACATGCGCTGGGATATGCTCGCGACATGGGAATACGGGTGGTCGACAGCGCCGACGTTGCGGACAGTGCCGTCATTGGCGAAGGCTCGTCCATTTGGCACTTGGCGCAGGTTCGCGAAGACGCGGTGCTCGGTGAGAACTGCATCGTTGGCCGCGGCGCCTACATCGGTACCGGCGTGACGATGGGCGACAACTGCAAGGTGCAGAACTATGCGCTGGTCTATGAGCCTGCCGTGTTGGAAAAGGGCGTCTTCATCGGCCCGGCCGTGGTGCTCACCAACGATCACTTCCCCCGTGCGATCAATGCAGACGGCACCCCTAAGAGCGCACACGACTGGACTCCGGTTGGGGTGACGATTCGCGAGGGCGCTGCCATTGGCGCGCGGTCCGTGTGCGTGGCGCCGGTGACCATTGGCCGGTGGGCAACGATCGCGGCGGGCGCCGTTGTCACCAAAGACGTGCCGGACTATGCACTCATGGCCGGAGTTCCCGCACGCCGCTTGGGATGGGTGGGCGAGGCGGGCGTGCCGCTCAAGGAAGAAAGCAACGGCTACTGGATGTGCCCAGAGACGGGCGTCCGCTATCTGCAGGACGGCGAGACCCTGCGCCGCGCCGAGTAGCTCACACACGAGGTTCACATCATGAGTCGCACGTGGGTTGTCGTCCCCATGTACAACGAAGCCGCCGTAGTGGGCGGCGTTGTCCGCGACCTGGTGGCAGAGTTCGGCTACGTGGTCTGCGTTGATGACGGATCAAGCGACCACAGCGCGCAAGCCGCGCTTGAGGCTGGCGCTCACGTCATCACTCACCCGATCAACCTTGGTCAGGGAGCCAGCCTCCAGACCGGCATCGACTACGCACTGCTGGATCCTGAGATGACCGAGGTGCTTACCTTCGATGCAGACGGCCAGCATCAGATCGACGACGCACGCGCCATGGTGGAGCGGGTTCGCAATGACAACCTCGCCATCGTCACCGGCTCGCGCTTCCTCGACGAGAGGACGCAACTCGGATTCCTCAAACGAGTGACGTTAAGGACGGCCGCTCGGGTGAGCCGGCTCACCACCGGGAAGTCGCTCACCGATGCGCATAACGGTCTCCGCGTGCTGCGTCGCGATGCACTCGAGCGGATTCGCATCACCCAAAACCGCATGGCGCATGCGTCAGAGCTGGTTGATCTCCTTGCCGACACCGGCCTGCCGTGGGAAGAGCACCCCACCCACATCGTCTATACGGACTACTCTCGGTCTAAAGGACAGTCGCTTCTCAACGGAGTGAACATCCTTGTTGATCTTCTCTTCAAGTGAGTGACATGACCATCATTTTGCAAGTCGCGACCGTTGTGGTGATTTCCGCCGCAGGGTTCTTCCTGGTGCGCTCAAGCGGCGCCCGTCACCAGGCGATCCGGCGCGTGCTGCTGCTGCTCTTTGTCATCGCCGCAGCGTCGTCAGTGTTTGTCCCCGAGTTGTGGGGCCGCGCGGCGACATTCCTCGGCATCGGTCGCGGCACGGACTTGCTGTTGTACTTGCTCGTGCTCGTCTTCCTCACTTTTGTCGCCACCACGTATCGGCGCTTCCGCCACCTTGAGACCCAGAACACGGAACTCGCTCGTGCACTGGCGATCCTCCAGGTGAAGGAGCCGACGGGTGCTCACGGCATCACGGAGAGCACGGACGCCCACTAATCCCGATTGCGCACCGCATCGAAGACGGCCCGCGCAACCCCATCGGCTACCGCCGCAGCAGAGTGGCGCTCATGCACCCACGTGGACAGAGCCGTGCGGTGGGCATGTTCGGAGCGCTGAGTTACAGCGTGTCGCATCGCCTCTGCGACGGCCTTGGCATCAAATTCCACTGCCGCGCACACCGAATGAAGAGTGCTGGCCTCGCGCACCACATCGCCTGCGGGCCCAGGGCCTGCATAGATGACCGGGCACCCGGCCGCCATGAGTGCGATCGTCTTGGTGGCAAAGGCATAGTCGTAGCCTTGATCGGGCTTGACTGACGCGAGGCCAGCAGTGGCCGCATTCATCAGCGCCGCAACCTCCTCAGGCGCGATGGGCGGTTGGAAGGAGATGGCCTTGCGATGGCGCTTGGGGCACGCCGCGCGAATCGCCTCCTCTTCCGTGCCAGTGCCACAGAAGATGACATGTGCCGAGCCCGGGAGTTCGTCGAGCAGCATCCCGAGCGCCTCCGCGAACACCTCGGCGCCGTGGCGCTCTGCGTACATTCCCGGATACACGAAGAGTGCAGGCTGCTCATCGAGCGCGATCCCAGGGACCACGCGGAACACATCGGTATCAACACCAAAGCCGGACACGATGAGCGGCGCCTCTACGCCGATCTTACGCACCCGCTCCGCCACCTCGTCGGACACTGCAACAACCAATGCCGCGCCGTTCATTGCCCACCGCTCCACACCCCTCAGGGTGCGCGTGATGGCGCCGGACGCCACTGCTCCGGCGGCGTCACTCCATACGTCAGCGGCGTAATAGACGTAGGGGCGCCGCTGCACCGCGGCCACAAGACGCACTGCGAGCCCGGTGGTCGGCGGCGGCTCCACGACGTATGCCGCAGGTCGCTTGCTGAAGAGCAAACGGAACACGAGAGGCACATCGAACGATAAGTACGAGAGGTAACCGCGCACGTAACCGTCCCGGTTGCGTTTGACGCGCGCGCGCCGGACGTCGACGCCGTCGCAGTCAACATCGTCGGAAAGCCCAGCGGGCGGCGCGGCCGTGACCACTCTCACCGCTGCGCCGCGGTGCGCCATAGCGCGCACGAGCGCCGCAAGACGCAGTGGAGCTGCACCAGGTTCTGGTGCGAATATTCGACTGACCAATGTCACGTGCACGCGGAGAGCCCCCCGAACAGGGCGCGCTCAACGCATCCCCTCTCCCATGGCGCGACAAAGCAAACGCGCAAGTGGAGACCCATAACTGATAACGATACGCGGGAAGTGATGCGGGCGTGCCCCCAAGAGTGGGGGCATCGCCTTCCCCCGCGAAATCTGCCGCTAGGCCTTCACGCGGTGGTGGACACCATCGGCGATCAGATCCTCAGCGATCTCCACCACTCGGGCGCCCGCTTCCAACGTGACGATGCGTGACGTGTCGCCCGTGAGGACGGCATCCCGGAACGCCTCGTGTTCCGCCATGAGCGGCTCTTTGCGCTGGAGTGCGTAGCGAGTCACGTCGCCTTCCGATACGCCCCGGAAGGACCGCAACTGCTCCCAATCAAGCGTCAATGTCGCGTTTTGGAAGTACGTGAGGTCGGCGGTCAAGGTGTCGATGACCAAAGCGCCCTTCTCGCCGGTGATGACCGTGGTGCGCTCCTTGAAGGGCGTCAGCCAGTTGACAGTGTGAGAAGCGATGGTGCCCTTCGAGAGGGTTCCCACCGCCACCACCATGTCCTCGTGTTCGCGACCCGAGCGGTACGCCGTCCGAGCGTTGACCGACACGTAGTCCTGTTGCGTCACCCAGGAGGTGAGGTCGATGTCGTGCGATGCGAGGTCCTTGATGACCCCAACGTCGGCAATGCGACCGGGGAACGGACCCTGACGGCGCGTCGAAATCTGGTAGATGTCGCCAATGAGGCCCTCTTCGATGCGCTGACGAGCGGTCTGAACCGCCGCGTTGTAGCGCTCAATGTGGCCGACGCCGCCGATGAGTCCCTTCTCAGCGAAGAGCCCCGCGAGGTGGCGGCTTGCTTCCGAGTTGTGAGCCACGGGCTTCTCGATGAGCGCGTGAACACCCGCCTCCGCCAGCGCGACACCAAGATCCAGGTGGTAGATGGTGGGCGTTGCCACGACGCAGTAGTCGACACCTAGTTTGAGGAATGCCTCGAGGTCCGCGACCACGGCGCGGCCTTGCACCTCGTCCGGGACGTTGTCAGCGGGATCGCACACCCCGACAAACTCGACACCGTCAAGTTGGGACAGGACACGGCTGTGGTGACGGCCCATCACACCGAGGCCAAGGACTCCCGCACGAAGCGTCATCACGCACCTGCCTTGGCGACAGCGTTCACCGCTTCGACGATCTGGTCGCGCTCTGCGTCCGTCAAACCTGGGTACACCGGGAGCGACAACACCTCGAGCGCCACCTTCTCGGTCACCGGAAGGTCAAGCTCCAAGCCAAAGCTTGGGAGTCGGTGGATGGGCGTCGGGTAGTAAACGCCGGACCCGACGCCCCGCTCTGCGAGCGCCGCAGCAAACGCGTCGCGGTCGCCGTTCTCAACGCGGATTGTGTACTGGTGGTAGACGTGCACCGCGCCGGGAGCGACCGGCGGCACGACGACGCCTTCAAGGTTTGCGTCGAAGTACGCGGCGTTCGCCTGACGAGCCGCAGTCCACTCGGCGAGGCGACGCAACTGCACGCGACCAATCGCCGCGTGAAGGTCCGTCATACGCGTGTTGAATCCCACCACCTCGTTCGCATACCGCTTCTCCATGCCCTGGTTGCGAAGAAGACGAACGGTGCGGGCAAACTCGCCCGAGCCGGTGGTCACCATGCCGCCCTCACCCGAGGTCATGTTCTTGGTGGGGTAGAAGGAGAAGGAGCCGGCGATGCCGAAGGCGCCCACCGGGGTGCCGTTGAGCGAGGCGGCATGGGCCTGGGCGGCATCCTCGAAGAGCAGCAGGCCGTGCTTGTCCGCGAGCGCGGTGAACGCATCCATCGCGGCAGGGTGGCCGTACAGGTGCACGGGCATGATCGCCTTGGTGCGCTCGGTGATCGCGGCCTCAGCGGCGGCCGGGTCCAAGTTGAAGTAGTCACCCTCGATGTCGGCAAACACGGGAGTGGCGCCGGTGAGGGCCACCGAGTTGCCGGTTGCCGCGAAACTGAACGACGGGACGATCACCTCGTCACCAGGACCGATCCCTGCGGCGACAAATGCCATGTGCAAAGCGGAGGTGCCTGAGTTGACGGCTACGCACTCACGGCCAGCGACCACCTCAGAGAACTCTTGCTCGAATGCGGCAACCTCGGGGCCTTGCGCGAGCATGCCGGATTCGAGAACGCGGTTGACAGCCTCGCGCTCCTCGGCGCCGATGTAGGGCTTGGCAGCGGGAATCATGTGCATCCAATCATGGGAGGCGGGGCACTCGGCCGGCGGTTTAGCAACGAGTCGATCATAACGAGCACACCCCGGGACCTATGTCAGGTGGGTGCAAGCGCAAACGCCGCGAGCCGACCAACTACGCTGGCGCCATGAGAGTCGCGGTGACTGGCGGTGCTGGCTACATCGGCGCGCACGCCGTCGACGCTTTGCAAGGCCGCGGCGACGAGGTCCTGGTGATCGACGATCTGTCCACCGGTGACAGCGCTCGCCTCAGCGATGTTGAGGTGCTTGAGCTCGACCTGGCGAGCGACCGTGCGGGGAAGACGCTCGGGCGTCACTTCCGTGAGCGTCGGCCCGACGCTGTCATTCACTTTGCCGCTCTCAAGCGCGTTGACGAGTCGATTGAGCGGCCGGGGCACTACTACCGCGTCAATCTCGCGAGCACGGTGGCCGTGATCGATGCGATGCGTGAGGCTGCCGTTCCGTCGCTCTTGCTTTCGTCTTCCGCCGCCGTCTACGGCGAGGTGAGCGGTCGCGTTGATGAGTCGCACCCCACCTTGCCCCTCAATCCTTATGGCGCCACCAAGCTTGCCTGCGAGGTGCTCGTTGACGCCGCAGCCCGCGCTGGCCAGCTCCGTGGGGCGTCGTTGCGGTACTTCAATGTGGCAGGCAGTTCACGGCCGGTCCTTGCGGACCGCACCATCGCCAACCTTGTGACGATCGTGATGGATCGCGTCTCGCGCGGTGAGGCACCTGTGATCTTGGGTAACGACTACCCGACCGCTGACGGCACGTGCATCCGCGATTTCATCCATGTGGCTGACGTCGCCGACGCTCATGTGGCCGTGCTCGATTGGCTCGCCACCGCGTCGGGCCACACCGCACTCAACATCGGCACTGGCGTCGGGACGTCGGTGCGCGATGTCGTTGCCCTCATCACTGAGGCGATGGGCTCCGATCTCGAGCCGATCATCGCTCCCCGCCGCGAAGGTGATCCCGCTGAGTCGATCGCCGATGTCTCCGCGGTCACGGCGCTCACCGGCTGGCGTGCGGCGTACAGCCTCGATCAAACGGTCACGTCTGCCGTCGATGCCCACACCTGGTGGGCCACCCAGCCTCACGCCTAGCACGATGACCTCAGCGAAAACCTCCCCCACTGTCTCCGTCGCCCTGTGCACGTACAACAGCGGCGACTACATCGACGCTCAGCTCCGCAGCATCCTCGATCAAGAGCTCCCCGTCACCGAGGTCGTGGTGGGAGACGATGGCTCAAGCGACGCGACGGTGGAGCGCATCCGCGCGATCGCCGCGGAGCACCCTCGCGGCGAGGTGGTCCGCATCGCTTTCACTGACCGAGCGGGCGGCGTTGTCGCGAACTTCTCTCGCACGCTCAGCGCCTGCACCGGCGACGTCATTGCTCTCTCGGATCACGACGATGTGTGGCACCCGGCGAAGACCGCCACGCTCGTCCCTCGCCTCATTGACGCCGGCCCGCGCGCGATGATCTTCACGGACGCCCGGCTCATCGATGGCAATGGCGAGCCGACTGACCGCACACTCTTTGAGGCCTACGCCGTCAGCGACAGCGAGCTGAGCGCCATCCGCGAGCGCAACGCTCCCTCCGCACTCATTCGCCGCAACATCATCACGGGCGCCACGGCGATGTTGACCCGCGACCTCCTCGAACCGGCCCTGCCCATCCCGCCGGGCTTCATTCACGATGAGTGGCTCGCCTTCATCGCCGCCACTCTCGGCACTCTCGAGGTGGAGACGACGCCGCTCATCGATTACCGGGTGCACGGCACAAACCAGATTGGAGTGCCGCCCAGTTCGCTGTGGGGTCAAGTACGGGTGGCGATGAAGGCACGGCGCAACCGATATGAAGTGCTCGCCTCCCGCGCTCGCGCGCTCCGCGAACGTCTCGCCTCGCACATGCCACCAGCCAACGAGGCGACGCTCGACCTTCTTGCAGAGAAGTCAACCTTTGAGGACGCCCGCGCCCGCATGCCCGCCTTCTGGCCAGCGCGCCTGCCCGGCATCCTCGCGCGATACCGTCGCGGCGACTATGCGCGTTTCACCCACCGCCCCGAGCTCGAACGCATCAGAGACCTCATTCAGCCGATGTAGCAGGCGATTTACCTCCTGAACGGCATCAGGGGTAAGGTGACAGCACACGACAGGGGAGCGCTTCGCCGCAAGGCAAGAGCGCTGAGAGTGCGGACAAGCCGCAGACCCTCGAACCTGATCCGGCTCGCACCGGCGTAGGGAGTCGAGTCTCGTCCCCTCCTGACATAGGAGGAACCATGAAAACCTCAATGATCATCTCGGTCGCCGCAGCAGGTGCGCTGCTGCTTGGTGCCTGCTCGAGCGGCAGCGACGCCCCGGCGTCGTCCGCTGCTGCAGCAAGCCCGGGGGCCGACGCTGGCCCAGCGGCGGGCGGTTCCGTCACCGTCCTCGTTTATGACAGCTTTGCACTGCCAGATGACGTGATTGCTGACTTCACGGCCACCACAGGTATTGATGTCACCTTTGAGCCCGTAGGTGACGCGGGCGTTCTCACCAACCAGATCTCTCTCACTGCGGGTGCTCCTCTTGGCGACGCCGTCTACGGCATCGACAACACCTTCGCCTCCCGCGCGATCGCCTCGGGTGCGCTCGCGGATTACGTGTCGCCCGGCGCGGTCGAGTCCGTTGACGGCAAGTTGACGGCCATCGACTTCTCCGACGTGTGCTTCAACGTCGACCTCTCCGCCTTTGACGCGGACAACCCGGCACCCGCGACGTTCGATGATCTCCTTGACCCGGCATACGCCGGCAAGGTGTCGGTCTCCAACCCCACCACCTCATCGCCGGGCCTCGCACTCTTACTCGCGACGTACGCCACCTTGGGCGACGGGTGGGCCGACTACTGGCGTCAACTCCGTGACAACGACCTCAAAGTGACGGCCGGATGGTCGGACACGTACTTCGTCGACTTCTCCGCCCCCAACTACGGTGGCGACTTCCCCATCGTCCTCAGCTACGCCTCCTCGCCGCCTTCTGAGGTGATCGACGGCGAGCCGACCACCGCGGCCTTGCTCGACACGTGCTTCCGCCAAACCGAGTACGCGGGCGTGCTGGAAGGCGCCGAGAACCCGGAGGCCGCGAAGGCCGTTGTCGACTGGCTTCTCAGCGACACGGTGCAGAGCGCGCTCCCGGGCAGCATGTACGTCTACCCGATCTCCCCCACGGCGACGATCCCTGCCGAGTGGGAGCAGTTCGCTCCGCTGGCCGACAACCCCGTCGTCATGGACCCAGCGGACATCAACGCAAACCGCGACCGCTTGCTGCGCGAGTGGACCGAGATTGTGATCGAGGGCCGCTGACGCCATGCCCCTTATCGCACGGCGCGGGACTGTCGCGGCAATCGCCGCGGCGGTCCCCGTCGTGTTCTTAGGCGTCTTCTTTGCGTGGCCACTCTTGGCCACTGTTCGGCGGGCCGTCCTCGGTGGCGGGCAGGACGGCGCCGGGGTATCGGCTCGCAGCGTCGTCGACGCAGCTGGGACGACGCTGTGGCTGGCAGGTGCTGGCACCGCACTCACCCTGGCCGTGGGCCTGCCTGCGGCATGGGCTCTCTACCGCCGTGGCTGGCCTGGCTCGCGCGTCATCGCGGCGGCTCTCACCGCCCCGTTTGTGCTTCCCACCGTTGTGGTCGCTCTTGCTTTTCTCACTCTCCAGCGCGACCTCATCCCCGCGCTTGGCACGCGCCACGGCGTGCCGGCGATCGTCGCTGCCCTCGCCTTCTTCAATGTGGCCGTCGTGTTGCGCACGGTGGGGCCCGCGCTCGAAGGTCTCGATGAACGCCTTGTCGCGGCCGCGCGCACTCTTGGCGCCTCTCCTGCACAGGCCGCGCGGCGCGTGATCTGGCCGGCCGTGCGCCGTTCGGTGGGCGGCGCGGCGGCCATCACGTTCTTGTTCTGCTCCACGTCATTTGCGATCGTCCTCGTGCTTGGTGGCACTCGGATCCAGACTCTCGAAACGGCGGCCTACCTCGAACTCACCGCCTTCTTCGATCTCCGCAGCGCCGCGCTCATCGCCCTCATCCAGGCCTGCCTCGTTGCGGCAGTCGCTGCGGGCGTCGGTGTGATGACCCGCGCTCCGGCACGGGCCGCGACCCAAGCGGCCCCCCTGCGACCGCGCGCTCGCAGGACGAATGTTGCCGCCATCGCAGTGGCCATGGCCCCCGCGCTCGCGCTCGTGCTGTTGCCGATCGTCGCACTCCTTCACCGCTCAGTCCGTGTGGGCAGCATGTACACCCTCGACGCGTATCGCAATCTCTTTGGCACCGGCGGGGGCGCACTGCGCGACTCCGTCATCACGTCGCTCTGGATCGCTCTCGTGGCCGCGATCACTGCCTTCGTCGTCGCCTCCGCCGCCGTGGTCGCGGCGGCTGTTCACCCCCGGGCCCGTTGGGTGCGGGCGCTCACGGTTGGCCCACTTGCGGTGTCCTCGGTGGTGGTGGGTGTGGGGCTGCTCGTTGCTCTCGCGGTTCCGATGCGCAATTGGGGCGACGCTGGCACGTACGCGCTGCTCATCGCGGCGCAGGCGCTCGTCGCAACGCCACTTGTCGTGCGAATTCTCGCTCCCGCTCTTGACAGCCTCGACCCTCGCCAGAGCGCCGCCGCCGCCACTCTTGGCGCTTCCCCGGTCCAAGCATTGCGGCGGGTCGTGATCCCGCGCCTCAAGCCCGCGATCGCCTCCGCCTTTGGGCTCGCCTTTGCCGTGGCGATCGGTGAGTTTGGCGCGTCTGTCTTCTTGGCGCGGCCCGGCACGCCAACCCTGCCGACGACGATCGTGCGCCTCCTTGGCCGGCCGGGCGCAGAGAATGTCGCCACAGCGTCGGCCGGGGCTGTCGTCTTGGCGGTGCTCGCGGGTGGCGTCATGATGGCCGTTGAGGGACGCAGGAGGAGCGCGCGATGACCGCAGGCCTTGAGGTCACTGATCTCACTGTCACGTACGCAGGCTCGCCGCCCCGGGTGGCGGTTGATGGCGCATCCTTCCACCTTGACGCGGGCACCTCCCTTGCCCTCGTGGGCGCCTCGGGTTCTGGGAAGTCTTCCTTGCTGCTCGCTCTTGCCGGCGTCGTCGAGTCGACAGGTTCGATCTGCTGGGACGGCGAGGAGGTCTCGCGCGTGCCAGCCCACCGGCGGGGTTTTGGCCTCGTGTTCCAGGATGGCCAACTGTTCCCCCATCTCAGCGTGGGAGACAACATTGCTTTTGCCCTTGAGTTGCGGCGGGTGCCACGCGCGGAGCGTGCCGCCCGCGTGGCAGAGCTGCTCGACATGATCGGCCTGCCCAGCGCCGAGGACCGCGCGGTGACGGAACTGTCCGGGGGCGAGCGTCAACGTGTCGCCTTGGCGCGTACGCTCGCGCCGCAACCCCGGCTCGTGCTCCTCGACGAGCCGCTTAGCGCCCTCGACGCGGATCTACGGGTACGGCTGGGCGCCGATGTGCGGCGAGTGCTTGAGGAGTCCGGGGCGAGCTGGATTGTTGTCACTCACGATGCGGATGAGGCGGCTACCTTGGCTGACCGATCACTCCGCATGGACGCGGGTGTGCTGGGCGCGGACTGAGCGTCCCGTCGCGCCAGCACCGTAAACCCGACCCCGGCACCAACTCCCCCGCACATCCACACCACCCACACGTCCAAGAGTGGTGCTCCCGCGACACCGAGGG